>NZ_JBFTLC010000012.1:0-122869 GCF_056396245.1 Arthrobacter sp. 05T423
GCCTAGCCTACGACGAACTCGGCATCGATCATTACGACAAAACAAACCCCGAACGCGCCAGAAATCGCCTCCAACGCCGAATGCTCGCGCTCGGATTCGAGCCCAACCTCACCCCAATTTCCCCAGGGAGGTCACCTTCGTTTTCTTAGTAGACGCCATCTTGGACACGTCCAACCCGGATAAGGAACCGGTGGCCCTAACGCCAGGAGAGCCTGCCGTCACCTAGACCACCTTCACTTCAGTAGATCAAAATATGCCGTATGCGAGTTCCAGGTGATCGGGTGCAGCAACGTGCCGACCGCAGGATTGAGCGCGCTGTACATTTTGCCGTCGCCGGCGTAAATGCCCACGTGTCCCCAGTTGTTCGGGCCCTGTGCGTTCTGCACCACGAGATCTCCTGGTTGCGGAGTGCGAGTCCTTACGCCCACCCTCCATTGCTCCACGCGTGGCAGGTTGATTCCTGCCCGCCGGTATATCCACTGGACATAGCCTGAGCAGTCCCACGCCTTGAAAGCTGTGCCGCCCCACACGTATGTGCCGCCGACGCCTTCTTGCGTAAACCGCAGAATATCTTTTCGGATCTGGCTCAAATTGGTGCGCTGAAGCATTGGCTGCGAGGCACTCGTCGAGTCTGTGCAGGGATACGAGGTGACACTGCCCGACAGTGCATCAACTATGGCAGAAGCCTCCGGCTCCCATCGGGCATATAGTTCGGGAAACGCCGACACTTGGACGGCCTGTGCAGCCTGGCCTTTACTCATGAACTGCCAGCCCGGGATGTCCAGCAACCCGCGAGGGCTGCCGTGATTTGGTCCGCTTGGGCCGCCATAGAAGGCTCTCACGTTGTACGCGGGGTCCATCAGTTGCCCGATGGACCCCCAACCAGCCGCCGGACGTTGTTGGGCAGTGCCGAGGGAATCATGGTCGCTGCCGACGCCGTCATGCGGGAATCGTAGCGAGGCAGGAACGTTCGAGTTCGCCAGCACTCTGAGACTGGATTCCTGCAAAGCCATCATGATCGCGATGATCTGGCCATCGCGAGGTACGCCCAGTTGCTTTCCGACTGAGATGTACTGCCTTGCAACGACAGATTGGCGGACAGACAGACTCGCTGGACTTTGGCTGTCAGAACCAACGCTCAGTGGATCGGTCCCCGGGCTGGCTGAGAGACATACAGGCGAGCTGGCCACGGGGTTGAGGCCGAGGGCCGCAATGCAGGCGGAAAACGCCACAGTGCCCACCATAACCAGGGCTGTGGCTGCTGCCACCGAGGCCCGAAAAATTAGACGACGCCTGGCTAGAGCCGCAAGAATGGCGGGTGCCGGCATCAGTAGACGATCCTGTTGGCCGCAGCGTAGAACCCGACCATGACGCAATGATCTGGAGGAGCCATGTCGGCCGGTGGACAATTCATCATGACGCTCACGGGCGCTATGTACATGTTCCGGGAAGAGCTCGTTTGGTCCAGAACGCGAAGCGAGACGGTGCACACGTGCAGTCCCGCCCAAGGCGCCGGCCGCTCCCGCACCTTCGCCAACTCGAAGTCGCAGCGCAGAGACTGGACCGCTGCAGTTCGGCGGGCCTGTTGCCCTGCTAAGGACGCATATGTTCCGGCGTTTACCCCCGTGGCTTCGAACTCTTGCACCAACACCGTAAGTGGATTGGATCCGTCCGGCAGCACATTCCACCAGTCACGAAGCCGTGAGTAGACCTCAGAATACGTTGAGTTACGGGTGTCCCAGGTATAGATCGTCTTGGCTGCCGTGGCGGCTAGCCTGCGATAGTCGGTGGTCCGAGGTGAAGCCGAAACATCGTTGCCGTCGACGGTGGGCGCCGGCGATGGAACTACCGCCGTCGGCGTCGGCGAGGTGCCCGTCGCAGCGTCCGGTGTCGTTTCACTCGGCCGTGGCGGATCCGGTTCCGCGGCGGGCCCCTGTGGAGGGCGGGACAGAACGAAGATGACCGTGGCTAGGGCCGCAAGGACGATGACGATAAACCACCATCGACGCCTGCTGCTAGAACCAGAGAGCGAGCTTCTTCGCGATAACCACATATCAGCCTCCTCACCTGCTCATTGCAAGAGGACCGGCTTCATGCATGATCAGCGAGCGCGTAGCATGCCGGCACGGATGATCCGCCACGAGGCTTGATACAGCCGTCGGGCGAAACCGATTTGTACGGCCACGTAGCGTTCGGTCACGCCAAGCTCTGCGGCCACGGCTTGCAATGCCCGGGCTCGTTCTGGCCCTCGGAGTCCTGGACGAACAATGGTGGCGGCAGTTCGTCGGAGCACAGGGGTTGGCAGGCAGGCTACGGCCTGCTCGCACACGTCGTTGATGTTGCCGACGGCCGTTGGCTCAACCTCTAGTGCGTGTTGGACGGTCCGTGCCGTCTGGCGGACCACAGTGACCGCACGCCACCGGCGGCGGTCCTGGTTCGACGGTAGACCGTACTGGCGAGGTCCGGTGAGACTAACCACGGCAAGTTCCCAGACTCCCGGAGGAACGCTCGAACGCGTCAACTCAATGATCGTCCGAGCCCAGTCCTGATCAACAACTTTCTCTGCACTTCGGTCCCCGACCCTGTCAAAACCGAGAAAGTCCACAGCATCCAGTGACGCCGCTCCTTCGCCGCAGTCCGGTTCCATGAGGAGGGGAAGCGTCTGACGGCTCAATTCGCGGCGGATGTACGCGGCGCAGACGTTGCAGCAGACGCCCTGCACCCATGCGGCGAAGGGAACTCCGGGCAGCTGGCGGTAACGGCCTCGCGTTACTCCTTCCCAGACCGCGACTCGAATGTCTTGCATAACGTCGTCCGCATCGGACGCCCGGCCAATGCGACCGAGGTGCGAAATGACATATCCACGCACACTGTCGACGGCGACCATGATCTGATCCACAGGAACTGCGAGCGCGGCGGGCTCCGGAGCGCGGCGTAGGGAGACATCAACGTAAATCTTGGTTGCTTGTTCGTTCTGGGCCTGATCTGCCCTGGTTTCGACTCTCATGGTCTTCACCGCTTCGAGTAGACAATCCAATGAGTCCGGCGTCAGCACCAAGTCAGGCGCCTGGGGTGCGGCGGCCAAGAACCAAGGCCAACCACAACTACGAAAAGACTATGGAAACTATTGTCAAAGATACTTAAAGTATCGTCAAGACTCCAAGTCTTACTTTTTGAGTGGCGTTCGATAAGAATGGTCTTATGCCAAGGATTACCCAGCCACACGACGAAGCATGGTCTGCCGACGTCGAGGCTGCAGTGGCTACATTCGGCAATAGGGCACGCAACGAAATCCTCCGCTATCTTTCCGCACACGGCCCCGCCACCCGAGGTGACATCGTCGCTTCAGTTAGCGCTGGCGAACCCAGTGTCGCGAAGCACCTGCTTGCACTGGAGGAGTCGGGCGCCGTCGTCGTCGACGTGGAACCAGGCCGGCGGCATGGCCGCTCACCACGGTATTCAACAAATCCCGCACGAATCAGGGAACTGTTGGCTGCCCATCTTGAGTATCTTCTGGAGGACTAGCGGCCGCCTGCTCACCTTCGGGATGGCGCCCAATATCCCTATTCAAGTACTCAGAGATGGCCCTCAAAGTCTCGGGGGATACGTCCCCCAGGGTTCGAGCGGCGAAGGACTTTACGCGAGCAGCCCGGAGAGACTTAACGAATTCCAGCTGCGAGTCGATGCGCTCGGGCAGTTCAGTATCGTCGTCGATCAGATACGAGGGATTGACCTTGAAAATACTGCATAGCCCGGAGAGCAAAACCGGGTCGCTAACCAGGCGCCCGGTCCCCTCTTTCATATAGAACCACCGCGCTCGGGAAAGCTTGATCCCCCTGGCCGCAAGCTCGGCCTGAACTTCCCTGAACGTCACCGGCTTCCCCCGCTCGGCGACCGCCGCATCCAGCAGCAGGTTTAGCCGGCGCGCCAGCTGAGCTTGAGGAGACAACGCATCGCCGCGCCCAGACTCGGCACCCCGCATTGCCCACACTCCTCGTTCAGCGGACGGGGGCCAGTTGGCTTGGTCAAGGTCTGGAACTCCCCTCCGCCCCAGTATTCCCTGAGTCGTTTGACTCGGCAATCAACTGCTCGATCCGACCGTCAAGGTAAGAGATCAACACGAGACCAGACGATGGCCGCACGGGTAATCCTTGGATCCCCGGAGCGGCCATAGCCTGCCACATCCGTAGGACAGCCTGCGGCAACACCCCATGGGCATCCAGATGGAAGCAGACCTCCGTCAGCACGTCTTTTAGCGCGCGTAAGAGCTCTGTTTGTTCTTCCTTTGAGTCGAAGCCCCAATAGCGCTCAGCACGGAGCATCCCGGCCGCATCCCGGAAGGCCTTAACCTGTGGATGGTCATCCATGACATTCTCCTTGCTCGTCAGGCATCATCAGCCCATCAGCTAGCGGTTCCGTTGCATCATTTCCCCGGCGAGCCTCTTCCAACATGATCTCGGCGAGAGTAACCTGCTGCTGTAGACCCGTCTACAGCAGCAGGTCCCGCATACTTCTTGGGTTGTGGTCTCTCCATGTCGAATATCCTGATGAACCGAACGCGAAGCCAAATCATCCGCTTCCTTCTGAGGAACGGCCCGTCGACCTGTGGCCAAATCGGAACGGGCCTCCGAGCTTCGCCGTCCACGATTCGCCGACAGCTCACTCTCTTGGGCCGCGCCGGCCTGGTACAACGCTCGTCCGATCAATTCGACGCCTCGGCAGAGCAGGTCCAGCGACAGGTGGAAGCGCTCGCGGAAAGCTTCAGCGCCCAGATCATGCCGACCGTCGGCCCTTCGCCCATGAACTAAGAACCGAGCTGGCCATCGTGCTGGCAAGCACGACGGAGACCCAGATGACCTCACTTCCAAAACGCGGCCGAAGCATCGACACCACAGACGAAACTTGGCTAACGCCGAAAGAGATCTGCGCGCTGCTGCAGATCCCCGAGCAGACCTTCTATCAGTGGCGTGCCAAACACGTTGGACCGCGCGCGTACCGCATTGGCCGCCACCTGCGGATCAGCCGCAGCGACTTTGCCGCCTGGCTCGCCCTGCACGCCGAGGAATAACGCGTCCGGTCATGCAGACGGCCGCCACCCCGTCCATGAGCTAGAGCAGGCCCCACAACGGGCGCCGCTCCACGATGACGAGGGGATCGAAGACGGCATGAAACTCGAATTCTTCGAACCAGCCGAGGCTGCTTCGGTTCTAAAGTGCTCAGAGGCGTGGCTCCGGGACGGGGCTGCAAAGGGCGAGTTCCCCCACTCTGTCTGGGGCAAGGGGAAGATCGTGTTTACGTCAGTGCACTTGAAAGAGATTGCTCTGTTGCGTGAAGTCCGGAGGACCGCGCAATCGCCAACGTCCGTCAGAGTAATTGGAACCCGGGCACAGGCACGGCAGAAAACCTCCTAGCTGCCGTGGTCCATTTAGCTGCGCCAGATGGCGGCGGATCGTTCCACTGCATCGGCGGCGTCCTGGAGGGCCTGCGGCATCAGGTGCCCGTACACCTGCTCCGTTGTTCGAGTGGATGCATGCCCGAGCCGCCGGGACACTGTAAACAACGAAACGCCGTCCTGAATCAGCCAGGACGCATGCGTATGGCGCAGATCGTGGATGCGGGGTTCCTTGGTGAGCCCTCTGGCCTGTGCCGCCTTCACAGCAGGGACCCAGTAGTGATGCCAGTAAAGCTTGTGAATGATCCGTTCACCCTTGGGGGTGGTAAACAGGAGCTCCTTGCCAGGACGGCTGGCCACCAGGGGAACAAGAACGTCCACCAGATGTGGGTTGAGTGAGACTGTCCTCTTTCCGGCACCGGTCTTTGTCGCGCCGATGTAGTACTCCGATTCTTTCCCGCGCTTCCACGCTTTGTTGATTCGGATTGTCGGGGGCTTGGACGTGAGGTCGACGTCGGCCACGGTCACCGCAGTTGCCTCGCCGAATCTGGTTCCAGTCATGACCAGGAACTCCGTGAAAGCCTTGTACCTCTCCCCCATACCCTCGAGGATGAGCCCGAACTCAGCGTGAGTCAGGAAACGGGCTTCGTCCTCTGCTTTCTCGCCGGACGGAAGCTGGACCCCGCGGCACGGATTGTCCTTCCGGTAGCGCAGCATCACGGCGGTTTCCATGGCGGCGTAGATCAAACCGTGATTGTTCTTGATGGTTTTGGGCGACCGGCCCTTCGCCTGCATCGATTTGATCCAGTACGTCATGTGCCGGTAATCAAGCTTGTCGACCGGAATGTGCCCTATGACGTCGGTAATGTGCAGCTTCAACATCGTTTGGTACGTCTGGACAGTCCCCACAGACGGGCGCACCAGCAGATCGATGTGCTCCTGGATGACGGCGGCGACCGTCGGTGCCTTGGTCTGGTTCTGAACCATCGCATGCTGCGCGATTTCGAACGACTGGTTATTGGCATCGAGGAGACGCTTTAGGGTGGTCGCTTCTGCTTCAGTCGCGAAAGTGATGCCGTGCTCTTTGCGCGTTGCAGGGTCACGCCAGCAGACCATGAACGAGGTGGAGCCGTCCTTTTTGGTGCGCCTTTTAATGCTGGCCATGGGCAAAATGCTACGCCGCTGTCCACACTTTTCGTAGATTTGTCCACACCCAGCGGCGAGAAAGCCGCTGACCTGCGAAAACACTGTGCCCGAGGTGGGACTCGAACCCACACACCTTTCGATACCGCATTTTGAGTGCGGCGCGTCTGCCAATTCCGCCACTCGGGCGCGGAGTACACGGAGTAACAATCGTAGGCTCACAACGAAGTGTGATCAACGCAGCCACTACCAGTGCGCGGATTTACTCTACATGCAGATAGGCTAAAACCCAGAATCGCGCCACCGCCGTCGCAACAAGCCATGCCGATCCAAGTACAAGCGCGGGGCCCAACTAAGATGGTCATAGTCCCGCCGTACCTTTTCAAGGAGATCCCGTGTCAGAACCGACGGAGTCAAACAAAACGTCCCAGCCGGCGCGCCGCGTCGTTGTGGCCGAAGACGAAACCCTCATCCGCCTGGACATCATCGAAATCCTGCGCGGCGAAGGCTACGACGTCATCGGCGAGGCCGACAACGGCGAGAAGGCCGTGCAGCTGGCCGAGGAGCTCAAGCCGGACCTGGTCCTCATGGACGTCAAGATGCCCGTCATGGACGGCATCTCAGCGGCCGAGAAGATCGTCAAGGCACGTATCGCCCCTGTGGTCCTGTTGACCGCCTTCAGCCAGAAGGAACTCGTGGAGCGCGCCCGCGACGCGGGCGCCATGGCCTACGTGGTGAAGCCGTTCACTCCGGCCGACCTGATCCCCGCACTGGAGATCGCCCTCTCCCGGCACGAGGAGATCAAGGCCCTCGAAGCCGAGGTCACCGACCTGCAGGAGCAGTTCGCCACCCGTAAGCTCGTGGAACGCGCCAAGAGCCTGCTGACCACCAAGATGGGCCTGACGGAGCCGGAAGCTTTCCGCTGGATCCAGAAAACCTCAATGGACCGCCGCCTGAGCATGCGCGAAGTGGCCGAGACCATCATCAACCAGGTCAACTAACGCCACAAGCAACGCACAGGAAGGACCCGGCAGCGCGCCGGGTCCTTCCGCTTTCCAGTGACGAGACAACAAAAAGGGAGGACCCCGGCCACCGGTGAACTGGTGGCGGGGATCCTCCCTTTCAGGTCTGGCTACTCAGCGGGAGCCGCGGCAGCCTTGTCCTTGTTCCTCTTCTTCTTTTCCGGCCACGGGCCGAGCTTTTCCTTCTTCTCGGCGGCTTCGCCGAGGCGCGGGGTGTCCGCGAGGTCGCCCACCTTGTGGACCTTCAGCGAGTTGGTCGAACCCGCCTTTCCGGGAGGGGAACCGGCAGCGATGACCACGAGATCGCCGTCTTCCACCAGTCCCATGTCCAGCAGGCTGCGGTCCACCTGTGCGGTCATTTCATCAGTGTGGCCCACCATGGCAACCAGTTGCGGCTGGATGCCCCAGGTCAGAGCCAACTGGTTCCACACGTGCTCCACCGGAGTGAACGCGAAGACCGGCTTGATCGGGCGAAGACGGGACAGGCGGCGCGCCGAGTCACCGGACTGCGTGAACGTACAGATGTACTTGGCGTCCAGCTGGTCGGCGATTTCGACGGCGGCACGGGTGATGGCGCCACCGCGGGTCTTGGGCTTGGTGCCCAGCGGGGGGACGCGCTCCAGGCCGTGCTCCTCCGTGGACTCGATGATCCGGGCCATGGTCTTGACCGTCTCAATCGGGTACTTGCCCACGCTGGTCTCGCCGGAGAGCATGACCGCGTCGGCGCCGTCGAGCACCGCGTTGGCGCAGTCGGAGGCCTCGGCGCGGGTGGGGCGCGGGTTGTCGATCATGGACTCGAGCACCTGGGTGGCCACGATGACCGGCTTGGCCCAGCGGCGTGCCAGTTCGATGGCGCGCTTCTGAACGATCGGCACCTCCTCCAGCGGAAGCTCCACGCCGAGGTCGCCACGGGCCACCATGATCGCGTCGAACGCGTCGATGATTTCGTGGAGTTGCTCCACGGCCTGGGGCTTTTCGATCTTGGCGATCACCGGAACGCGGCGGCCTTCTTCATCCATAATCTCGTGGACGCGCTTGATGTCGCCCGCGTCACGGACGAAGGACAGCGCGACGAGGTCCACACCGCGGCGGATGGCCCAGCGCAGGTCATCCTCGTCCTTTTCGCTCAGTGCGGGGACGTTGACGGCAACGCCCGGGAGGTTGATGCCCTTGTTGTTGGACACCATGCCGCCAACGGTCACCTTGGCGACAACCTTCACGTCGTCCACCTCGATGGCGCGCAGCGCCACCTTGCCGTCGTCGATCAGCAGCGCATCGCCCGGGTTGACGTCTTCGGTGAGGCTCTTGAGCGTGGTGGAGCAGATGTCCTTGGTGCCGGGCACGTCCTCTGTGGTGATCGTGAAGATGTCCCCCACGGCCAGCTGGTGCGGACCGTCGACGAAGCGGCCCAGGCGGATCTTGGGGCCCTGCAGGTCAGCCATGATCGCGACGGCCTTGCTCAGGTCGGACGCGGCCTTCCGGACATTTTCATAGGTGTTGTCATGCACGGAGTAGTCGCCGTGGCTCATGTTCATGCGGGCTACATCAACGCCGGCTTCCAGCACCGCGAGGGTGTTTTCATAGCTGGCAATGGCCGGTCCGAAGGTGGCCACAATCTTTGCGCGTCTCATATACCTACCCTATTTGTCACTTGCATTGGTTAAGTTGTCGCGGAGATGAATTCCATCCCCGCCTTGGCGCACAGGACGACTCGTTACAGGACGGCGATGGCGCGGTCCGTCGGAGCCACGGGTGCAGGAAGGATGGTGCTGCCCATCAGGTACTTGTCCACCGCGGCCGCGGCGGCACGGCCTTCGGCGATGGCCCACACGATCAGGGACTGTCCGCGGCCGGCGTCTCCTGCCACGAAGATACCCTCGGTGTTGGTCATGTAGTACCCGTCGCGGGCCACGTTGCCGCGGCCGTCGAACTCGGCGCTGACCTGCTCGGTGATGCCGGCCGGTTCGGCTCCGGTGAAGCCCAGCGACAGGAACACCAGGTCTGCAGGGATGATCCGCTCGGTGCCGGCCTTGGGGAGGCGCTTGCCATCGACGAATTCGGTCTCCGCGACCTTGACACCGGTCAGCTTGCCGTCCTCGCCCACGAATTCCACGGTGGAGGCAAGGTACGTGCGCTCACCGCCTTCCTCGTGGGCGCTGGCCACCTCGAAGACGGTGGGGAACGTCGGCCACGGCTGGTGGCCGGCACGCTCCAGCGGCGGCTGCTTGCCGATGGCCAGGGTGGTCACCGAGGCAGCCTGGTGGCGGTGCGCCGTGCCGATGCAGTCCGCACCGGTGTCGCCGCCGCCGAGGATTACGACGTGCTTGCCGCGGGCGTCGATGTGGTTCTCCGGGGACTCCCCCGCCACCAGGCGGTTGGAAGGCACCAGGTAATCCATGGCGAAGTGCACGCCGTCCAGGTCCCGGCCCGGGATGGGCAGGTCACGCGGCACCGTGGCGCCCGTGGCGATGACCACGGCGTCGTAGCGGCGGCGCAACTGCTCCCAGGTGACGTCCGAACCGACGGCGACGCCGGTGCGGAAGCGGGTGCCTTCGGCCTTCATCTGCTCGAGCCGGCGGTCCACCTGCTCTTTTTCCATCTTGAAGTCGGGAATGCCGTAACGCAGCAGGCCGCCGATCTTGTCGTCCCGTTCGTACACGGCCACGGTGTGGCCCACGCGGGTCAGCTGCTGTGCAGCCGCCAAGCCGGCAGGGCCGGAACCGACGACGGCGACCGTCTTGCCAGTGAGGCGGTGCGGCGGCAGCGGGTTGACCCAGCCGTTGTCGAACGCCTCATCGATGATGGACACCTCCACCTGCTTGATGGTCACAGCAGGCTGGTTAATCCCCAGCACGCAGGACGCCTCGCACGGGGCGGGACACAGCCGGCCAGTCCATTCGGGGAAGTTGTTGGTGGCGTGCAGCCGCTCAATCGCTTCCTCGCCCTTGTCCCGCCACATGAGGTCGTTCCACTCGGGAATCAGGTTCCCCAGCGGGCAGCCCTGGTGGCAGAACGGCACGCCGCAGTCCATGCAGCGGCCGGCCTGGCTCTTCAGGACACCCTTTTCCTGGGCCTCATACACTTCCTTCCAGTCCATGATGCGGACGGGAACGGGACGGCGCGGCTGGGTTTCACGCTGACGTACTTTCAGAAATCCGCGTGGATCAGCCACCGGTCACCTCCAGGATTCGAGACCAAACTTCTTCGCCGTCGGGGTCGAGGCCCTCTTCGATGGCGTCAAGACGGGTTTGCAGCACTGCGGCGTAGTCGCGCGGCAGCACCTTTGTAATGCGGGCAGCGGTGTCGTCGAAGTTGTCGAGCAGGCGCGCTGCCAGCTGGGATTCGGTTTCCTCCACGTGCTTGACCAGCAGGCCGTGGACGATGTCGCGGTCCTCGGCGTCCAGCTCGAGGAGCTGGAGTTCGCCGGACTCGAGGGCCTGCTTGTTGACGCGTTCGGTCCGCAGGTCCAGCACGTAGGCCGTGCCGCCGGACATGCCGGCGCCGAAGTTGCGGCCGGTGCGCCCGATGATCAGCGTCTGGCCGCCGGTCATGTACTCGCAGCCGTGGTCACCGATCCCTTCAGCAACCGCGGTGGCGCCCGAGTTGCGGACCAGGAAGCGTTCGCCCACCTGGCCGCGCAGGAACATCTCGCCGCTCGTCGCGCCGTAGCCGATCACGTTGCCGGCAACCACGTTGCGCTCGGCCTGGAACACGTTGGTGCGGTCCGGGCGGACGATGATCCGGCCGCCGGAAAGACCCTTGCCGACGTAGTCGTTGGAGTCGCCGAACAAGCGCAGCGTGATGCCGGCAGGCAGGAAGGCTCCCAGCGACTGCCCGGCGGTGCCGTTCAGCGTGATATCGATCGTGTCCGTGGCCAGCACGTCCGTGCCGAACGTCTTGGTCACGACGTGGCCGAGCATGGTGCCCACCGAGCGGTCGGTGTTGATGACGTCAACCGTGATCTTCACCGGGGCACGGTCGGTCAGCGCCTCTGCGGCCATGGTGATGAGCCGCTGGTCGAAGTGCTTGTCCAGCTCGTGGTTCTGGCCGGTCAGGTTCCGCAGCGGGGCGTCGTCGTCGAACTCAAGGCCGTGCAGGATCGGATCCAGGTCCAGGCCCTCTGCCTTCCAGTGGCTGATGGCCTCCTGGGTGTCCAGCATTTCGGCGTGGCCGATCGCCTCCTCGATGCTCCGGAAACCGAGCTCCGCCAGGATCTCGCGGACTTCCTCGGCCAGGAACTCGAAGAAGTTCACCACGAACTCCGGCTTGCCGCTGAAGCGGGCGCGCAGCTCAGGGTTCTGGGTAGCCACGCCCACCGGGCAGGTGTCCAGGTGGCAGACGCGCATCATGATGCAGCCCTCAACCACCAGCGGTGCGGTGGCGAAGCCGAATTCCTCCCCGCCAAGCAGCGCGGCAATAACGACGTCGCGTCCGGTCTTGAGCTGGCCGTCCACCTGCACCACCACACGGTCGCGCAGGCCGTTGAGCATGAGGGTCTGCTGGGTCTCTGCGAGACCCAGCTCCCACGGCACACCGGCGTGCTTGAGCGAGTTCAGCGGCGAGGCGCCGGTACCGCCGTCGTGCCCGGAAACAAGCACGACGTCGGCCTTGGCCTTGGTAACGCCGGCGGCAACTGTGCCGATGCCCACCTCGGAGACGAGTTTGACGTGCACCCGGGCCGAGGGGTTGGCGCGTTTCGCATCGTAGATGAGCTGCGCGAGGTCCTCGATCGAGTAGATGTCGTGGTGCGGGGGCGGGGAGATGAGTCCGACGCCGGGGGTCGAGTGGCGCGTCCGGGCAACCCAGGGGTAGACCTTCTGCGCCATCAGCTGGCCGCCTTCACCGGGCTTGGCGCCCTGGGCCATCTTGATCTGGATGTCGTCCGCGTTGCTCAGGTACAGGCTGGTGACGCCGAAGCGGCCCGAGGCAATCTGCTTGACGGCGGAACGGCGCTCCGGGTCGAGCAGCCGGTCCACGTCCTCGCCGCCCTCACCGGTGTTGGACTTGCCGCCCAGCCGGTTCATGGCGATTGCAAGGGTCTCGTGGGCTTCCTTGGAGATGGAACCGTAGCTCATGGCACCCGTGGAGAAGCGCTTGACGATGCTGGAGACCGGCTCGACTTCCTCGAGCGGCACGGCGGGACGCACGCCGTCCTTGAACTTGAGCAGACCGCGCAGGGTCATCAGGTTCTCGGACTGGTCGTCCACGCCCTTGGTGTAGGCCTTGAAGATGTCGTAACGGCGCTCACGCGTGGCGTGCTGCAGCCGGAAGACCGTCTCCGGGTTGAAGAGGTGCGGCTCGCCGTCGCGGCGCCACTGGTACTCGCCGCCGCCCAGCAGGGGCCGGTGCGGCTGCTCGATGCCGCCGTCCGGGTAGGCCATCTGGTGCCGCGCGGAAACCTCGGCCGCGATGACGTCCAAACCTACGCCGCCCAGCTGGGAGTGCGTGCCGGCGAAGAATTCGTCCACCAGCTCCTGGCCGAGGCCAAGCGCTTCGAACGTCTGGGCGCCGGTGTAGGACGCCACGGTGGAGATGCCCATCTTGGACATGATCTTCAGGACGCCCTTGCCGAGGCCCTTGATCAGGTTGTAAACGCCGTCCTGCGGGGTCACGCCCACCACGTCGCCGGCAGCGATAAGCTGCTCGACGGATTCCATGGCCAGGTACGGGTTCACGGCGGACGCGCCGTAGCCCACGAGGACTGCCACGTGGTGCGTCTCGCGGACGTCGCCGGCCTCGACCACCAGGGCGGTCTTGGTGCGGTTGGCGCTGCGCAGCAGGTGGTGGTGCACGGCGCTGACCAGCAGCAGGGACGGAATCGGGGCCCACTGGGCGTTGGAGTCGCGGTCCGAGAGGACCACATACTGCACGCCGCGGTTGATGGCACCGGACACCTGCTCGCAGATTTCGGTAAGCCGGGCACGCAGCGCGTTCTCGCCGCCCTCGGGGCGGTAAAGGCCGCGGACCTTCATGGCCACCTTGTCGCCGTCGGCGTTCTCGATGTTGGCGATCTTGGCGAGCTGGTCGTTGTTGATCACCGGGAACGGCAGGGAGACCTGCGGCTGGCGCACCTGCTTGGTGTCCAGGAGGTTTCCGTTGGGGCCGATGGCGCAGGTCAGGGAGGTGACCAGCTCTTCACGGATGGCGTCCAGCGGCGGGTTGGTCACCTGCGCGAAGGACTGCACGAAGTAGTCGAAGAGCAGGCGGGGGCGCTTGGACAGCACAGCCACCGGGGTGTCGGAGCCCATGGCGCCCAGCGGTTCGGCACCGGTGCGGGCCATCGGGCCAAGCAGGATCTTGAGCTCTTCGGTGGTGTAGCCGAAGGTGCGCTGGCGGATGTTCACGGACGCGGCGGTGTGCACCACGTGCTCACGTTCGGGCAGCTCGTTGAGGTCGATCAGGTTGTCCTTGACCCACTCGGCCCAGGGGTTCGCCGCGGCAACCTCGGCCTTGACCTCCTCATCACCGATGATGCGGCCCGCCTCGGTGTCCACCAGGAACATCTTGCCGGGCGAGACGCGGCCCTTCTTAACCACCTTGGAAGGTTCGACGTCGATCACGCCCACCTCGGAGGCGAAGACCACTAGGCCGTCCTCGGTGATCCAGTAGCGGCCGGGGCGCAGGCCGTTGCGGTCCAGGGTGGCGCCCACGAGGTTGCCGTCGGTGAACGACACGGCGGCGGGGCCGTCCCAGGGTTCCATCAGGAGGGAGTGGTACTCGTAGAACGCCTTGCGTGCCGGATCCATCGTGGCGTGGTTTTCCCAGGCCTCGGGGATCATCATCATGATCGAGTGCGTGATGGGGCGGCCGGACAGCCACAGCAGTTCGGCAACCTCGTCGAAGGACGCGGAGTCGGACGCGCCCGGGGTGCAGATCGGGAACAGCTCTTCCGGCGAATCGCCCAGCAGCGGGTTGGCGAGCTGGGACTGGCGGGCGCGCATCCAGTTCCGGTTGCCCTTGACGGTGTTGATTTCACCGTTGTGGGCGATGGTGCGGAACGGCTGGGCGAGCGGCCAGGACGGGAACGTGTTGGTGGAGAAGCGCGAGTGGACGATCGCCAGCTTGGTCTTGAAGCGCTTGTCCGACAGGTCCGGGTAGAACGGCTCCAGCTGCGCCGTGGTCAGCATGCCCTTGTAGACGATGGTCCGGGAGGACAGCGACGGGAAGTAGACGCCGAACTTGTTCTGGGCACGCTTGCGGATGCGCCAGGCGCGGCCGTCCAGGTCGTTGCGTTCCAGCTGCTCGCCGGTTGCCGAGGCGAAGAAGGGCTGGGAGAAGTAGGGCATGCAGGCGCGCGCCATGGCACCGACCAGGTCGGCGACGACGGGAACCTCGCGCCAGCCCAGGACGGTCAGTCCCTCGTCGGCGGCCAGGCCCTCGATGCCGGCCTTCGCGGCGCTGGCCTCGCGCTGCTCGGCAGGCAGGAAGGCGGTGCCCACCACGTACTGGCCGGGAGCCGGAAGTTCGAATTCGGTGACGGCACGGAAGAACTCGTCCGGTACCTGCATCAGGAGGCCGGCGCCGTCACCTGTTCCCTCATCGGCACCCACGGCACCGCGGTGCTCGAGGTTGCGCAGGGCGGTAAGGGCGGCGTCGACAATGTCGTAGCCAGGCTCACCGCGCAGGGTGGCGATAATCGCAAGACCGCAGGCGTCCTTCTCCTGCTCAGGGTTGTAAAGCCCGGATGCCTCGGGGAGCGCCGCGAACCGCTTGAACGGCGACATGGCGGCGTCCGGCTGGTCCGGTTCGGACCAGCTGGGGCTTGAAAGAGTTTGGGTCATGGGAGACGTCCTTCCTCCTGATCGTGCGTATGGAAGGGACAACGTTGGCCCCACTCAGAGCGCCTCTGTGATGGGCACAACAAAGTGTTATTGCTTATTGGAAATTGTAGGGCAGGCATACCTGCTGAACTAACAGTTACGCAGGCTTCCGCCCCGGGCTTGACCGGTCAGCAGCTCTATGCTGGCCGGAGTTGGCCTCTGCCACGACGCTGTGGTGTTGGGCGCTCCGAGCGGTAACTCTCTGCTGCCCTGGGTACCGGTGCCGGCTAGCGTGAGCTGCCGGCCTCCGGCGCGGTCCCGGTGTCTGTGCCACCGGACTTTCCGGTGTTCCGCGACTCCGCGGCGGTTGGGGTGCCGCCGGTGGATGCCGGGACTGCTTCCGTTTGGGCAGAAGCTAGCCCGGAACCGTTTTGGTTATCAGGGAGATTATCACGCGATTCACTATCTGAGACAACAGGGTCCGCATCACGGACCGGAGTGCCGGTCACATTCAGATCGGAACCGGAGTCCTTCCGCGTGTTCCCGCCGGCACGTACCGTTTCAGCGCCCGTCGGCTTCCCGCCGTCGGCTAACCCGTCGGCCGCCGCGGAACTCGCCTTCCCGCCGTCGGCCTTCCCGCCGTCAGCCTTTACGGCCGCCGAACCGGCGGCCCCCCGGCCCGGAAGGAAAACACTGTCCGCGTCGCCTTCTTTGCGCCGGCTCAGCACGATGAACACGGCCAGCGCGGCGATGAAAACGAAGATGCTGGTCCAGACGTTCAGCCGGGTGGTGATTCCGAACAGGTTGATCTGCTCGGCGTCGTCGATCCGCATGGCCTCGATCCAGACCCGGCCCAGCGTGTAGTACATGGCGTAGAGCCAGAAGAGCCGGCCGCGGCGGAAGTGGAACCGCCGGTCCAGCGCCAGCAGGAGCAGCACGCCCGCAATGTTCCACAGGGATTCATAGAGGAACGTGGGGTGGAACAGGGTGTCAGCCGGGTAACCGGCCGGGAAGTTGGCGTTGTCCGCGTCCACCTGGAGTCCCCACGGCAGCGTGGTTGACCCGCCGAACAGCTCCTGGTTGAAGTAGTTTCCCCACCGGCCGAGGGCCTGCGCCAGCAGAAGACCCGGCGCCGCGGCATCGATGAACGCCGTGAGCTTGACCCCTGCACGGCGGCACCCGATCCAGGCACCGAAGGAACCCAGCACCACGGCGCCCCAGATGCCCAGGCCGCCGCGCTGGATCTGCGGGATCAGCGACAGGTCCCCGGTACCGTTGAATCCAGGGCCGAAGTAGGCGTCCGGGGACGAGAACACGTGGTAAAGCCGGCCGCCGATGATGCCGAAAGGGATGGCCCAGATAGCAATGTCCCAGACGCTGCCCTCGGGCGCTCCGCGCCTGGCCCAGCGGACCGAGGTGAGCCACAGGCCCACCACGATGCCCGCCAGGATGCACAGGGCGTAGGCGTGGATGCGGAGCGATCCCCACGGCAGCGGAATGTCGAACCCGGACCAGTCGGGGCTCGGGATGCTTGCGGGCACCATGCCGGCTGGAACCAGTGCGGCTGCGGTGAGGAGCGTCTGCATGGTTGCGTTACTTCCTGGCCAGTCCGGTACTGAGGTCTTTGGTGAGCTGTGCGACGGCGTCCACGCCGCCGTCGCGCACGGCCGCCACGAGCGCCGAGCCGACGATCACACCGTCCGCGTAAGCCGCGATCTCCGCGACCTGCTCCGCGGTGGACACGCCGAGGCCCACGCACACACGTTCGGCGCCGGCTGCCTTGGCCGCCGCGACGACGTCCTCGGCCGCCGAGCTCACGGACGTCCGGGCGCCGGTGACGCCCATGATGGAGACGGCGTAGACGAAGCCGCGGCTCGCGTCCACGGTCCGGCGCATGCGCTCCGGGGTGGAGGAGGGCGCCACCAGGAAGACACGGTCCAGGCCGTACTTCTCGGACGCGTCCATCCACTCGGCTGCCTCGTCCGGGATCAGGTCCGGGGTGATGAGCCCCGCTCCCCCGGCCTCGGCCAGGCGCCGCGAGAACTCGTCCACGCCCATCCGGACCACGGGATTCCAGTACGTCATGACCAGGACTGCGGCGTCGGTCTGGCTGGTGATGCCGGCGACGACGTCAAAGACCTGGCGGACGGAGAATCCCTTGGCCAGGGCCTCCGTGGTGGCTGCCTGGATGACCGGGCCGTCCATGACCGGGTCCGAGTACGGGATGCCGATTTCGATCAGGTCGGCGCCGTTGCGCGCCAGGGCGATGCCCGCGGCGATGGTTTCCTCGACACTCGGGTACCCGGCGGGCAGGTAACCGATCAGGGCCGCACGGCCTTCCGCGCGGGCCTTGTCAATCGCGATGGCCGACTTGCTGGTGATGTCCGCTGTAGTCACAGCTGCTCCCCTTCCTTGCCGATGGCCGCCTCGGCCGAGTCCTTGTCCAGAAGGTCGAACCACTCCGCTGCCGTGGCCACGTCCTTGTCACCCCTGCCGGACAGGTTCACGATGATGATCTTCTCTGACGCACCGGCGGTTCCGCCCTCCGCCGCCAGGCGCTGGCCCACCTTGATGGCGCCCGCCAGGGCGTGCGAGGACTCGATCGCAGGAATAATGCCCTCAGTGCGGCACAGGAGCTTGAAGGCCTCCATCGCTTCACTGTCCGTGATCGGCTCGTAGCTGACCCGTCCGATGTCGGCCAGGTAGGAGTGCTCCGGCCCGACGCCGGGGTAGTCCAGCCCGGCCGAAATGGAATGCGATTCGATGGTCTGGCCGTCGTCGTCCTGCATCAGGTAGGACCGGGCCCCGTGCAGCACCCCGGGCCGGCCCAGCGTAATGGTGGCCGCGTGCCGACCGGTCTCAACGCCGTCGCCACCGGCCTCGAAGCCGTAGATCTTCACGGCCGGGTCATCGAGGAAGCCGTGGAAAATGCCGATGGCGTTGGAACCGCCGCCGATGCACGCACACACAGCGTCCGGCAGCCGGCCCGTCTGCTCCAGGATCTGCGCGCGGGCCTCCTCGCCGATGACTTCGTGGAAGTACCGGACCATGGCCGGGAACGGGTGGGCACCCGCTGCCGTGCCGAGCAGGTAGTGGGTGTCGCCGACATTGGCCACCCAGTCCCGGAGGGCTTCGTTGATGGCGTCCTTCAGGGTCTGTGACCCGTTGGTGACCGGGATGACGGTGGCTCCGAGGAGTTCCATCCGGGCCACGTTCAGCGCCTGCCGGCGGCAGTCTTCGGCACCCATGTAGACAACGCATTCCAGGCCCAGCAGCGCCGCGGCCGTGGCGCTGGCCACACCGTGCTGGCCGGCACCGGTTTCCGCGATGACGCGGGTCTTGCCCATCCGCTTGGCCAGCAGCGCCTGGCCCAGCACGTTGTTGATCTTGTGCGAGCCCGTGTGGTTCAGGTCCTCACGCTTGAGGAAGACCCGCACACCGCCGGCGTGCTCGGCAAAGCGCTTGGCCTCGGTCAGCAGCGAGGGCCGGCCGGAATAGTTCTTGTTCAGGTCCGCGATCTGGGCGGTGAATTCGGGATCGGCCTTGGCCTTCTCGAACGTGTCCTCGAGCTCGTCCAGGGCGGCGATCAGTGACTCAGGCATCCAGCGGCCCCCGTAGGCGCCGAAGTAGGGTCCCGGGGCGTGGCGCAGCGAGGTGCCTCCATGCAGGAATGCATCCACCGTGCCCTCGTCAGAGCCGGCTGTTGGCGCGTCGGCCATCAGTCTCACCATCCTGTTCACTTTTTCTTGTTGATCTCAGGCGCAACCCGCCCGCACGGTGTGCGGACAGACGGCGCCACGGTTGGGTGGTAGCTCAGGCCCGGGCAGCGATGGCCGCGGCACCGGCCGCTGTGAACTCCGCGATGCGTTCGCGCGGGGTGGCGTCGCTGACGAGCGCCTCCCCCACGAGGACGGCGTTGGCGCCGTGCGCCGCGTAGTGCGCGACGTCGTCGGCGTTCCGAACTCCGGACTCCGCCACCACCACAGCGCCGGACGGAATGCTCCCGGCGAGTGAGGCGAAAAGGGAGCGGTCGACGTCGAGCGTCTTGAGGTTGCGGACATTGACGCCGATGATCCGGGCGTCGGCGGCCACAGCGCGCTCGACTTCCTCGGGCGTGTGCGTTTCCACCAGCACGTTCATGCCGAGCTCACGGCTCAGCGCGCTGAATTCGCGCAGCTGCTGGTCAGACAGCGCCGCCACGATCAGGAGGATGAGGTCCGCACCATGCGCGCGGGCTTCCCAGATCTGGTACTCGTCCAGCGTGAAGTCCTTGCGCAGCAACGGGACATCCACCCGGGCGCGGACGGCGTCCAAATCAGCCAGCGAACCGCTGAAACGGCGCTGCTCGGTGAGCACGCTGATCACTGCGGCGCCGCCGTCGGCGTACTGCACGGCCAGTGACGCGGGGTCCGCGATACTGGCGAGGTCGCCCTTGGAGGGGCTACGGCGCTTGATCTCGGCGATGACCTTGAGCTCGCCGCGGTCCGCGGAGGTGCCGCCAAGGGCAGCCCAGGCATCCAGGGCCGGAGCCGCCGCCAGGGCGCGGTCCTTCAGTTCCGTGAGGGACACGAGGCGCATCCGGGCCTCCATGTCCTCCCTGACACCGGCATTGATGTCGTCGAGAACCGTCACGGTTAGTGGCTGTTCTTGATCTTGCTGCCGCCCACGCCGTAGCCGGCCTTGCGCATCCCGAAGCCCACCAGCAGGCCGACGAACATGACGGCGATGCCGGCCCAGAAGATGGGGCTGTTGGCAATGACGAACGCGATGGAGGCGATGAGGGCGCCGATGAGCATGACGATCACGCAGGTCCAGGCGGCCGGGCTGTTGCCGTGGCCGAGGTCGATGCTGTGGTCGATGCCGTGGTGCTCCTTGGGGGCGGTGGGCTTTGTACCGGAAACAGTGGCTTTGCTCATGTGAATCTCCTCAGGATCAATACTGCTTACATTCTGCCATTTTTTGCCGCGGCCTTCGGCATCGCTGCCGGGGCGCGTGGCTTGCGTGACCCGCGGACTCAGGTGGGGTCATCGCCCCGGGAGAGCCTGTCCCAGCTGTCGATCTCGTCCACCGGTCCGGTCTGCTCCCGCGCGGGGCCCGCCGCCGCGGCGTCGTACTTGGTGCGGGACTTCCAGTACCGCCCGGCCGGAACCACCAGCAGGCCGCAGACAGCCAGCAGGGAACCGGCGACGACGGCGAGCACCGGGAAGGCGCTGACGCTCACGTCCGCGCTGCCGCCCGAGACCCCGGTGGCGGCCGCGATTGATCCCTGGGCCGCGGCCAGGGGATCAGCGAGGACCGTGGCGGCCGCGGCGATGATGCCGGCAGCGGCCAGCACGATGATGGCCGTGATGGCCCAGCGCGCAATTTTCCCGGCGATGGATGCCGCGAGGCCGCCAGCCAGTGCGACCAGGGCCAGGGCCGTGACCGTGGTGGCAGCCTTGCTGCCCTGGACCTGGAGTCCGTCGCCGCCGGAGGCCTGGCCCAGCTGCCGGGGATCCAGGTGAACCGTCAGCCAGGTCTGGGTGGTGGTGCCGAAGACCGCCAGCGCCAGGGCCGCGATCACCAGCACCACCGTCGACTTCCGTGCCCAGCCCGGCACCGTGCTGCGCGTTTTGGCCGGCGCGGCGGATCCGTCGGGAACCGCCATCAGGAGTTTGCCCCGGTGACGGTATCGGGACTGCTGACTGAACCGGGCGTGTCCACGGAGTCCGGGCTGATGTTGTGCAGCGAGCCGGCCGTGTGGACAGCACGCAGCGGGGCTGCCGCCTTGTTGACGGTTTCCTGCGCTTCGGCGGGGTTGCTTGAGTCCGCCACGATGCCGCCGCCGGCCTGGACGTAGGCGCGTCCTTCCCGCAGGAGTGCGGACCGGATGGCGATGGCCATGTCCATGTCGCCGGCAAAGTCCAGGTATCCCACCACGCCGCCGTAGATGCCGCGCCGGTGCGGCTCGAGTTCATCCAGGAGCCGAAGTGCCCGCGGCTTGGGAGCACCGGAGAGGGTACCCGCCGGGAAAGTGGCCTTCAGGACGTCGTAGGCCTTCGCCGTCGGAGCCAGCCGGCCGACGACGGTGGAGACGAGGTGCATGATGTGGCTGAAACGCTCAACCTCCATGAACTGGGTGACATCCACGGAACCCGCCACGCAGACCTTCGAAAGGTCGTTCCGGGACAGGTCAACCAGCATGAGGTGTTCCGCCCGTTCCTTCTGGTCCGCGAGGAGCTCCTCGGCCATGGCCTTGTCCGCGTCCACGGTCTTGCCGCGCGGCCGGGAGCCGGCGATGGGGTGGGTGATGACGTCCTCGCCGGTGACAGTCACCAGCGCCTCCGGCGACGAGCCGACGATCGAGTACTGGCGGCCGGCGGCGTCCTCGAGGCTGAAGATGTACATGTACGGACTCGGGTTGGTGTTGCGCAGCACTCGGTAGACGTCCAGCGGCGAGGCCCCGCACTCCATCTCGAAGCGGCGCGAGATGACCACCTGGAAGACCTCGCCGTCCAGGATCGCCTCCTTGCCCCGGTCGAGGGCGGCAAGGTACTCGGACTCGTGCCAGCGCTCCTGGACGCTGGCGGCAAAATCGAGAGCCGCCGGCTCCAGCACGGACACCGGCTGGACCACCGGGGTGCTGACGCGCGCCAGCAGTTCCTTCACGCGGGAGACGGCGTCATGCCACGCCTCGTCGACACGCTCGGAGCTGTTGTCGAAGTTGATGGCGTTGGCGATCAGCAGCACGGTGCCGTCCATGTTGTCGTGGACGGCCATGTCGGTGACGAGGTTCAGCGCCAGTTCGGGCAGCTGCAGGTCGTCCTCGGGCGGGCTGGTCAGCTTTTCCCAGTGTCGGACCGTTTCCCAGCCGAGGAAGCCCACCAGGCCGGAGGTGAACGGCGGGAGCCCGTCGAACCGGTCCGTGCGCAGCGCCTCGATGGTGTCGCGGATGGCATCAACGGGGTTTCCGTCCACGGGGACCCCGGCCGGAGGCTCGCCCAGCCAGTGTGCCTGCCCGTCCTTGGTGGTCAGCGTGGCTCGGGACCGGGAGCCAATGAAGGAGTAGCGGGACCAGGCGCCGCCGACGGCCGCCGACTCCATGAGGAACGTGCCCGGCTGGCCCTGCGCCAGCTTCCGGTACAGTCCGATCGGCGTTTCGGCATCCGCCAGCACCTTGAGCCGGACGGGGATGACGCGGCTGTGGGCGGCGAGTTCCCGGAATTCTTCCAGGCCAGGGCTGATGATTCCGAGGTCCTGCATGGCTATTGGTTCTCCGTCTGTTTTTGGTAATGCCTGTTGGGTGTTGGGGCCTGCTGGGTGTTGGGGCCTGCTGGGTGTTGGAGGCCTGCTGGGTGTTGGGGCCTGTTGAATGTGGAGGCCTGCTGGGCCGAAGAGATAGGCCGCTAGTCGGCCGGACCTGCCACAACGTCGAAGGCCCGGCCGTCAAAGCAGGTCCGGGTACCGGTGTGGCATGCTGCCCCCACCTGGTCCACCCGCACGAGGAGGGCGTCGCCGTCGCAGTCCAGGGCCACTGACTTGACCCACTGCACGTGGCCGGAGGTATCACCCTTGCGCCAATACTCCTGCCGGGAGCGCGAGTAGAACGTCACGCGGCCGGTGGTCATGGTCCGGTTCAGGGCCTCGTCGTCCATCCAGCCGAGCATGAGCACCTCGTTGGTGTCGAACTGCTGCACAATGGCAGCCACGAGTCCGGCGCCGTCGCGCTTCAGGGCCGAGGCAATGTCGGCCGGAAGGGGGCTTCCGTGCAGAAGTGTTCCGCCGGCATTGGAGGCGGGGGTACCTGCGGTTGGGGCGGGCGCGGGGCTGGGGGCGGGCTGCTCAGACATCACGTCAAGTCTAGTGCCCATGCGGGGACGCTGGCGCAAACGCCCCAACGCCCCACCACCGGCGCCCCACGACGGACGCCGCTGCCGCATCCCTGAGACACAGCACGGCCCACGGGGGCTTAGAGCCACCTGCGGACCCGTGCGGTCAGCTGGATGCCAGCTATTCAACCGGATATCAGCAATTCAAACGTGGGAGCATTTTCCTCGGGTCAGGAATTTCCGGTCAGGAAGTAGACCGCTTCACGACAACGTCGTCAACGTGGCTGGCCCCCATCTGGCGCGGGTGCTCGGCGCCGAACTGGACCCTGCTCAGGCTGGCAGAGGCCAGATTCACTGTCCGGTTGAACACCTGGACAGTTCCGAACCAAATCTGGATGGAGGACCGGGTGCCGTCTGCGCGGACCTGCATCCTGATGTGCTGCCAGGTGTTCAGCGGAACGCTGGCGGCCTGAAGCCTGGCGTAGGTGAGGGTGCCGTTGGAATTCGCGAGCCGCAGCCAGAGCTGGTCGTTGGCTTTATTGCGGAAAACATCGGCCACCCTGTTGGAGCCCGAGAAGAACCGCACGTACGGCACATTGTTGCCGGCGAGCCCGCCCGTGGTGATGTTGAACCAGGCGTCCGCGTTGGCCCGCTTTGTCCCGGTAGCCAGTGCCACAGCCATGTTCGCCACCGAGCCCGCAGTGTCTGTCGCACGGATTCTGACGGAGCAGGTTCCTGAGTGCGCCTTGGGGCTTGCCACGGCCACCGTTCCGGTCCCTGCGATGCTCCTGCTGAACGGCGACAGGGTGTTTCCCTCGAAGTTGGTGGCCGCCACCAGCGTGCCCGTGAAGGTGGTGCTGGCCGGGGCTGCCAGCCCCGTCCGGCACGTCGCCGCCACGCCGGCGTTCGCCGAACCGAAGATCAGACTGCCCGATACCAGCAGCCCCAAGCTGCCGAGTGTCCCATTGTCTTTAGAGTGCTCATTGCTTTTCCTCACGCCACAGATGGAGTTTTCCTGTTCGCTCCACTGCAGCCTTCCAACTCACCCCCGGAAGCAGACCAAAAGAGTCTGGTGTTGCGCTGGAGCCAGTTCGCACGCACTCCCCCTGCACATACTTGGTGTGCCAGCTTGGAAAAAGCTTGGAGTTACTTGAAGCGTCCCCGGATCCGGGAACTGGCCGGACCACCCTGAACCGGGGCACAAATCCACCGACATCAACAGACTGCGCAACTCCCCCGGGGACGTGCTAGTTTTCCAAGTGATGCATTTCGTCGATCCGTCCCGAGAAGTCCTGGCCGAGACCCTGCTTGCGGCCGGTCCTGACTCCCCCACGCTCTGCAAGGGCTGGAAGACCAGGGACCTCGCAGCTCACCTCTACCTGCGTGAGCGGAAGGCCGCCGTCGGGCTGGGCCTGATCATCAAGAGCCTGTCCAAGGCCTCGGACAAGGCAACCGCCCGCCTGGCCGGCAAGCTCAGGACGGCCGACGACTACGCCAAGCTGGTGAACTCCTTCCGCGCAGGACCGCCCGCACTCTCACCCATGAAGATCAAGGCGCTGGACGAGAGCTCCAACCTGATCGAATACTTTGTCCACACGGAGGACGTCCGGCGCGCGGTTGACCGCTGGGCTCCCCGCGCCCTCGACCAGGAATACTCGGACGCCCTGTGGGATGAGCTGGTCAAGCGGGCCGCCATCCTCTACCGCGGCGTGGATTTGGGTATCGTCCTGGTCAGCCCCTCCGGCCCCCGGCATGTTGCCAAGCGCGCACCCGTGTCGGTGGCGATCGTGGGGGAACCCGGCGAGCTGCTGATGCACGCCCACGGCCGCACGCGCCATGCACTGGTCACCTTCGAAGGCCAGCCGGACGCCGTCGCACTCCTCCAGTCAGCCGAAGTGGGTCTGTAACAAAGCAACGCGGGGTCAGTTAGCGCCCAATAACGTCTGATTGTTGGGCGATAAGTGACCCCGCGTTGCTTTTCGGGGCCGCGGGTGGGGACTAGCGGACTTCGAAGCCGGCGTCGCGGATTGCGGCCTTGACCTGGGACATCATGTCATCCGGGCCCCAGTGGAAGATCGAGGCGGCCAGAACGGCGTCCGCACCTGCCTGCACGGCCGGCGGGAAGTGCGCGGGTTCCCCGGCGCCGCCGGAGGCGATGATCGGAACCTTGACCGCGGACCGGACCAGCCGGATGAGCTCGAGGTCGAACCCATCCTTGGTGCCGTCGGCGTCGATGGAGTTCAGCAGGATCTCACCCACTCCGCGGTCCGCCGCTTCCCTGGCCCAGGCGATCGCGTCGATTCCGGTACCTTGGCGGCCACCGTGGGTGGTTACCTCAAAGCCCGACGGCGTGGGCTGGGATCCGGGGCGGACTCGCCGGGCGTCCACGGACAGCACCAGCACCTGGGAGCCGAAGTGCCGGGTGATTTCGTCGATGACGTCGGGGCGGGCCACGGCGGCGGTGTTGATGGAGGCCTTGTCGGCTCCGAAGCGCAGCAGCTTATCCACCTCGGCCACCCCGCGGACGCCGCCGCCGACGGTGAGCGGGATGAACACTTCCTCGGCGGTGCGGCGGACGACGTCGAACGTCGTTTCCCGGTTGCCGGAGGACGCGGTCACGTCCAGGAAGGTGAGTTCGTCGGCGCCGGCGTTGTCGTAGCGGTGCGCCAGTTCCACCGGGTCCCCGGCGTCGCGGAGGCCCTCGAAGTTGATGCCCTTGACCACGCGGCCGGCATCAACGTCCAGGCAGGGAATAACGCGGACGGCTACAGCCATGACTTCTCCTGTTGTACTGCTGGGGTGTGCTGTCTAAGGAAACGGGTCAGATCCGGCAGGCGTGGATGCTGCTGACCAGGATGGCGCGGGCGCCCAGGTCATACAGCTCGTCCATGATCCGGTTGGTTTCCTTCTTGGGCACCATGGAGCGGACGGCCACCCAGTCGGAATCGCGCAGCGGCGAGACGGTGGGTGATTCCAGGCCGGGCGTGAGGCCGGCGGCCTGCTCCACGAGTTCCTTGCGGATGTCGTAGTCCATGAGCACGTACTGGCGCGCCACCAGGACACCCTGCAGGCGGCGGATCAGGACGTCTATTTCCTTGGCCGTGCCGTTGGCCGCCCCGCCCTCGCCGGTGCGCCGGATGAGCACTGCCTCGGACTTGAGGATCGGCTCGCCGAAGATCTCCATGCCGGCGGCCTTGAGGGTGTTGCCCGTTTCCACGACGTCGGCAATGGCGTCCGCGACGCCGAGACGCACGGAGGATTCCACGGCACCGTCCAGCCGGACCACTTTCGCCTTGATGCCGCGCTCCGCCAGGTAATCGCGCAGGAGACCGTCGTAGCTGGTGGCGAGGCGCTTGCCTTCGAGCTCCTCCACCGCGCCGAAGTCCCCGATCGGGCCGGCGAAGCGGAACGTCGAGGCGGCGAAGCCGAGCGGAAGCAGTTCCTCAGCCTCCACCTGCGCGTCCAGCAGGAGGTCGCGGCCGGTGATTCCGACGTCGAGCGTTCCCTGCCCGACGTAAACAGCGATGTCGCGGGGGCGGAGGAAGAAGAACTCGATGTCGTTGTCGGGGTCCACCATGACCAGCTCGCGGGTGTCCCGGCGCTGGCGGTAGCCCGCCTCGGACAGCATCGCCGAGGCGGCTTCGGACAGGGATCCCTTGTTGGGTACGGCTACACGCAGCATGAGGAGGTCTTTCTGGTTTGGAAGTTGGGTGTCAGGCAAGCGGGGCCACGCAGAGGCGGCTAGAGATGCTTGTAGACGTCTTCCAGGCTGAGTCCTTTGGCGAGCATCAGGACCTGCAGGTGGTACAGGAGCTGCGAGATCTCCTCGGCGGCGGCGGCGTCGGATTCATACTCGGCTGCCATCCAGACTTCAGCCGCTTCCTCCACGACTTTCTTGCCGATGCCGTGGATTCCCGACTCCAGTTCGGCGACGGTACGGGAGCCCTCGGGCCGGGTCGCTGCCTTCTCGCTCAGTTCTGCGAACAGCGTCTCGAAATTCTTCACGCCCTCCAGCCTACTTGCTCGGGGCGGGGGCCCGCCTGTCGGGCAGTTCCATGACGGCGGGGATGTGAGCGATTACACACGCTGTGTGCTTGCGCCCGCATCCCCGCAGCCGCGTGGAACTGGGGAAAGATACTTTAGTACTGCTTGAGCACTTAGTAGTTCTTGAGCAGCAGTGCCGTGGACAGCGCGGCTGTGACGGCCTCATGTCCCTTGTCCTCCGAGGACCCAGGCAGTCCTGCCCGGTCCAGCCCCTGTTCTTCGGTGTCGCAGGTGAGCACGCCGAACCCGACCGGAACGCCGGTGCTGACGCTCACATCGGTAAGTCCCGACGTCGCGGCCTGGCAAACGTAGTCAAAGTGCGGCGTACCGCCGCGGATAATAACGCCGAGGGCCACGACGGCGTCAAAGTGCGGTGCCAGCCGCGCGGCAGCGACCGGAAGCTCGAAACTGCCCGGGACGCGCAGCACCGTGGGCTCGTTGATGCCGGCGTCCTTGGCAGCGCGCAGGGCGCCGTCCAGGAGGCCGTCCATGATCTGCGTGTGCCAGCTTGCCGCCACGATCGCCAACTTCAGCTGCGAGGTCTCAGCGGGGTCGAGGGTGGTGAGGTCAATCTGGGGTGCGCCGTGTCCGCTCATAAAGTCTTACCTGATCCGTTCAGTCTTGTTCGTGTTCAAAAGTGTCGGTGCCGGTGCGGGGCAGGCCCGCGGTCTCGGTGTCCAGGGTCAGCAGGTGGTCCATGCGGTCCTTTTTGGTCTGCAGGTACCGGAGGTTCTGTTCCCGCGACGGCACCTCGGTGGGCACCATCTCTATGACCTTCACGCCGGCCATGGCCAGGCGGTTCTGCTTGTCCGGGTTGTTGCTCAGCAACCGGATCTCGTGCAGGCCCATCTCGGCCAGGATCTGCGCCGCGGCTTTATAGCAGCGGGCGTCCACCGGCAGCCCCAGCTGCTCGTTGGCCTCCACGGTGTCGAACCCGGCCTCCTGCAGGGCGTAGGCCTTGATCTTGTTGGCCAGCCCGATGCCGCGGCCTTCCTGGCCGCGCAGGTACAGGAGCGTGCCGCCGTTTTCCGCGATCAGTTCCAGGGCGTAGGCGAGCTGCTCGCCGCAGTCGCAGCGGTAGGAGCCAAAAACATCGCCGGTGAGGCATTCCGAATGCAGGCGCACCAGCGGCGCCTTGCCATCCCTGGGCGGATTCGGCGAGCTGACGGCGAGGTGTTCGGCGCCGGTCACAAGGTCGGTCCAGGCCTGCGTCACGAAACTGCCGAACGCCGTAGGCAGCTGCACCACGGGTCCTTTGCTCACCGGATGCGGCTGCCGGCCGTTGCTGCTCGGTTCCGTTGCTTGAGATGCCGTCATCGTGTTTCCCCTTCTCCGGCCGGTCTGACTTCCAAACTGCTCTCCTGTGAAGATACACGGTTGCCAGCTCCCAGATAGGCAACCAAGTCCTCAATCGAGATCAAGGGGCAGCCGTGCTCGGCAGCGAAAACCCGGAGGCCGTCCAACCGCATCATCTCACCGTCGTCGTACACCACCTCGGCGATCACGCCCACCGGCTCCAGGCCGGCAAGCCGGCAGAGGTCGACGGCCGCTTCGGTGTGGCCGGGGCGTTCACGCACTCCCCCATTAACGGCCCGCAGCGGGAAAATATGCCCGGGACGGGTCAGCGTGTCCGGGCCGCTGGCCGGATCGGCGATGACTCGGGCGGTAAGGGCCCGGTCGGTGGCCGAGATGCCGGTGCTCACGCCGGTGGCCGCGTCGCAGGACACGGTGTATGCAGTGCCCTTCGCATCCTGGTTGACCTCCACCATGGGGGGCAGCTCCAATACGTCGGCCCGGGCGCCATCGAGGGGCACGCAGATGACCCCGGAGCTGTACCGGATGGTCCAGCCCATGAGCGCCGGGGTGGCGTGCTGGGCTGCGAAGATGATGTCGCCTTCGTTTTCCCGGTCCTCGTTGTCCACCACCAGGACCGGCCGGCCGGCCGCCATGGCGCGGACGGCGTCCTCAATCGGGTCAAGCCTGAGGGGAACGGAGGTCAGGTTGCCGGAAGCCAGGTCGCCTGGAGTCGGGGCGCCGGAAACCGCCGCGTCGAGCTTTGCCGTGCCGTTCACCGCTGGACCTCCGAACCTTCAGTGCCGATTTCCGAACCTGCCGTGCGGAAGGCCAGCAACCGCTCGGTGTACTTTGCCAGCACGTCCACCTCGAGGTTCACCCTGCCGCCGGCCGGCTTGGCGCCGAGGCCGGTGTCGGCGAGGGTTGTGGGGATGAGCCCCACCTCGAACCACGGCGCCGTCTCGGCCGCCGGGCTGACCTCGGTGACGGTGAGGGAGACACCGTCGATGGCGATGGAACCTTTTTCCGCGATGTAGCGCGCAAGTCGCTGGGGCACGCCGAACCGGAGCCGTTCCCAGTTTCCCTGCGGCTCGCGTTCGAGCAGCTCGCCGACACCGTCCACGTGCCCCTGCACCACGTGGCCGTCAAGGCGCCCGCCGGCGGGGACGCAGCGTTCCAGGTTGACGGGGTCGCCCGCCGCCAGCTCGCCGATGGTGCTGCGGATCAGGGTCTCGCCCATAACGTCGACGCTAAAGTCCTTGCCGTCGATGGCCGTGGCCGTGAGGCACACGCCGTTGACGGCGATAGAGCCGCCGAGCGCCAGCCCGTCCGCGGTGCCCGGGGCGTGCAGGCGCAGCGTTGCGCTCGAGTCCCCGTTCCGGTCCACGGAGAGGACCTTTCCCTGTTCGGCGATAATTCCGGTGAACATCAGTAGCCTCCCATGGCTGTGCCCGCTGCTGTGCGGGCAGGTAGTGAATCGGTTGACGTTGGTTGTGTTGATATTGCCTGCGCCGCGGCGGGCTGGTCCTGGGTCTGCCGGGGCACGGTGGCTTCTTCCGGGAGCAGGTGCAGGCGCAGGTCCCTGCCCAGGTACTGGACTGCGCCGCCGGAGGCTGCGTCCCATTCCCAGCGCTGGGCATCCGCGAGCGTTCCGATGCCGAGGCCGTTGAGGGCCGGCGTTCCGGAGCCCAGCAACGTGGGGGCCAGGTAGACGATGAGTTCGTCCACGAGGCCCTCGGCCAGGAACGCGCTGAGAATCCTCGATCCGCCCTCCACCATGACGTGCCGGGTGCCCGCGGCGAACAGCATAGCCAGGGCCTCGTGCGGGTCCCGTGTGGGCAGGTGCAGGACCTTGCCGTCCGCGCCGCGCACGGCGGCGTCTTCCGGCACGTCGCGAAGTCCCATGACGGCGCGCAGCGGCTGCAATCCGGTGGCGTCGCCGTTGGCGCCCCGGGCTGTCAGGCGGGGGTTGTCCACCAGCACGGTCTGGGTTCCAACGAGGATGGCGTCGATCCTGCTCCTGATGGCGTGGTTGTCCGCCAGCGACTCCGGGCTGGAAATCCACTGGCTGGTGCCGTCCTCTGCCGCTATCCGGCTGTCCAGGGTCTGCGCGATGTGCAGGGTGACGAAGGGCCGCTGGGCGTCGACGGCCCGGAACCAGCGCCGGTTCAGCTCCAGTGCACGCTCGGCGGCCAGTCCGCTCCGCACGCTCACTCCCGCCGCGCGCAAGGTGGCGGCTCCGCCGGCCGCGGGGTCGTGGGGGTCGTCGACGGCGTACACGACGTTCGCTATCCCGGCGTCGATGATGGCCTGGGCACACGGTCCTGTGCGGCCCACGTGGTTGCACGGTTCCAGCGTGACCACCATCGTGGACCCGTGAAGGTCGACGCCGGTGCTGGCCGCCGCCGCTATCGCGTCGGCTTCGGCGTGCGCGGTGCCGGCACCGCGGTGGTAGCCCGTCGCCAGCTGGCGCCCGTCGGGTCCGACGACGACGGCGCCCACCAGCGGGTTGGCACCCCGGGGACCCTGCAGGGCGGCATCCAGGGCCGTGTTCATGGCGGCTGTTTCAGCGGCGGTGAAGGCCGTTACAGGCTTCTGGGCAGCAGTCACTTCGACACCGCCGGGTCCGGGAAGGCGGTCGCAACCATGACGGCGGAGGCGTCCGCCTGGGCCTGGGTCCGGGAGGCCCGCCACCAGACGATGAAGCCGGCCAGTGTGAAGAAGCCGTAGAACAGGTACATGAAGGCGCTGGCGAAGTATCCGGCGCTGAAGAGCAGCGGAACGCCCACGATGTCCACAGCCACCCAGACCAGCCAGAACTCGGTCCAGCCACGGGCCATGCCGTAGGTGGCCAGGAGCGAGCCGGTGAAGGTCCAGGCGTCAGCCCACACGGGCGGGTAGGAACCGAGGGAGTCGAACAGCGGAGTGAGGGCAGCGGTTCCGGCCACCAGCGCGAGCACGAGCGCCACCCGGGTCCTGGCGCTGGCCCACGTCGGTGCGATCGCCGTCGGGGATCCTGCCGCCCGGCGGCTCTGCTGCCAACGCTGCCAGCCGTAGACGGCCACGATGATGAACATGGCCTGCCGCCCGGCCTGGCCCCAAAGCGTGGCGGGCGTGGCGGAGCCGAAGACATTGCCCAGAAAGACCGTCAGGAGCAGAAGGTTGCCGGCGATGCCGGCCGGCCACGCCCAGACTTTGCGCCGCATGCCGCCGAGGGCACTGGCCAGGCCAAAGATGTTTCCCAGCACTTCGCGGAGAATAAGGACTGATCCGCCCACGGGGATCTGTGCCTCGAAGAGCCAGCGCAGGATGTCCATGCGTGTGTGTCGTTCCTTCCCTCAAGAGCCGAGAATGCTCCGGGGGTATACGACAGCGAAACGCAGCGGCGTTCTGGAACGCCACAAGTACAGCTGTACGTGCTTCTCTCATCCAGACTTTAACTGTCGGTACCGGAATTTCACCGATTCAACCGTTCGCCGGGTTCCGTCAAGGAAACACCGGCTCGCGGGTCGCGGACTGTCACCGCCGGTTCGGACTTACACCGACCCCGGAGCACGTATTGTGTGTTGCTATTCTGACACAACTTGGCGGGTGCCCAGGCTATTCCCGCTACAAAACGGTACACGGCCGTCATGGAGGCCGGTTCGGGCCTCCATGACCGGGCTCATGACTGGAATCCGGGGATGTAAGGCTAGAGGCTGCCGGCCTTGCGCAGCCGGTCGATGGCTCCGGCTGGGTCCGCCGCACCGTACACCGCGGACCCGGCCACGAAGACGTTCGCTCCGGCTTCCGCCGCACGGACAATGGTTTCCTCGGTGATTCCGCCGTCAACCTGGATGGCGACGTTCACCCCGGATCCCTCGATCGCGGCCCGGGCGCGGCGGATCTTGGGCAGCGTGAGATCAAGAAACGCCTGGCCGCCAAATCCGGGCTCCACCGTCATAATCAGCAGCATGTCCAGCTCCGGAAGCATGTCCAAATACGGCTCCACCGCAGTGGTGGGACGCAGCGCCATCCCGGCCTTCGAACCCCGGGCGCGGAGCTCCCGGGCCAGCTTCACCGGCGCGATGGACGCCTCGGCGTGGAACGTCACGGAAGCAAGGCCGGCGTCTGCGTAACCGGGGGCCCAGCGGTCGGCGTCGGAAATCATGAGGTGGGCGTCCAGAGGGACCGGGCTGACCGCCTGGATCCGCTGGACCACGGGAAGTCCCAGGGTGAGGTTGGGGACAAAGTGGTTGTCCATCACATCCACATGCACGGAATCGGCGTTGCTGATTTTCTGCAGCTCGGATTCGAGGTTCACGAAGTCGGCGGAGAGGATGCTGGGGTTGATGCAGCACTGCGTCATGCGGGGTCCTTTCGCGGGACGGAAGTCCGGGGTATGGGATCTGTCGGTGGGAAGTCTGCGCCTGCGCCGGACTAGCGCTTGCGCCGGATCAGGGCGAGGAACATGGCATCCGTGCTGTGGACGTGCGGCCACAGCTGGGCAGTCTTCTCATGCCCGGCGTTCAGGCCTCCGCCCAGGCTCACGGCGTCCAGCACAGTGCCGGCGTCCAGGAGTTCCAGGTCCTCGCGCTTGCGCAGGGCGTCGCTGACCACGGCGGTGGTTTCGGCCGGGTGCGGCGAGCAGGTCACGTAGGCCACCACGCCGCCGGGCCGCACGGCTGCCAGCGCGGAGTTCAGCAGTTCCCGCTGCAGCGGCCCCAGGTCGGCAAGGTCCTTGGGAGTGCGGCGCCAGCGTGATTCGGGCCGGCGGCGCAGGGCTCCGAGTCCGCTGCAGGGCACGTCCACGAGCACGCGGTCAAAGGCGGCCGGCTGCTCAGAGCCAACCTCGCGGCCGTCCCCGGTCCTCACGGTCCAGACGTCCGAGGGGACAGCGGACAGCGCCTGGCTGACCAGTTTGGCCCGGTGCGGGGCGGGCTCGTTGGCCAGCAGCGTGGCACCGCGTTCGTTTGCGAGGGCGCCCAGCAGGGCCGCCTTGCCGCCGGGTCCGGCGCACAGATCGAGCCAGGTTTCCCCAGCGGCGTACTCCCCCGTTAGGCTTTCGGCGTCTGCCGTCTCGAGGCTGGCCGCCGCAAGCGCCCGGGCCACCAGCTGGGAGCCGACGTCCTGCACGCGCGTGGTGCCGGAGCGGACGGACTCCAGCCGGCCGAGGTCACCGCCGCTGGAGAGGGCGGATCCTTCCACCAGTTCACCGGGGACGGCACCGTTCTCCAGGGCCTCGTCCAGGCTTCCCAGCCCKGGAAGGGCCACCAGGTTCACCACTGGCGCAGCGTTGTCGGCTGCCAGGAGGTCGTTGATTTCGCCGACCGGGCGCCCGTGGGCCACGAGGGACTGCCGCAGGGCGCGGACGATCCATTCAGGGTGGGCGTACCGGACGGAGGCAATTTTGTTCTCGTCCTGCTCTCCGCCCACCAGTTCGTCCAGCCACTCGTCCAGGCTGCGGGCAGCCACCTTCCGGAGCACGGCGTTGATCAGGGCGGAGGGGCCCGCGCCGATGACCGCCCGGGCCAGGCCCACGGTCTGGTCGAGGGCCGCATGGGCGGGCACGCGCATTGCCACCAGCTGGTGGACCCCGATGCGCAGGGCATCCAGGACCGCCGGATCCAGCTTGTCCAGGGGCCTGTCCACGCAGCGGGCGAGGATGGCGTCGTACGTGCCCTGGTTCCGAAGCGCGCCGTAGCTCAGTTCGGTGGCGAATCCGGCGTCGCGCCGGTCGAGGCCGTGCTGACGGATGCGCGCCGGCAGCACGAGGTTGGCGTAGGCGTCCTCGGCCGCCACCGCGCGCAGCACTTCGAAGGCCACCAGCCGCGCGGGATCCGCCCTGCGGGTGCGCTGCGCCGGCGCGCTCTCGGTGAAGCTACGCTGCGGTCCGCGGTTGCGCTCCCTGCCCTGCGCATTGCGGCGGCTGGCCCCGCCCCCGCCCCGGCGCTGGTCCGAACCGCCGGTCCCTGAACCGCTGGCCCCTGAACCGCCCGTACCCGAACCGCCGATACCTGAACCGCGCTGGCCGCTGCGGCCGGAACGTCCCTGCCCGGATCCGCTTCTGCCGGAGTCACTCATTGGAATACCACGCTTTCAACTGATGCCTGGCCACGCACCCAGTCGGCAGCGGCCATCATTTTCTTGCCGGCAGGCTGCACCTTGGTGAGTTCGACGGCATGCGAACCCGTGCCCACCACCACGCTCTTGCCGGCCACAGCCAGCTGCCCCGGCGGAACATCGGTAACGTCCGGACGGAGCCGCAGCGGCTCAAGCTTCAGCCGCTGGCCGTCAAGGGTGGTCCAGGCTCCCGGTTCGGGTGTCACGCCGCGCGCCCGCCGGCCCACGGACAGGGCCGGTTCCGACCAGTCAAGGCGGCCGTCGTCTATGGTGAGCTTGGGCGCCAGGGTCACTTCCCCCTGCTGCGGCCGGGCCGATGCCGCACCGGACCCGACGGCGGACAGCGTCTGGGCGAGCAGGACGGCGCCGCTGTGGGACAGCCGTTCAAGCAACGCCCCGGAGGTGTCCTCCGGGCCGACGGCTTCGGTCAGGGTGCCGATGACGGGGCCGGTATCCAGCCCTTCCTCGAGCTGGAAGGTGACGGCACCGGTGATGTCGTCACCGGCAATGACAGCCCGCTGAACGGGAGCGGCACCGCGCCAGGCCGGCAGCAGCGAGAAGTGCAGATTGATCCAGCCGTGCGCCGGAATAGCCAGGGCCGCCCGGGGCACTAGGCCACCGTAGGCGACGATGGCCGCCACGTCCGGACGGGTCTCCGCGATCCGTGCGGTGACGGCAGCGTCCACCCGCGAGGCGTGGATGACGTCGATGCCGAGCTCGGCGGCGCGGGCAGCAACGGGCGACGGCGTGAGCACGCGCTTGCGTCCCACCGGCGCATCCGGCCGGGTCAGCACCGCGACGATTTCGAAACCGGCGGCCACCAGCGCATCCAGCGAGGGGACAGCCACGGACGGTGTTCCGGCGAAGAGGACCCTCATCCGGCAGCGCCGAAGCTGCCGGTTCCGGACGCTGCCGCGCCGAAGCTCGCGCCGCCGAAACTGGAGCCGACGGTCTTGGCGCGCTTAGCCGTGGTCTGTTCGGTGATGGAGTCGTAGTTGGCGTTGCGGATGGAGCGCAGGGCGGTCTTACGGTCCTCGCCTTCGAGCCGGTCGGTGAAGAGGATGCCGTCCAGGTGGTCGGTTTCGTGCTGGAAGCAGCGGGCCAGCATGCCCTCGGCCTCCACCGAGACGGGGTCGCCGTTAATGTCGACGCCGGTCACGCGGGTGCTGCGGTAACGGCGGACAGGGAAGCCCAGCCCGGGGATGGACAGGCACCCCTCCACCTCGTCCGGCTGGAAGTCCTCGCTGTTGTCCAGCACCGGGTTGATGACGTGGCCTTCAACGCCGCCGATCCGGTAGGTGAAGACCCGGAGGCTGACTCCGATCTGGGGCGCGGCCAGGCCTGCGCCTTCCACGTCCTCCATCGTCTCGGTCATGTCGGCAACGAGCCTGGCCAGCTCCGGCCCGAAATCCGTGACAGGGTCGGCAACCGTGCGCAGCACGGGATCGCCGATGATACGGATATTCAGAATTGCCATGTGCAGTCATTTCCTCACGGTGAACGGGTAATAGGATCCAGTCCAGTTTAGTTGCTGCGGCCTGGCCGCCACAGATGACGGCGGCGGCGGCCCGGGCAGCCCCAGCGCAGGGCAGCCCGACGCAGGATAGTCAGGAAAACGCCGGCGGCGCCAAGGGCAGCAGCGCGGGTCCGGCGCTCACGGTGTCCGCGGACATCTCCCACACCCGCCGCAGGGCACAGAACTTCCACCAGTGGTGCTTCAGGACTTCCGGATTTGCGCGGACGGGCCGCACCTCGGTTTCACCGATGGCGACGGCGAGCAGGACCGGGGATTCGCCGTGCTGCCACGGTTCCCATTCCCCTGCCACGGGGTCCACCAGGCTTTCCTCGGCCTTCATGCCGGCAACAAGCTGCATGACCACTTTGTCGTCCAGGGGCTTGACCTGGCCGTCTCGTGTTGTTCCTTTGGTCTTGTAGTCGATGAGACAGGTGCGTCCGTTGATCTTCGCAACAAGGTCCAGCGTTCCCGCATATCCAACCGTCTTGTTCCACACAGTGATCTCCGGGGCAATCGGTTCCACCCGGAACAGCTCCCACCACTCATCGAAGCGGGAGGCGAAGGCTTCCTCGCCGTTGGAGGCCAGCGCTTCCCGCGCTTCCTTCATCTGATGCGGCCTGCCGAGGGCCCGCAGGGCCACCTGCTCGCAGTAGTGGTGCACCCGGTCCCCGCGCTGGGCTGCCTCGTCCCGGTAGGTTTCGGCCGCCTTGGCCGCGCGGTTCACTGCCTGCCGCACCCTCGCGGGGCTGCCCAGGATCTCCGGAAGCGAGGGATCCTTGGCCAGGCTGTTGGCGCCCATATAGCCGAACCAGCCATCCAGGCCGTGGGGCTGCTGCCCGATGACGGTGGTAATTGAGGGAACCGTGAAGTGCTCTGTGGTGGAGCGGGCGTACATCCGGCCATATTCTGTGGCGTGGGCGAGGAGTGGAGCGGTCATGGTGAGACTCTTTCACAGGGGTCTGACATGGATGCCAAGCAGAGACATTGGTGTGCGGAAACAGAAAAGTCCGTTCCTCCCAGATATCTTCTGGGCGAAACGGACTCTCCATCGGTGGGCGATACTGGGTTCGAACCAGTGACCTCTTCGGTGTGAACGAAGCGCGCTACCACTGCGCCAATCGCCCCGATGCATTTGAATGCTAGCCCACGATCCGGGTTAACGGAAATCGGCACCGAGTCGACGGAAGTGAGCGTCCGCGGCCCTGCACGGCTCGCAAAGCCTGGGCCAGAAACTACACGCCTGTAATTCTAAAATCTCCCTAGAATTCAACGAACTATGGCCTTCTGGGACTTTCCGTCGGCACTCGATTTGGAGATTCCCGGAACCTCCTATAGAGTTCTTACTCGTTGGAACGCGACGAACTGCCGATCAGGCACGGAACCGCGGCTCCGAAATGCGGACGTAGCTCAGCTGGTAGAGCACCACCTTGCCAAGGTGGATGTCGCGAGTTCGAATCTCGTCGTCCGCTCGCAGGACACTGTCACGGCACTGATTCCCAGAAGTTGATTCCAGGAACCGATGCTTACACGGTGGGTTGGCCGAGAGGCGAGGCAGCGGCCTGCAAAGCCGTATACACGGGTTCGAATCCCGTACCCACCTCGGTGAAAACCATGGTTTCCGGTAACGCCGGATGCAATGGGCGATTGGCGCAGCGGTAGCGCGCTTCCCTGACACGGAAGAGGTCACTGGTTCGATCCCAGTATCGCCCACCAAAGCAAGGAAACTTGCTTGCAGTTGAACGTTCAGCCTCCGGGCCAGAGTTCAAAAATGCGGACGTAGCTCAGCTGGTAGAGCACCACCTTGCCAAGGTGGATGTCGCGAGTTCGAATCTCGTCGTCCGCTCTCTTTGATCCCTCGGGATCCGAACCCAGGATACCGCCGGTTTTTACCGGCTCCGGGCGATTGGCGCAGCGGTAGCGCGCTTCCCTGACACGGAAGAGGTCACTGGTTCGATCCCAGTATCGCCCACCAAACAGAGCAGCTCCCCGGAGCTGCTTTTTTCTTGCCCTCATACTGTTTGACAAGGTTTGTCAAGAACTCCTTGGCAGGCGCCGCCTTCCGGGCTAGGATCGATGGCGGAGGAGCGAACTGGCTCCGCGATTGAAGGGAGGTGCTCGTGGGTTTACTTGACGATCTAAAGGGCAAGGCTCAGGGTCTGATCCGCGGCAACGAGCAGGCCATCAAGGACGGCATCACCAAAGCAGGTGATTTTGTCGACTCGAAGACGGGTGGCAAATACGCCGGCCAGGTAGATACGGTCCAGAGCGGCGCTTCCGCTCTCGTTGACAAAGCCAATGAGAGGCCTACCCAGGGACCGGCGGACAACGTCCCGCCGGCTGAGAAGGCTCCGTAGCCAGGATTTACCGGGCTTCGCCCCTAAACGTCAAAAAGGTGCCGGTCCCGCCGAGAGGCGGCGCCGGCACCTTTCGCGTCCCTGCAAGATTTCCGGCGTTTCCGTGCGTCCCCGCGTCCAAGCGCGCCAGTGTCTAGGAGGGCTCGTGGTTCTGGCCCTCGCGGGCCAGCGCGGTAAGCCGGGAAACCGCCCTGAAGTACTTCTTCATGTAGCCGCCGCTCATCATGTCCTCGGTGAACAGCTTGTCGAACGGAACGCCGCTGGCAAGGATCGGCACGTCCTTGTCGTAGAGGCGGTCGGCCAGCACCACGAAGCGCAGCGCCACGGCCTGCTCGGTGATGGTATCCACGTCCCGCCAGACAACGCCGTCCACGCCGTCGAGCATCTTGCGGTAGCGGCTGGGGTGCACGCCCGCGAGGTGTGCGATGAGGGTGCCGAAGTCGTCCTCGGCAACGGTCTTGCCGTCGAACTCTGCCTTCATGTGGGCGTGGAGTTCGCTGTTCCGCAGCGGGGCCGGCGCTGCCGGCAGCCCGCGGTGGCGGAAGTCCTCGCCGTCGATCCTGATGACGTCGAACTGGTCCGCCAGGACCTGGATTTCGCGCTGGAAGTCCACGGCAGCGAAGCGGCCGTCACCCAGCGAGCCGGGCAGGGTGTTGGACGTGGCCGCGAGCTTCACGCCGGCGTCGGCCAGTTCCCGCATGAGGCGGGACATCAGGACCGTGTCGCCCGGATCGTCCAGTTCGAACTCGTCGATGCAGACAAGCTTGTAGGAGCTCAGCGCCTCAACGGTCTTCCGGAAGGACAGGGCTCCCACCAGGTTGGTGTATTCCACGAAGGTTCCGAAGGCCTTGGGCCCGGGCGCAGCGTGCCAAAGCGATGCCAGCAGGTGGGTCTTCCCGACGCCGAACCCGCCGTCGAGATAAATCCCGGCGCGGGTGGTGTCCTTCTTGCCGAAGAGCTTCTTGAACAATCCCCCGCCGTCCCCGGCCCCGACGCCTCCGGCGAATGCCTGCAGCGCGTTCACTGCGGCAGCCTGGCTCGGCTGCTTCGGGTCGGGCCGGTAGCTTGCAAAGGACACCTGCCCGAACCTGGGCGACGGGTAAAAACCTTTGAGGAGCTCATCCACCGACACCGCGGGCGTCCGGGTGGCGAGCTTTGCGATCTGTACCAAGGTGGTCCATTCTGCTGGTGATTTGTCCCCAGCAAGAATACCGGCATCGGCCGCCCGCCCAGCGGGCAACGCCTTACTACCGCCGATGCCGTGAGCAAGCACACATTTCGTCCTGTTAACACACAGGAGCATTCATACCGGCCCGTGGCTAGTGTTGGAGCAGTGACCCGCCGTCCCCCGGCGGTCTGACCTGACCGTTTCAGTGAAAGGCCATACGCATGTCCTACCCCGTTGAACAGAACGAGAAGTTCGCCGCCTACGCGCACCCCGAGCGGCTTGTTTCCACCGAGTGGCTGGCTGCAGCCATCGACGCCGGTGCGCTTAACGACGGCAAGCTCGTCGTGGTGGAGTCCGATGAAGACGTCCTGCTCTACGAAACCGGCCACATTCCCGGCGCCGTCAAGATCGACTGGCACACCGACCTGAACGACGAAGTGACCCGTGACTACGTTCAGGGCCAGGAGTTTGCGGCCCTGGCCGCCGCGAAGGGAATTTCCCGCGAAACCACGGTGGTCATCTACGGCGACAAGTCCAACTGGTGGGCCGCCTACGCCCTCTGGGTCTTCAGCCTGTTCGGCCACGAGGACGTCAGGCTGCTCGACGGCGGCCGGGACAAGTGGATCGCCGAAGGCCGCGCCCTGACCACCGACATCCCGTCGCCCGCCGTGGCGGATTACCCCGTGGTGGAGCGCAACGACGCCCCGATCCGCGCCTTCAAGGAAGACGTCCTGGCCCACCTTGGCAAGCCGCTGATCGACGTCCGCTCCCCCGAGGAGTACACGGGCCAGCGCACCCACATGCCCGCGTATCCGGAGGAAGGCGCGCTGCGCGGCGGCCACATTCCCACCGCGGCCTCCATCCCGTGGGCACGGGCAGCGGCCGAGGACGGCACTTACCGCAGCCGCGCCGAGCTTGAGGCGCTGTACCTCGGCGAAGCCGGACTGACCGAGGGCGACGACGTCGTGGCCTACTGCCGCATTGGCGAACGCTCCAGCCACACCTGGTTCGCGCTGAAGTTCCTGCTCGGCTTCGAAACCGTCCGCAACTACGACGGCTCCTGGACTGAATGGGGCAACGCCGTGCGCGTGCCGATTGCCAAGGGCGCAGAACGCGGCTCGGTTCCGGCAGTTGCCGCGAGGTAAGTGTCCGTAAAAAAGCGGCGGACGGGGACAAACTGCGTAAGCTGGAAGTGATGAGTACTCAAGCACTTCCCACCGCCCTGGCGGAGATTGTCGACGACTTCCAGGCACTGAGCGAGCCCGAGCGGCTGCAGCTCCTGCTGGAGTTTTCCCGCGGCCTGCCGGACCTCCCGGAGCGCCTGAGCGACCACCCGGAGCTGCTGGAGCAGGTGGTGGAATGCCAGTCGCCTCTTTTCCTCACCATTGAGACGGAAAAGAACGACGGCGGGTCCCCTGCTTTCCGGCTGTTCTTCAAGGCACCACCGGAGGCTCCCACCACCCGTGGTTTCGCGGGCGTGCTTCATGAGGGTCTGGATGGCCTCACCGCCGAGGAGATCCTGGCTGTTCCGGACGACATGCCAGAACTGCTCGGCCTGACCCGGGCCATCACGCCGCTGCGCATGCGCGGCATGACGGCGATGCTCGGGCGCATCAAGCGCAAGGTGGGCGCCGCGGCCCGGCTCCACGCCTAGGGACCGGACCCGCATGGCGCGCAAGAACACCTCACAGGGAACGCCTGCCACAGCCGCACTGGCTGCGGCAGGCGTTTCCTTTAACCTGCACCCCTACAACCACGATCCGGCCGCGGCCAGTTACGGACTGGAGGCGGCCGAGGTCCTGGGGATCGATCCTGCCAGGGTCTTCAAGACGCTCATGGTGGAGGTCGACGGCCGGCTGGCGGTCGGCGTCGTTCCTGTCAGCGGAAGCCTGGACCTGAAGGCGATCGCCGCGGCGCTGGGGAGCAAGAAGGCCGCCATGGCGGACCCCGCGGTGGCGGAACGGCGCACCGGCTATGTCCTGGGCGGCATTTCGCCCCTGGGACAGCGTCAGCCCTCCCCCACGGTGATCGACGACAGTGCCCTCGGCCTGGACACCATTCTGGTGTCCGGCGGCCGGCGCGGCCTCGACATCGAGCTGGATCCCCGCGACCTCGTGCGCCTCACCAAGGCCGTCACGGCCGCGATCGGAACCGCCGGCGCCGGGACGGGCGGCAAACGCTGACAGCTCCGGCCCGGCCCATCGGCCGACTGCCAGTCGGCCGGCTGCCAGTCAGCCGGCTACCAGTCAGCCGGCTACCATTCGGTCGGCTGCGGGATCCTCGCCGGCATCCGGCTGGCCGGGATTGCGGCGCGGTGCGAGCTGCTGCTGCAGCCACGCCCGGACCAGTGCTTCCCAGCGGACCGGATCAGCGTTCCATTCCTTCGCATGCCGCGCCCCCTCGAACGGCTCGAACGTGACCATTTCCGGGTTCTTTTCCGCGAGCAGGGCCGATGGCTGATAGGGAACGTATTCGTCGTCCACGCTGTGGATGATCAGCGTCGGCGTCCTGAGTTCCACAGCCCTGGACACCCAGTCCATTGATTTCAGGTCCACTGGCGCAGCCAGCCCCGTGAGCCGGCGGCCCACTTTGTGCCCCATCATCAGCTGCCCGTAGCGACCAACAGCCGAAGGGATGCGGTTCAGCTCGGCGTGGTGCGCCAGTACGTTCACCCAGTCGATGACCGGCGCGTCCAGAACCATGGCCCGGATGACATGCCTGCGCTCGGAGAGGTCCGCGGTCTGCAGGCAGATGGCGCCTCCCATGGACCAGCCGAAAAGCACGACGTCCCGGGCACCGTGGGCGAGGGCGAAGGAGATGGCGGCGTCGATGTCCCGCCACTCCGTCGAACCCAGCCCGTACCGGCCGTCGAACGCAGCCGGCGCCAGGCCGTCGTTCCGGTAGGAAACCAGGAGGTTCGGCAGTCCGAGTTCGTGGGCCACCCGTGCGCCACGGAGGCATTCCTGCCGGGTAGCCCCGCGCCCGTGAACCATGATGGCCCAGGTATCGGCGCCGGTATCGCCCGGGATCAGCCAGCCGGGGGCCGTTCCGCCCTCAACCTCGATGGCGACGTCTTGGGACGCCAGCCCGACGTCGGAGGGATGCTGGTACGTGGCGCCTCCCCACCAGCCGCGGCCTGCGGTTTCCAGATTGCCGCTGTAGACGGCCTCCACCTCGCGCAGCACCGTGCGCTCGGACGGGGAATAGGACAGGATTTTGCCGATCCGGGCATGACCGGCACCGGCGTCGAAGAAGAGGCTGTACACGCCGTTGTGTGTTGTCTCCGGAGTGGCCGCGAGGATGACCTGCAGGTCCCTGCCTTCCCTGATGACGGCCAGCACTTCCTGGTCCGCAGCCCGCACGCGGGCGGGGGTGAGGACGCGGCGGGCGAAGTAAAGAGCTAGGGCAGACGATCCTGCCCCGAGCAGGGCAGCGGCGGTGCCCCCGGCAATGACTCCCCCGAGCGTCCACTTCGCCCTCAGGGTCATTGCGTTGCCCGGGGTAGTGGAGTGGGTGGTCACGGCAGCCTGCGCAGAATCCATGCCACCCATCTTGACGGATTTGGACCTGTCGGGCACATTCACGGCCAAATCCATGCGGGCCAAACGCAGGCAAGCCAAATACATGCGGGCACTGGCGGGCGGGACTAGGCTGATGCCATGAGCGATCCAATCGTCATTCTGACTGAAGAGCCGCTGGGTGCGGACGACCGCGTGAACATCGAACGCCTGGTGGACGGAGGTGACGCGCCCCTGGTTGTGCTGGTGCCGGCCAATACGGAACGGCATCTGCTGGTTGACTTCCTCGAGAACCTGTCGATGCTGGACATTGCCAAGGCTTTCCGCGAGCTGACCGCACACGCCCCGGACCCTACGGAGGAACGGGCAGCGGCGGACGCGACCCTTTCCGCCTCGGTCAGCGCCCTGGAGGGCCTCGGCGGCGGAGTTGCAGGCGAGGTGGTGGACGGCGGCGCCGTTAACGGCCTCGTGGCCAAGGTCAAGGCGCTCGGGGCAGCCCAGGCTGTGGTCATCACCAGGCCGCATGCCGTGTCGGACACCTTCCACACTGACTGGGCCAACCGGGCGCAGGACAAGCTGGGCCTGCCCGTCCTGCATCTTTACGCGGGCTCGGGATTTATCGGCGACTCCTGAGCGTTGGTCCGACTATGAGCACTCCCGAGAAATCCGACCTCACCAACACCGCCAGCGACGCTTCACCTGCCGCCGGCCGGTCCGACGACGACTGGCGCCAGGAACTGACGCCGGAGGAATACCACGTGCTGCGCCAGGCCGGCACGGAACGCCCCTACAGCGGCGAATACTGGGATACCCACACCACCGGCGTCTACAACTGCCGGGCGTGCGGAACGGAACTGTTCACCAGCAAGGAGAAGTTCGATTCGCACTGCGGCTGGCCGTCATTCTGGGCCCCGCTGGCCGAAGGGCGCGTTCGCTACATCCACGACCGCACCCTGGGCATGGAACGCATCGAGGTGCGGTGCGCCAACTGCGACTCGCACCTTGGGCACGTCTTCGAGGGCGAGGGCTACGGGACTCCGACCGACCAGCGTTACTGCATCAACTCCATTTCACTGAAGCTGGTTCCGGCCGCGGACGGCCCCCAGGCCTGAGGTTGCCTGGCGCTGCGCCTAGGGGTAATTAGCGGAGGCCCGAGCCCTAAAGTTTCTTACGCTCGGGCCTTTGACCGATTAGGAGACCTGTCCGCTTGCTACGCTCACCGTAGAAGCCCAGGTAACCAGAAAGGCGAGGCCAGCGATGACCGTAACCGTACACACAGCACCAGCCCGAATCTCTGCAGAACACCCGCAGTGGCAGCGCCTCAAGACCGCCGCCACTGCCCTGCGGGACCTGCAGGTGCAGGACGGCTCCATCCCCGACCAGTCCGCCCACGCGGCAGCGCAGGGCCATGTCGAGGCCCTTGCCGGCGCCATCGCGTCGCTGGCACCGGCATTCCCCCACGACGCCCTGTACCTGGACCTGTTGTGCCGCGACTTTGGCCGCTGGGCCGAGGGCGGGTTCGGTGTGCCGGACTTCCTGGACTCCCTGCTCGCGTTCCAGCCGCAGGCCGACCGCGAGAACGGCCTGCAGCACCTCGTGGTCTTTCCGATGTACACGCAGAACGGCAGCAGCAGCCGGCTCGTCGAAGCGGTCCTCATCGACGTCGTCTGGCCCGATTTCATCGCCGGCTTGGAACAGGGCGACTACTCGAACCGGCTGTTCGTTCCCATCCGCTTCATTGACTTCACTCCCGGGTACAACACCAACTCCGCTGTGCTGTTCCCCGAAACCGTGGGCGTGCGGGCGACACCCAGGTTCACTTGGGGCGCCATTTTCGCGGACCGGGAAGCGGCGCGCTTCCGCCGCGTCCTGCGGGCGGCCGCCGACATCACATCGCTCGAGCTGCCGGCGGGTGCCGCCGAACTCCTCGAGGACCAGGAACTCACCGAAAAGACCTTCGTCATGTGGGACCTGATCCATGACCGGACGCACATGCGCGGGGACCTGCCGTTCGATCCGTTCATGATCAAACAGCGGATGCCGTTCTTCCTGTACTCGCTCGAGGAGCTGCGCTGCGACCTGACGGCCTTCCGGGAATCGGTGAAGATCGAAAAGGACGAGGCCGCGGATCCGGAAGCCCGCCGGCATGCCAAACTCGTGCAGTACGCCGTTATTTTCGACCGCATCTTCCGGTTCGCCATCACCGGCAGCCGGGTGCGCAACTACGACGGGCTCGGCGGCCAGCTGCTCTTCGCGTGGCTGCACCAGCACCGTGTCCTCCACTGGACCGACAGCCGGCTGACCATCGACTGGGAGCACGTCGCCGGCGTCGTCGTGGAGTTGGGCGCCAGGATTGAGGAACTCTACTGGCGCTCCATTGACCGGCCCAAAACCGCCCACTGGCTGGCGGCCTACGAGCTGATCTCGGGCACCGTCACACCCAACCCCGCCTCGGTGTGGGCGAAGGGGCCAGGCGCACTTCCGCTCGACGGACCGCCGCGGGGCCTCACCGATCAGGTCCTGGACGACGAGTTCCCGCTGTCCATGTTCTATGAGGCCCTGGAAATGAAAATGCGCCCCGTCATCGAATCCACGGCAGGCATCACCGGTTCCTCGGACTCTGCCCTGCCGGCGGGCAGCCCGGCCGCGGCGGCAGCATGACCGGCGCCGGCATGACCAACGGCAGCATGAGCAACGGCCGGCCTTTGCACGTGCTGGTCACGGGCGGCAGCGGCCCTTCGGGCATTGCCGCCGCCCGCGCCCTGCTGCTGGCCGGCTTCGCCGTCTTCACCGTGGGTTCGGACAAGGATCGCATAGAAGCGGCCGCGGAAACTGCGGGCGGCGCCACGCCGCTCGTCTGCGACCTTGCCGACCTCGGCGCCGTGCGGGACCTGCAGCACCAGCTTGCCCGGTCTGCCGGAAGGATCGACGGCGTCGTCCACCTCGTGGGCGGCTGGCGCGGCGCGCAGGGCATCACCACCCAGACCGACGAGGACTGGGATTTCCTGGAACGCAGCGCTGTCACGACGCTCCGGAACATCACCAGGGTCTTCTACGACGACCTCGCCGCCTCCCCCTGCGGACGCTTTGCCATGGTGTCGTCGACGGCGGTGGGCAGTCCCGCCGCCAGCGTCGCCAGCTACGTGGCGGCCAAGGCCGCCGCGGAAGCGTGGACCATGGCCATGGCGGAGGGCTTCCGCCAGGACAGCCACGGACAGGACGCCCAGGGGCAGCAGGACCCGGCCGACATGGTGGCCGACGACGCCCAGCACAGCGCCGCCGTCGTCCTCGTGGTGAAGGCGCTGGTGGACACCGGCATGCGCAGCAGGCAACCGGAACGGAAGTTCCCCGGCTACACGGACGTCGAGCAACTGGCCGCCGCCGCCGTCGGGCTCTTTAGCCAGCCCGCCGCGGAGCTGAACGGGCAGCGGCTGCTGCTGGCCCAGGTGCCCGCAGGCGCCGCAACTACCTAGACTGAGAGCGTGACCAAAGAGATGACAACAACGGTTGAAACGGCCGGCAACGGCACCATGTCCAGGCTGCACGACGCCTCGGTGCGTGGCTTCGCCTCGGACAACTACTCGGGCGTGCACCCCGAGGTGCTGGCGGCGCTGGCCGCCGCCAACGAGGGGCACCAGGTCTCTTACGGCGAAGACCAGTACACGGGCCGCCTGCAGGAGCTGATGGAAGAACACTTCGGGCCCGGCATCGAGTGCTTCCCCGTTTTCAACGGCACCGGCGCCAACGTGCTGTCCCTGCAGTCCCTCCTGCCGCGCTGGGGTGCGGTGGTCTGCGCGTCGACGGCGCACATCAACATGGACGAGAATGGCGCCCCGGAGCGCGTGGGCGGCATGAAGCTGCTGCAGGTGCACGCCCCGGACGGCAAACTCACGCCGGAGCTCATTGACCGCGAGGCGTGGGGCTGGGGTGACGAGCACCGCGCCCAGCCGCTGGCCGTCTCCATCACCCAGACCACGGAACTGGGCACCTGCTACACGGCGGATGAAGTCCGGGCGATCGCCGAGCACGTCCACGCCAGGGGCATGAAACTCCACATGGACGGCGCGCGGCTGGCCAACGCCGCGGCGCACCTGGGCGTTCCCCTTCGGGCCTTCACACGCGACGCCGGCGTGGACATCCTGTCCTTCGGCGGAACCAAGAACGGGCTGCTGTTCGGCGAAGTGGTGGTGGCGCTTAACCCCGACGCCGCCCACGGGCTGCTGTTCCTTCGCAAGATGAACATGCAGCTGGCCTCGAAGATGCGGTTCATGTCCGCGCAGTTTATCGCGCTGCTCGAGGGTGACCTGTGGCTTCGCTCGGCTGCCCATGCGAATGCCATGGCCGCGAGGCTGCGTACCGCCGTGGACGCCATTGAGGGTGTGGAGCCCACGCAGAAAACGGAATCCAACGGCGTTTTTGCGGTCCTTCCCGAAGGAGTGGCGGACAGGCTCCGGGAGTCCTTCCGCTTCTACGACTGGAACGAGGCCACCCGCGAGGTCCGCTGGATGTGCTCCTTCGATACCAGCGAGGAGGACGTCGATGCCTTTGTGGCAGCGATCAAGAGCGAGCTTGCCCGGCCCGGGTCCTCGCCGGCGGCAGCGCAGTAACATGCGCAGGATTGCGTGAGCAGGCGGCGAGCCTGCCGGAATCGGCGGTTTCCATTGCGTAGCCTGCGATTGTGAACGAACTTGCCCAGGTTCCCGCGAATTTTCTGTATGCGCTGGGAACGCTCCGCAAAGCACGCTGCCGCAGCGAACTGCGCCTGGACGAAATCCCGGCGCCCGCGCGGCTGGCGCCTTTCGCCGTCGCCGTCGGCGCCGAGGTCATAATTCCAAGCGTCGGTAAGGACCGGCCACCCGTCCATGGGCCCGCGGCCATGGCGCTGGCCCGTTCGGCCGCCGCCGGAGCGTCCCCTGGGGACGATGACGACGACGGCGAGGAGCTTGCAACCGGACGCTTCATCCTGCTGCACGATCCCGACGGCTCCGCCGTGTGGGATGGCGAGTTCCGGATCGTCACCTACATCCGGGCGCAGCTCGACGCCGAGATGGGCAACGATGAAATGCTCGGCTCCGTGGCCTGGACATGGCTCGTTGAGGCCCTCGAGACCCACAATGCCCCCTACCGCGCCGCCGGCGGGACGGCCACGCGGGTGCTGTCCGAGAGCTTCGGAACGCTGGCAGACCGGCCCGCCTCGATCGACATCGAACTCCGCGCCTCGTGGACTCCGGCCGGCGCCGAGGTCCAGGCCCACCTCGAAGCGTGGTCGGACATGGTGTGCACCTTCGCCGGCCTCCCGCCGCTGCCAGAGGGCGTATCAGCGCTGCCCCGCAGGCGCCGCAACTAGGCTGCTCCCTGCGCGACCGGCGCTGCCCAGCAGACGCCGCAGCTAGGCGCGGCGATCACTGGGCCCTCAAAACCCCGGCCACAGGGCAGCCCAAACCACTGGAGTAATTTCCCGGGCAATTACGGCACAGTTCTTTTGCCTAATGACATTTGCCGTGTAAAGTCCCGTGATTAGGTGAGCCTAAGCTTGGCTCCCCTGACAGAAGGTGCTTTACATGACAGCCAACTTCCTCATCGGTCTCCGCGAGGGCCTCGAGGCCACGCTCATTGTCGTCCTGCTGATGGCCTACCTCACCAAGAGCGGCCGGCGCGAACTGCTCCCCCGGCTCTGGGCGGGTGTGGGCATCGCCGTTGCCGTGTCGGTCGGGTTCGGAGCGCTACTGACCTTCGGCCCGCGCGGCCTGACCTTCAAGGCCCAGGAAGCGATCGGCGGCGGGCTGTCCATCGTCGCCGTCGGGCTGGTCACCTGGATGGTCTTCTGGATGGCACGCACTGCCCGCACGCTCGGCAGCGAACTGCGCTCCCGGGTTGACGGCGTGGCCGACGGCGCCGCCTGGGGCCTGGTGCTTGTTGCGGCGTTGGCAGTCGGCCGGGAAGGCCTGGAGACGGCACTCTTCCTGTGGGCTGCAGCCCAGGCAAGCGGTGAATCCGGAACTCCGCTGTTCGGCGCGCTCCTGGGGCTTGCCCTGGCAGCCGCACTCGGCAACCTGCTGCACCGCGGCGTCCTGAAGGTCAACCTGTCCCGCTTCTTCACCTGGACGGGCGTCGCCCTGGTGGTCATCGCCGGCGGCGTCCTCGCCTACGGCGTCCACGACCTGCAGGAGGCCGGCATCCTGCCGGGGCTGCACAGCCTCGCCTTCGACGTCTCAGCCGCCGTCCCCCCGTCGTCCTGGTACGGCACCCTGCTGAAGGGGACCCTGAACTTCTCCCCTGCCACGACGTGGCTGGAAGCAGCTGCCTGGGCCCTCTACGCCGTCCCCATGATGTTCCTCTACCTCCGTGCCAACTTCCGCCGGCCGCTCCGGCCGGCGCAGGCTGCCCCTGCCGCAGCGGCCGCCGTCGCGTCCTGACGGCAGCTCCTCCCCCAAACGAACGCCGCACCCCAACAGCCCGCGGCACCCCAACACTCCAAGGAATCCACATGCCCGGCTTGACCTCGCCCAAAATCCGCCGGACCGCCGGTGCCCGCCTCGCCATCGCGGCAGTCACCGCAGTCCTCCCGCTGGCCCTGGCGTCCTGCACCGACAATGCCAGCGCCAGCGCCTCCGCTACCACCGGCGGCCCGATCCAGGTGAGCAGCACCGATGGCGGCTGCAATGTCTCCGCCGCTGAAGCCCCGGTTGGAAACCTCACCTTCGCCGTGAAGAACGACGGCGCCGAGGTCACCGAGTTCTACGTGCTCGCCGAAGACGGCCTGCGGATCGTGGCCGAAGTGGAGAACATCGGCCCCGGGATCACGCGCAACCTGGTGCTTACCGCGCCGGCAGGCAAGTACATCACCGCCTGTAAGCCGGGCATGAAAGGTGACGGCATCCGCGCCGACTTCACCGTCAAGGACTCCGGCAAACAGGCCACCGTTGACGCCGATCACCAAAAGCTCGTGGACACCGGAGTCACCCAGTACACGGCCTACGTCAAGGACCAGACCGAGCAGCTCGTCGCCGGAACCAAGGAATTCGCCGCAGCCTATGCCGCAGGCGACGCAGCCAAGGCCAGGAGCCTCTACGCCGCCACCCGCATGCGCTGGGAACGGATCGAACCCGTGGCCGAGTCCTTCGGCGATCTCGATCCCAAGCTCGACGCCCGCGAGGCCGACCTTGAACCGGGGCAGAAGTGGACCGGCTGGCACCGTGCCGAGAAGGACCTGTTCCCGCCGGCAGGCTACACCGCGCTGACTGCGGCTGAGCGAGCGGCCCTCGCCAAGCAGCTGGTCGCCGACACCGAGGAACTCGGCACCCGCACCCGGGCCGTGCAGCTCAGCGCGGACAAGCTGGGCAACGGCGCCAAGGAACTGCTGGATGAGGTTGCCCGCGGCAAGGTCACCGGTGAGGAGGAAATCTGGTCGCACACCGACCTCTGGGACTTCCAGGCCAACGTGGACGGCGCCCGGATCGCGTTCGAAAACCTCAAGCCCGCCCTGCAGCAGAAGGACCCCGCCCTGGCCAAGAACCTCGACGCCAAGTTTAGCGCCCTGCAGGCCGAGCTGAAGAAGCACGCCAAGGGCGACGGCTTTGCCTACTACGACGATCTGGGCAAGGACGAGGTCCAGCAGCTCAGCGCCCTGGTCGATGCCCTCGGCGAGCCGCTGTCCAAGCTCACCGCGGCAGTGGTGCTGTGAGCGGCTGCCCCTTCGGCGGGGCCCAGCAGCCCCCTATCAAGGCACCGTCCGACGGTTCCGGCACGCCGCCGGAGACGTCAGGTTTCGGAACGGCAACGTCCGACGGCGATAACCCCCGCCTGTCCCGCCGCGGACTTCTGGGTTTGGCTGGCGTGGGCGGCGCGGGAGCGGTGGCCGGAATCGCCGCCGGCCTGCTCGGCCACGACGCCCTGGCGGCCGCCGCAGCACCCCCGGCCGCCAACGATTCCGTCATCCCCTTCTTCGGCGACCGCCAGGCCGGGATCGCCACCGCTGCGCAGGACCGCCTCCACATGGCGGCCTTCGACGTCACCATCGAAGACCGTGCGGCGATCATCGAACTCCTCAAGGACTGGACTGCCGCCGCGGAGGCCATGACCGCCGGCCGGACCACCGGAACCACCGGCGCCGTCGACGGCCCATACGACGCCCCGCCGGAGGACACCGGCGAGGCCCTGGACGTCGACGCCGGCCGGCTCACCCTCACATTTGGCTTCGGTGCCTCCCTGTTCGAGAAGAACGGCAAGGCCCGCTTTGGCCTGGACGGAAAGCGGCCCGATGCCCTGATCGACCTGCCGCGCTTTCCCGGCGATGCCCTGGAGCCGGGTCGCTCGGGCGGTGACATCGTGGTGCAGGCATGCGCCGACGATCCCCAGGTGGCGGTGCATGCCATCCGCAACCTGGCCCGGATCGGCTTCGGCAAGGCACGTGTCCGCTGGTCCCAGCTGGGCTTCGGCCGCACGTCGTCGACCTCCCGCGCGCAGCAGACCCCGCGCAACCTGTTCGGCTTCAAGGACGGCACCAACAACCTCAAGGCCGAGGACGCCGCGCTGCTCGACGAGCACGTGTGGGCCGGCGCCGGATCCCGCGTAGGCGAAGGCTGGATGGCCGGCGGGAGCTACCTGGTGGCCCGGCGCATCCGGATGCACATCGAGATCTGGGACCGCACCTCGCTCCGCGAGCAGGAAGGGCTCATCGGCCGGACCAAGGGAGAAGGTGCACCGCTCTCGGGCGGCAAGGAGTTCACGGCCCCCGACTTTGCCATCAAGGGCAACGACGGCGAGCCCCTGATTGCCATGGACTCCCACGTGCGGCTGGCCCACGCGGACCAGAATGGCGGCGTGCGGATGCTCCGCCGCGGATACAACTACACCGACGGCTCGGACGGGCTGGGCCACCTCGACGCCGGGCTGTTCTTCATTGCCTTCGTCAAGGACCCGCGGACGCACTATGTGCCCATGCAGATGACCATGGCCAAGGAGGACACCCTCGCCCTGGAGTACCTCAAGCACACAGGTTCCGGCCTCTTCGCCGTGCCGCCGGGCGCGAGGCAGGGTGGATTCATCGGGGAGGGCCTCTTCGCCTGAGCCCTCGACCTGTTGGGGTGCAAACCCGGCCCGGAACCGCCCTTGTGTCTCCTGCCGGTAAACTAGGGACATCATGACCCCTCAAAATCCGGATAACACCACAGCCGGCGCTCCGGCTGCTGAAAACACACCCCACATAACGGTGGAAGGCTTTGACAGCCGGGTCCCCGTTGTCATTGATCTCGATTCACCCCGCGACGGGGTGCCGCTGGTCATCGAAACCCAGGCCGGGCTGGAACGCTGCGCCGCCGCGATCGCCGCGGGAACGGGCCCGGCGGGCGTCGACGCGGAACGCGCGTCGGGCTTCCGCTACGGGCAGCGCGCGTTCCTCGTCCAGATCCGCCGGGAAGGTTCCGGCACCTGGCTGATCGACCCCGAGCCGTTCGAGGACCTGCGGATCATCAACGATGCCCTGCGTGGCGTCGAATGGATCCTGCACGCCGCCAGCCAGGACCTGCCGTGCCTGTCCGAGCTGGGCATGTGGCCGGACAAGCTCTTCGACACTGAACTTGCCGCCCGACTGGCCGGCCTTCCCCGCGTCGGCCTTGCGGCCGTGATCGAGCAACTGCTTGGCTTCGGCCTCGCCAAGGAGCACTCGGCAGCCGACTGGTCAACCCGCCCCCTGCCGGAACCCTGGCTCCGGTACGCAGCGCTCGACGTCGAAGTCCTGACGGAACTGCGCGAGGAACTCATCGAACTGCTCGAAGCGGACGGAAAACTGGAATTCGCCGAGCAGGAGTTCGCCGCGATCCTGTCCGCCGGGCTCGCACCGCCCAGGGTGGATCCTTGGCGGAAAACGTCCGGGCTTCACCAGATCAGGGACCGCCGCCAGCTGGCAGCGGTGCGTGAGCTGTGGCTGGAACGCGACGCCCTGGCCCAGAAACGCGATGTGGCACCGGGACGGCTCATCCCCGACTCAGCCCTCGTCGCCGCCGCCAAGGCGATGCCTACAACCGTGCCGCAACTGCTCGGCACCAAGGGGTTCCACGGCAGGGCCGCTCAGCGGGAGGCTCCCCGTTGGCTGCGGTGCATCGCCGCGGCCCGGGCGCTCGAAGACCTTCCCCCGCTCCACCTGCCCACGAACGCCCCACCGCCCCCACGGGTATGGGCCGACCGGGACCTCGCCGCCGCTGAACGGCTGCAGACCGCCAGGCCTTTGCTGCAGGACAAGGCGGACGAGCTCAAGCTCCCGCTCGAAAACCTGCTGACCCCGGACTATCTCCGCCGCGTCGCGTGGCGGCCACCGGCGGACCTCAGCGATGCCGCCATTGCCGAGGAACTGATCGGGCTCGGCGCCCGGGCGTGGCAGACCGGGCTGGTAGCTCCCCTCATCACTGCGGCGTTCCTCAACCCGCAGCCGCTTCCGCCCAAGGAAGCCAGGGAACCGAAGGAAACCTCCGCGTAGCAGGGCTGACTCCGATCAACGCAGAGCTGGGGCGGGCGGAACGCCACCAATGGCCGTCGAGCGGCGTGTTATGGTCAGCACCCGAAGGTGCGACAACGGGGTCATTCCGCCCGCCAGGTTCATTCTGCCTCAAATCCGCGGCATCATCCAGAGGTGTGACCTGCCCTTCTGAGTCCAGAGAATGTCGCGGCGCGCTTTTCGCTCGCCTAAGTGCCCAACTGAGTGGCAGCTCAGGGCGTTCCCAGAGCTGGGAACGCCCTGACCTGCTACCCAGTTCTAATTCTCGAGCGGAACAAAGAAACTTTTCGATCCGGTCCGTATGCGTACCTGTCGCAACAGCGCAGCCGCACTCAGGCATGCCACGCCTCAGCCAGTGCCGTGGTGGGGGTAGTGTCCCGGTTTAACAGCGCTTGCAGTCGATATTACTCACGAGTAACGTTGGGTTCACCGATGCCCGGTCCCGGCTGTCTGGGCACGGACCGGCCCGCCCGTCTCAACGAGGAGCCACAGAATGAGCGCCGCAGATTTCCGCAAGCTGGCCGATCTCTTCCCCGATGAGGCGGTCACTCACTCCTCCGTTCAGGATATTCACCTCCCGGCCAGGGACGGTCAGGCAAGCCCTGGCATCCTCGCCCTGATCACCCTGGACAACGGGCTGGGCCCTTCCAAGCCCACCACGCTTGGCCCCAACACCCTCGTGGAACTGGGCACCGTCCTCGAAGTGCTGCGCGAGCGGGCCGCCGCGGGCGAGATCGCGGCCGTGGGCGTGACGGGCAAGCCTAACTTCTTCGTTGCGGGCGCCGACCTGTCCGCGGTCACATCCCTGCGGGAGCGGGAACACGGACTGTGGATGGCGCAGCTGGGCCACGAGGTCTACGCCTCGCTGGCCAATCTCGGCGTTCCCAGTTTCGCCTTCATCAACGGCGTGGCCTTTGGCGGCGGCCTGGAGATCGCCCTGCACTCCACCTACCGCACCGTGTCCGCCGGCGCCGGGGCACTAGCTCTTCCCGAGGCCTTCCTGGGGCTGGTGCCCGGGTGGGGCGGCGTGTACCTGCTGCCGCGGCTGATCGGGCCAGAGAATGCCGTGAAGGTGATGATCGAGAACGCGCTGAATAACAACCGCACCCTGTCCGGCAGCGAAGCCTTCCAGCTCGGCATCGCGGATGCCCTGTTCGAACCGGAAGATTTCCTCGAACAGTCCCTCGCCTGGGCTGCGCGCGTTCTCACTGGCACAGCCCAGGAACGGCCCGCCGCCGTCGATCCCGCGGACCCAGCCGTTGCCGCCCGCTGGGCGGACGCGGTGGCTGCCGGCCGCGCCTTCGTGGAAACCAAAACGTCAAATGCCTCCCCCGCGCCGGCCGAGGTACTGAACCTCATGTCAGCCAACCGCACCATGACGCAGGCGGAGTCGGCCGCGCTCGAATGTGAAACGCTGGCCGGCCTCATGCAGACCGACGAGTTCCGTGCCACCGTCTACGCCTTCCTCGACCTCGTCCAGAAACGGGCCAAGCGGCCCGCCGGCGCCCCAGCCCGCGAGCTCGCCAGGCCCGTCACGAAGATCGGCGTGGTGGGCGCCGGCCTGATGGCCAGCCAGCTCGCTCTGCTGTTCGCGCGCCAGCTCGGGGTTCCCGTGGTCCTGACCGACATCGACCAGGACCGGGTGGACAAGGGAGTCAGCTACGTCCACAACGAAGTGGACAAGCTGGCCGCGAGGGGCCGGCTGGGCAGCGACGCCGCCACCCTGATTAAGTCGCTCGTGACGGGGTCGGTTTCCAGGGAGCCGTTCGCGGACGCGGACTTCGTCATTGAGGCGGTGTTCGAGGAACTCAACGTCAAGAAGCAGGTGTTCGCCGAGCTGGAAGCCATCATCCGGCCTGACTGCATCCTCGCTACCAACACCTCCTCACTGTCCGTGACGGCCATGGCTGCGGACCTGCGGCATCCCGGGCGCCTAGTGGGATTCCACTTCTTTAATCCCGTGGCCGTCATGCCGCTTCTGGAAATCGTTCGGGCACCGAAGACCGACGACGCCGTGCTGGCCACGGCCTTCGAACTCGCCAAGGGCCTAAAAAAGTCGGCTGTCCTGGTCAAGGATGCCCCGGCGTTCGTGGTCAACCGAATCCTGCTGCGTCTCCTGGGCGAAGTCACGGCCGCCTTCGACGAGGGCACGCCAGCCGCGGTTGCGGACGCCGCGCTGCGCCCCATGGGACTTCCCATGACGCCGTTCACCCTCCTCGCCATGGTTGGACTTCCTGTGGCCCAGCATGTGCAGGAATCCCTGCACGCTGCCTTCGGGGATCGTTTCCCGGTCTCGCAGAACCTGCAGAAACTGGTCGATAACAACGTTCGGTCCCTGTGGTCCGCGGCTGAGGACGGCCGGCAGGAAATCCCTGAAGCCACCTCGGCCCTGATGTCCTTCGGCAGCGCACCGTCAACTGCAGACCATGTGCTGCGCCGGACCCAGTACGCCCTGGCCGAAGAGGTTGGGCTGATGCTCGAAGAGGGCGTGGTGACCGCGCCCCAGGACATCGACTTGTGTATGATCCTGGGCGCTGGCTGGCCGATGTTCCTGGGCGGGATCACCCCCTACCTCGACAGGGTGGGAGCCTCGGAGCGCGTCAACGGCAAGAGGTTCCTGCCGGCTGGCGCAGCATCCCGTTCCTGACGCTGGCCCCTGCGCCTGAAGGAGCCGGTCAGTGCGGCCGGAGCCTGCCGCCGTCGAGCCTGAGAAGCCGGTGGGCGTGACACTTAGCAAACGCGAGGTCGTGCGTGACCATCACGACGGCGGCGCCGCGGCCGGCCGCCGCTGACATGGCGGCCGTGAGCCGCTCCAGGCCGTGGGCGTCCAGCGCCACCGTGGGTTCGTCGAGCGCCAGGACGGACGGTTCGCGCGCCAGGACGGTGGCGAGGGCCAGCAGCCGCTGGCCTGAGGCCGGTAGCTCATGGGGATGGGCGTTGCCCCTGGCTTCAAGGCCGACGGCCGCCAAGGCTGCGCTTGCCCGTTCCGGCGCCTCGGGACCAAAAAGGCGGTCCAGCCCGAACAGCACCTCCCGCAGCACGGTCCGCTCGAACAGCTGGTCATGGGGGTGCTGGAACAGGAGCCCCAGCCGGCGGGCCACCAGGCCCGTGGGAACCCCGGCAATGGACTCGCCGACCACCCTGACGTCGCCGCGAAGCGGCCGGTACAGGCCGTTGAAGAGCCGGAGCAGCGTGGACTTGCCGGCACCGTTGGGCCCAGTGACGGCCACGATCTCCCCGGGCATCACCTGCAGGTTCGCATCTTCCAGGAGCAGGCAGTCCCCCGACGCAGGCTGGCCTGCCCCGAAACCGAACGCCACGTCCGCCAACTCCAAAGCAGCCGGGGATCCGGCAGCTAGCTCCGCCACGGGAAGCGCCTGCAGCGCGGGAGGCGGCGGCACCGGCTCCCGCGAAGTAACCACGACGCCGGACTCAGCCAGCGCCCCTCCCCGCAGGATCCGGCCAGGCGGTCCTGCGGCCGTCACCTTCCCGTCCTTCAACACCATCCAGCGCTCCGCCGCGCGGGTCAGCTCATCGGCGTGCTGGCTCAGCACCACAACGGCGGTACCCCGGGCCAGCTCAGCATGCACGAGCTCAACCACGGTCCGGATCCCGGCTTCATCGAGGGATTCCAGCGGCTCGTCGAGGACCAGGACGCCTGGCCCGTCCACCACGGCGCAGCCCACCGCCAAACGTCGGAGCTCTCCCCCGGACAGTGTTGCGGGATCCCGCTGAAAGAGCCCGTCGAGCCCTGTCCGGCGGGCAATATCGGCCACGGTCCGCACCATCTCGTCGCGCGGGACGCCGCGGTTCTCCAGGCTGAAGGCGAGTTCCTCCTCCACCGTTGCGCGCACCGCCGAAAGCATGGACGCTGCGTCCTGCGGCACGTAGCCGACGTGCCGTGCCCACGCCCCGGGGTCGATCCGCGGATCATCAGGTGCTCCGGAAAAGCGCAGCGGCCTGCTGCCCTCCGGGTATCCGGCCACCTCCAGCTGCAGAGTGCCGGCCAGCGTTCCGTCGCGCCCGCCGAGCAGCCACGCCCCGAGCAGGCGTCCCAGCGTGGATTTTCCGCTGCCGGATCCGCCCAGCACCGCCGTCAGCGTGCCCGGAACGGCGGCCACCTCCACACCGTGCAGTGCCGGGCTGGCATCGCCGTGATACGAAAACGAGGCAATGGCCGCCAGCAGCGTGGTTGCCGCAGTCCTGTCCGCGATCATCCAGGTCCTCCCCCGGAAGCGGCTCCGGCCAACAGTGAATCGGCGATCCGCCAGCCGACGGACGCCAGGGCCAGCAGGATGGCGATAACGCGGAAGCTTGCCTGGGCGGCTGAATCGGGGACCTCCGTGTAGCTGGTCCGCGGACCGGCGCCCCTGAACCCCCGCGCGTCGAGGGACTGGGCCCGGATCCCGGCGTCGTGCACCAGGCCGAGCACCAGCGGAACCATCTGCAGCCGGATGGCCGCAACCCGGCTGCCGAACCCCCGCCCCACCACGAGTCCTCGTGACTCCTGCGCCTGCCGGACCTTGTCCAGCCGTGCCGCGACCAGCGGGGCAAGCAGCAGCGTGGAGGCCAGCACATACCCGACCTGCGGCGGGACACGGCGGGCCGTCAGGGCGGCAACCAGCTCGGGGACCCTCACGCTGAAGGAAAACACCATCAGAACCAGGACGAAGGCGGCGGTCCGGAGCCCCATCTGCAGGGCGAAGGCCAGCCCTTCGGCTGTGACCCGGGCCGGTCCCCAGCTGGCCAGCACGGTGTGCCCCTCCGGGAAGAAGAGGCCGTGGATCAGCAGCAGCGAAAGCCAGAAGGGCACAATGATGGCTCCCGCGGCCAGGAGGACCCGCCGCACCGTGCCCGCTGCGGCGGACAGCAGCACTGCGCCGACGGCAACGGTGAGGGAAACCGCCCAGCTGGCGGCCGCCGTCGTCATGACCAGGACGGCGGCGGCGGCCGTCAGCTCCGTCAGCGGGTTGAGGCGTGCGGCCACCTGAGCGGGAGTTCCGGGATCAGGAATTCCGCGCAGCCGGCTCCTTGCCGGCCAGGACGCGGAAGCGGCGGACGAACGGGAACTGGAACGTGGTGCGCCGCGGCAGGGCGTAGACCAGCATGGCGGCAATAGCGAAGACGATGGCTTTGTCCATGGGGTCGGAAATCAGGGCCTGCTTGGTGATGGCCGCCAGCAGCGTGTCACCCATGGCCCGGAAGGCGCTGACGATCGCACCGGTGCCCGCACCGGACGTGCCCCCGAAAACGAAGGCTGCAATGGGCGCGGACACCACGCCGGCGATGATACCGGTGACGAAGCCGGCAACCGGGGCCAGGTAAAAACGACGGAACAAACCGTAGCGGGCGGCCACACCGGCCAGGAAGCCGATCAGCGCCGCGCCCGCAGCGAACGGCAGGACAGTCGGGTTGAAGAACGACCAGACGATACTGCTCAGCGCGCCGGTGGCGGCGCCGGCCGCGGGCCCGGCCAGGACGGCGATGAGCACGGTGCCGATGGAGTCGAGGTAGAACGGCAGGCCACTGGTGCCCATGAGTTGTCCCAGCACGATGTTCAGGACCAGCGCCACGGGGATGAGCACCACGGTGGATGTGGGCAGGGTGGGGAGCACGCCCACGATCAGCAGGAGGGCGCCAATGAGGAAGCCGCCCAGAGCGACGAGCGAGGAAACGCTGCCGAGCCCGCCCGCGATGTCGGCCGGTTGGGTCAGGACCAGGAAGATGAACGTGGCGGCGATTGCAGCGGCGCCGAGCAGTTCGAGCAGCCTGCGCCGGCGGACGGTCTTCCGGTCCGTGGGCGGAAGGGTCAGGGACGGCTGTGACATGGTGGATCCTTAGGCTGAAAACGGCGGGTCCCGCACCCGTGGCGTGATGTTCCGCATGCGCGGAAGCGGCGCCTAATGTCACCTCGGCGCGGCTACCATCCTACCGACCCATGGGCCCGGCTAGCTACGGCCCCGATGGCTTGAAGAACCCTGCCCCACCGCGGCCGCCAGCGCGCCCACCGAGGAGATCAGCTCGTCGAAGCACTGCGCGGGGTCGTTGGAGGTGACGATCCTGGCATTGGACGGCTCCTTCCAGATGCCGCGGAAATCGGCGACGGTGGTTCCGACCAGGCGGGGCGACTCCGTTTCGACGTGTACGGTGGCAGGCCGCGCCCCGTAGGGAGTGCGCCCGATGGCCGCGGCGGCGGCGAAGGCGTCATGCATGTGCGCGATGAAGCCCTGGTCGTAGAGCCGGTGGAACTCCATGTAGAAGCGGATGGCATCCGAGAGGCACGCCACGAGCGGGTTCCCCGAGCGGCTGCGCTGGCCTTCCGGCTGCTCGGGCAGCACGAGTTCGGGTCCGCTTCCCGCGGCCTCGGCAAGCCGCTGCAGGTGCTCGGGCCGCAGCTCGATGCGTTCCGTGGTCTCGAGCCCACACACCACCGGAAGGTTCTCCTCCGGGAGACCGCTGTAGGCCGCGAAGACTTCGGCGGCAGCGTGCGGGTCCACGGAAACGTTCCACTCCGCCGTCGGCGTCGTGTTGCCTTGGTAGTTGAAGCAGCCGCCCATGATGACCAGCCCTTTGAGCAGTTTGGGCAGGTCCGGTTCAGCCCGCAATGCCAGCGCGAAGTTGGTCAGCGGCCCGGTGATGAGCCCGGTGATCTCGCCCGGGCGCGCCCGGGCCGTTTCCACCCACACATCCACAGCATGCCGCGGGGAGATCTCCTGCATCGGCGGCGGGAGCTCGGCATAGCCGATCCCCTGCGGGCCGTGGGTTTCCTCCGTGGTGACCAGCGGGATCTCCAGGGGCACTTCCGCGCCCACGGCGACTTCAATGCCTGCCCTGCCGCAGAGTTCCAGCAGCGCGAGGTTGTTCAGTGCCACCTGGCGGGCACCCACGTTCCCGGCCGTGCACGTGATGGCCTCTATCCGGACCTCCGGCCGGGACAGCAGGTAGACCAGCGCGAGGGCGTCGTCGATGCCGGTATCAACATCCATCAGGATGGAGGGCATCAGAACAGGGCCACCTTGGGGATCTGCGGGAAGATGGCATCCAGTTCGTCGAGTTCGGTCCGGTCCGGCACCCAGGCCACCGCACCCGCGTTCTGCCGGACCTGCTCCGGATGGGTGGCGCCGGCAATTACGCTGCCGACCGAGGGCTGCGCCGCCAGCCAGGAGAAGGCCACCTGAACTTCGGTCAGGTCGCGGGCCGCGGCGAAGGCACTGAATGCCTTGAGCTGCTGCCAGTCGGCGTCGTGCACCAGGTTGGTCCGCGTGTGGCTGAGGCGTGAACCTTCAGGTGCCTGGTCCTGCGCATACTTGCCGGTCAGGAGGCCGTTGGCCAGCGGGAAGTACGGCAGTACACCCAGCCCGTAGGCCTCCGCCGCCGGGGTGACCTCCTGCTCGGCGCGGCGGTCCAGCAGGTTGTAGTGGTTCTGCGCGGAGATAAACCGGGCGCCGCCGCGGGCGCGTGCCACGAATTCGGCCTCGGCGATCTGCCAGCCGGCGCGGTTCGAGTGGCCGATGTAGCGCACCTTGCCGCTGGTGACGAGGTCGTTCAGCGCGTCGAGTGTCTCCTCGATCGGCGTCAGGGGGTCGGGCGTGTGGAACTGGTACAGGTCGATGTAGTCGGTGCCCAGCCGGCGCAGGGAGGCCTCCGCGGCCCGGATGACATAGCGCCGTGAACCGCGGGCGCCGAAGTCCTCCCCGTTGGCTCCGCGCATGTCCATGCCGAACTTGGTGGCCACCACGACGTCGTCACGCCTGGCCCCCAGGGCCCTGCCGAGCATCGTTTCGCTGAGTCCCGGTTCACGGCCGTAGGTGTCCGCGACGTCGAACAGCGTCACTCCGGCGTCGAGGGCGGCATGCACGACGGCGTCCGTGCCCTCCTGTGATTCGGTCACCGTGTTTGCCCGGCCCAGGTTGTTGCAGCCCAGGCCCACGACGGAGACAGTCAGCCCGGATTTTCCAAGACGGCGGTATTCAGTCATGGAATCACCCTATAACGGCGCAGGCGGCAGCCTTCGCGGCCGGCCTTTCCGGGCCCGGCTGGGGAACCTGCTTAGGCGGAGGCGAACTCCAGGCCGTGCTCCTCCAGCGCATCCTGAAGCTGGGCCAGGGTCCGCGGGCAGATGCCCGGCAGCGCGGTCAGCTGGCGCCGCCCGAACTGGGCCAGCTGCTCAAGGGACTCCACGCCGGAATGGGCGAGGATTCTGCGGTCGGGCGAGGCGAGGCCCCGCGGAAGCGGCGTGCGGCCCGGCTGGGCTGACTTCTTCGTCATGTGCTGCCTTCCTTGTGCGTGAACTGCTTTAGAGGGTGAAGCCGGTCACCTGCTTGGGTGAATGCTTGAGCTTGAGGGCGGAGAGGTCGCTGAACGGGGCGGCACCAATGCTCAGTTTCGTGAAGTCCAGGTCCTCGCCCCGGATGCAGACCTTGATCGCGTTCACGGCCTTGTTCACGTCCGGGCAAAGGCAGAAGATGTTGAGCTTGGCGTCGCTGAATTCCGAGCGGTCCACCACGCCCAGGCCGCGCCAGGCGAGGTGGCCGGAGAGTGCGTCCTTCGCCTTTTCCTCCAGGTAGCGGTCGCGGCTGGTGCCCTCGCGGGTCTTCAGCGCGTACTGGGCCACCACCCAGTACTGTTGCTCCTCGGGAATCTCCGCGTAGCCGTCCTCGGTGCACGCCATCTCGAAGGCGTCCATCAGGCGCTCAGCGGCCGCGGCGTCCGGCACGTCGGTCTCCTGGGTCTTGCTCTGGTGCCCCACGGCGCCGTGGTTCGTGACGAACTGGCTGTAGTCCTCGTCGTACCAGGCTTCGCGGAACAGAAGCGCTCCCTCGTCGTCGCGCTTGTATACCCGGATAATTCCGCTCATGCCCGTCCTCTCGTAAACCAACTGGTGTCTGTGCCGTCAAACGGCGCGTCCTGGCCCTTGACGGCAAGGAACAGGGCGTCGCACTCGGCCTGCATGGCGCGCACCAGCGTCTCAGGATACTCCATGCGCAGCCGGTGCTCGGCGAACTCGTCCTCGTCGTCAACGAACACGCCGCGCTTCACTGAGCGGATCACGTCGAGGTCCATGTCGATGACATGGAATTCCGTCACGCCGGGCTTGATCCTGCGCCACTCGTGGCCGGTGGCCAGGTCGACGTAGACGCGGAAGTCGCCCGGATAGGTGTCGTCGTAGAAAGTCACCACGAAGTCGCCGGTCCGCGGAACCAACAGCACGGCATCGGATGCCGTGTAGAAGGCGGCGCCGGGCCGGGAGCAGAACTCGTTGGCCGGCTGGAAAATCCACCAGCCGTGCCGGTCCTCGCCGAGGTACCGGCCGGGCACCACCCAGTGTGCCGAGCCGTCCCATTTGCGGTTGCGGGACACCACCAGTTCCCCCGGCTGCAGGGATGCGGGCTCCCTCACAGTTTGGGCAGGCTTCCGGTGGTGGGGTGCTCCTGGCCGGGCAGCGGACGGGCGAACGGGACCTTGGTCCCGAGAACCTGGGCAACGACGTCGTGAGTGATCTGCTGGGCGGTGAGGCCCACGCGCTCCAGCACCTGGCTCCGGGTACCGTGGTCCAGGAACTCGACCGGCAGGCCCACCTCGTTCAGTGCGGTGTCCACGCCGGCGGCGCGCATCTCCTGGCGGATCCTGGAGCCGACTCCCCCGGCCCGGACGCCGTCCTCGATGCAGATGACCAGCCGGTGCCTGGCGGCCAGGGCGATGATTGACTTCCGCACCGGGAGGACCCAGCGCGGGTCCACGACGGTGGAGCTGATGCCCTGCGCGCCCAGCCGGTTGGCGACGTTCAGCGCAAGCTCGGACATGGCGCCCACGCTGACGATCAGGACGTCGTTCTCGGTGGACCCGGCCGGGCGGCGGGACAGCACGTCCACGCCGTCGGCGAGCCGTTCGATGGCCTCGACTTCGGCCCCGACCGTTCCCTTGGAATAGCGGATGACCGTGGGAGCGTCCTCGACGGCGACGGCTTCGCGCAGCTCCTCGCGCAGCCGTGTGGCGTCGCGCGGCGCGGCCAGGTGCAGCCCGGGAACGATCTGGACCATGGCCATGTCCCACATCCCGTGGTGGCTTGCGCCATCTGGACCGGTGACGCCGGCGCGGTCCAGGACCACGGTCACACCGGCCTTGTGCAGGGCGACGTCCATCAGCAGCTGGTCGAAGGCGCGGTTGAGGAAGGTGGCGTAGACGGCGACCACAGGGTGCAGTCCACCGAATGCCATGCCCGCGGCGGAGGTGAGGGCGTGCTGTTCGGCGATGCCGACGTCGAACACGCGTTCCGGGTGCCGTGCCGCGAACTTGTGCAGCCCCACCGGGATGAGCATGGCGCCGGTGATGCCCACGATGTCCTTGCGCTCGTCGGCGATGTCCGCGATTTCATCGGCGAAGACCGACGTCCAGGACTTCGCGCCGCCGGCCTCGGCGGGCTCACCCGTCTCGGGGTCGATAATCCCGACGGCGTGGAACTGGTCCGCTTCATGGGCGCGGGCCGGCGCGTAACCGTGGCCCTTCTCGGTCATGGCGTGCACGATGACCGGGCCGGCGTAATTCTTGGCCGTGGACAGGGCGTGTTCCATGGCCTGGAGGTTGTGGCCATCCACCGGGCCGATGTACTTCATGCCGAGGTCCTCGAACATGCCCTGCGGGGCCCACCAGTCCTTGATGCCCTTCTTCATGGCGTGCAGGCTCTTGTAGGTGAACTGGCCGGCGGGGCCGCCGTTCTGGAGGCGTTTCTTCCACCAGTCCAGGGCGCCCTCGTAGGCGGGGGCGGCGCGGAGGGAGTCGATGGTGGGGCGCAGGGACGCCAGGTAGTCGGCAAAGCCGCCCACGGTCGGCGCGTAGGAGCGGCCGTTGTCGTTCACGACGATCACGACGCGGCGCTTCTTGTCCGCCGCGATGTTGTTGATGGCTTCCCAGGCCATGCCGCCGGTGAGGGCACCGTCACCGACGACGGCCACGACGTACCGGTCGCCGTCGCCGGTCAGCTGGCGGGCGCGTGAAATGCCGTCAGCCCAGGAGAGCGAGGACGAGGCGTGGGAGCTCTCGACGATGTCATGCTCGGACTCGGCACGGTCAGGGTAGCCGGACAGGCCGCCCTGCTGGCGGAGGGTGCTGAAGTCATGCCGCCCGGTGAGGAGCTTATGCACGTATGACTGGTGGCCGGTGTCGAAGACGATGCTGTCGCGGGGCGAATCGAAGATCCGGTGCACGGCCATGGTCAGTTCAACGACGCCGAGGTTGGGACCCAGGTGCCCTCCCGTCTGGGAGACGTTGCCAATCAGGAATTCCCTGACCTCTGCGGCCAGCTGATCCAGCTGCGCCGCGGACAACTTGCTCAGGTCCTGCGGATTCCGGATGGTCTCCAAGATTCCCAACGGCCCCTCCTTCGGCTGGTAGACATGCCTATTAACTCTAACGCCTCTGCGCCTGCAGCAACGCAGAGGCCCCGGCCGGTCAGCTGACCGGCCGGGGCCTTATCGTTCTGCTTGCCGGGACACGCCCGGCTAGGTCTCGCTAGTTAGCGGAGATCTGGCGCAGAACGTACTGCAGGATGCCGCCGTTGCGGTAGTAGTCCGCTTCACCCGGGGTGTCGATGCGGAGCACTGCGTCGAAGGACTTGGCGGAGCCGTCGTCGGCGGTGGCGGTGACCTTGAGGGTCTTGGGCGTGGTGCCTTCGTTCAGGGCAGTGACGCCCTCAACCGCAAAGCTTTCCGTACCCGTCAGGCCCAGCGTGGCAGCGGATTCGCCGGCCGGGAACTGCAGCGGAAGAACGCCCATGCCGATGAGGTTGGAGCGGTGGATGCGCTCGTAGCTCTCGGCGACGACGGCCTTGACGCCCAGCAGCGCCGTGCCCTTGGCTGCCCAGTCACGGGACGAACCGGAGCCGTACTCCTTGCCCGCCAGGACCACCAGCGGGGTGCCGGCTGCCTGGTAGTTCTGAGCGGCGTCGTAGACGTAGGCCTGTGGGCCGTCAGCCTGGGTGAAGTCGCGGGTGAAGCCGCCCTCCACGCCGTCCAGGAGCTGGTTCTTGATGCGGATGTTCGCGAACGTGCCGCGGATCATGACCTCGTGGTTGCCACGGCGCGAGCCGTAGGAGTTGAAGTCCTTGCGCTCCACACCGTTGGCCAGCAGGTACTGGCCGGCAGGGGTGTCGGACTTGAACGAACCGGCCGGGGAGATGTGGTCCGTGGTGACGGAGTCGCCGAGCTTGAGCAGCACGCGGGCGCCGGTGATGTCCTGTACGGGCTCCGGCTGGGCCTTCATGCCCTCGAAGTACGGGGGCTTCCGGACGTACGTGGACTTCGGGTCCCAGGCGAAGGTATCGCCGGCGGGGGTGTCGAGCGCCTTCCAGCGGGCGTCGCCCTCGAAGACTCCCTCGTAGCCCCTGGCGAACATCTCCTTGTCGATGGAGGAGTGGATGACTTCCTGGACCTCGACCGGGTTGGGCCAGATGTCCTTGAGGAAGACGTCGTTGCCTGCTTCGTCCTTGCCCAGGGGGTCGGTGTCGAAGTCGAAGTCCATGGAACCGGCCAGGGCGTAGGCGATGACCAGCGGCGGGGAGGCCAGGTAGTTCATCTTGATGTCCGGGTTGATGCGGCCTTCGAAGTTGCGGTTGCCCGAGAGCACGGCGCTGACGGCGAGGTCGTTGGCCTGGATGGCCTCGGAGATCTCGGTTTCCAGCGGGCCCGAGTTGCCGATGCAGGTGGCGCAGCCGTAGCCCACGATGTAGAAGCCCAGCTTCTCCAGGTACGGGGTGAGGCCCGACTTCTCGTAGTAGTCGGTGACTACCTTGGAGCCCGGGGCGACCGAGGTCTTTACCCACGGCTTGGCGGTGAGGCCCTTGTTTACGGCGTTGCGGGCCAGCACAGCGGCGGCAAGCATGACCGAGGGGTTGGACGTGTTGGTGCAGGAGGTGATCGACGCGATGGTCACCGCTCCGTGGTCCAGGTCGAACTCGCGGCCGTCTTCCATCTTCACGGCGACGGGGCTGGAAAGCCGGCCTTCGGCGCCGTGCGCGGCGGAGTACTTCGGGGGAACGCGGTCGGAGTCGGTCACGTGCGTGGCGCCGGTGGTGAAGGATGGCGGGTCGGAGGCCGGGAAGCTTTCCTCCAGCGACTCGTCCAGCGAGCCGGCGTCGGCGTCGTGGGTGACATAGTTCTTGAGGTCGTGGCGGAATTCGTCCTTGGCCTCAGTCAGCTCGATGCGGTCCTGCGGACGCTTCGGGCCGGCGATCGAAGGAACCACGGTGGAGAGGTCCAGCTCGAGGTACTCGGAGAAGCGCAGTTCGCGGGAAGGATCGTGCCAAAGGCCCTGCTCCTTGGCGTAGGCCTCCACCAGGGCAACGTTCTCGTCGGGCCGGCCGGTGAGGCGCAGGTAGTCGAGGGTGACGTCGTCGATCGGGAACATGGCGGCCGTGGAGCCGAACTCCGGGCTCATGTTGCCGATGGTGGCGCGGTTGGCCAGCGGCACCGCGGCAACGCCTTCGCCGTAGAATTCCACAAACTTGCCAACAACACCGTGCTTTCGCAGCATCTCGGTGATGGTGAGCACCACGTCGGTGGCGGTGGCACCGGCAGGGATGCTGCCGCTGAGCTTGAAGCCGACCACGCGCGGGATCAGCATGGAAACCGGCTGGCCCAGCATGGCAGCCTCAGCTTCGATGCCGCCGACGCCCCAGCCGAGCACACCCATGCCGTTGACCATGGTGGTGTGCGAGTCAGTGCCGACGCAGGTGTCGGGGTACGCGCGCAGCGCGCCGTCCACTTCGCGGGTCATGATGGTGCGGGCCAGGTACTCGATGTTGACCTGGTGCACGATGCCGGTTCCCGGCGGGACAACCTTGAAGTCGTCGAACGCGGTCTGGCCCCAGCGCAGGAACTGGTAGCGCTCACCATTGCGCTGGTATTCGATCTCCATGTTGCGCTCCAGTGCGCCGGAGTTACCGAAGACGTCGATCTGGACGGAGTGGTCAATCACCATCTCGGCCGGAGCAAGCGGGTTCACCCTCTTTGGATCGCCGCCGAGCTCCTTCACTGCCTCGCGCATGGTGGCAAGGTCCACCACGCAGGGAACACCAGTGAAGTCCTGCATGATCACGCGGGCAGGCGTGAACTGGATTTCGGTGTCGGGCTGGGCATTGGGGTCCCATCCTGCCAGGGCCCGGACGTGATCGGCGGTGATGTTCGCGCCGTCCTCGGTCCTCAACAGGTTTTCAAGCAATACCTTGAGGCTGAACGGAAGGTTTTCTGAACCTTCAACGGAGTTCAACCGGAAAATTTCGTATTCGGTTCCGGCTACATTAAGTTTGCCTTTTGAACCGAAGCTGTCCACAGTGCTCATCGCAGGACTCCTCTCGCAACAGTTTCATCTTTGTCGCGCGGTAGACCGCTTGCTAGTTAGGTCATCCTAACTAGTACAAGGTCATACACAAGAGCATGGGGTCAGCCGAGAATACGGCGCGCGACGCGGGACTACTACGCCCATCCTAGCCACATCACCCGCGGGGAGTCAGCAGTGCGACCGTCTCCAGGTGGTGCGTGTGCGGGTACAGGTCGAAGGCCCGCAGCCCCGCCAGTGACCAGCCGCCCTGTTGGAAGTAACCAATGTCGCGTGCGAACGACGACGGGTCGCAGGACACATAGGCTATGGCGCGAGGACTTGAGGCAATGAGCTGGCTCACAACGGCCTTGCCCGCGCCGGCGCGCGGCGGGTCCAGCACCAGGGCGTCGAACTGGCGCGGCCGCTGCCGGAGCACCCGTTCCACCTTGCCCTGCACGATCTCCACCTGCGGGGCGCCGTGCAGGTTTTTCCGGGCGTCCCGGCTGGTGCCCGGGGCGCCCTCCACCGACAGCACGGACCCGGTCTCCCCCACCGCGTCGGCCAGCGGGGCCGTGAACAGCCCCGCGCCGGCGTAGAGGTCCGCCACCGCTGCACCGGGTTCCAGGAAACCGCCCTCGCGCAGGAATTCCGTGACCGCCCCCACCAGCGTTTCCGGTGCATCGCGGTGGATCTGCCAGAAGCCCGCCCCCGTGACCCGGTAGTCGTGGCCGGCCGCGGATTCCTGCACCCAGGTCCGGCCGCGGAGCTGCAGCGTCTCATTCTTGAGGGGATCGTAGCTGGCCACGGACACGTCCGCCGGAAGCTGGGACAGGATGGAGTTCAGCCGCTTGGCGCGGGTTCCGGGGGCGGGGGCCAGCAGGACGAGCGGCCGCGAGCCGTTCGCGGGGGCGGCCACCTCCACGCGGTCAATGCCCTGCAGGTCCACGTCCCACAGCCGCAGGGCGTTGATCCCGTCGACGGCCAGCGGCATCTCCCGGACGGGGATCACCTGGTCGGAGCGGTGGGCGTGCATGCCAAGCCGGCCGCCGCCGGTGACGGCAAAGCTGGCGCGCGTTCGCCACGCAAGGCCCGCCCCGCCGTCGTCCGCTGTTCCGGCACCGTCCGCTGTTCCGGCACCGTCCGCTGTTCCGGCACCGTCCGTTTTTCCACTGCCCGCGGGTTCCACTTCCGGGGAAAGTTTGACGCCGGCCAGCCGGCTGAGCTGTTCGGCCAGCACCTCCGCCTTGAGGCTCCGCTGGCGCGGCAGCGACACGTGGCCGAGTTCGGCGCCGCCCACCGGCGGGCGCCCCTTTGCCCAGGAGCTGGCGGAATCGGCGGTCCGCCAGAAGTGCTGCACCCGGTCCGGCGAAGCGTCCAGGACCTCCACAACATCCGCGCGCCAGAACTTGGCCTTGTCTTCGGCGTCGGTGAGCCGGACCCGCACCCGCTCGCCCGGAATGCCGTGGCGGACGAAGACCACGCGGCCCTCGTGGCGGGCAACGCAGTGTCCGCCGTGGGCCACCGGGCCGACGTCGACGACCAGTTCGAGTCCGGTGGAAGTGGTCTGGGTGTCCGGGCTCATTGAATGTCCTGCAGTCTCTTGGCTTCTTCGGATGATTTGAGCTGCCAGGGGACGCTGGCAACCATGACGCCGGGCTCAAAATGGAGCCGGGTCTTGATGCGGAGGGCTGTCTGGTTGTGCACCAGCTGCTCCCACCATTTGCCCACCACGTACTCCGGAATGTAGACGACGATGAGGTCCCGGGGCGAGTCGCGGCGCATGTTCTTGATGTAGTCCATGATCGGCGTGACCGTCTCGCGGTAGGGGCTGGCGAGGATGGTCAGCGGAACCGGGATCTCCAGTTTCTCCCAGTCGGCGAGGGTGTGCGCTGTCTCCTCGGCGTTGATGTCCACGGTGATGGCGTCCAGCCGCGACGGCCGGGAGGCACGCGCATAAGCAAGGGCGCGGAGCACCGGCTTGCGGACATGGGACACCAGCAGCACGGCGTGGACCCGGGTGGGCAGGGCGCGGGGTGAGGAGTCCTCATCGACGGCGAGCTCCTTGGCCACGTTGTCATAGTGGGCTCGGATGCTCCACATGATGAGGAACAGGATGAACATGGCGAGCAGGGCAATCCAGGCACCCTGTTCAAACTTGGTGATTAGCACGATCACCAGCACCAGCGCGGTCATGCCGAAGCCGGTCATGTTGATGGTGCGCGACTTGATGATCCTGCGCCGGACGGCCTTGTCCTTGGCCAGTTTCAGCTCCCGGCCCCAGTGCCGGACCATGCCCAGCTGGCTGGCTGTGAAGGAGATGAAAACACCGACGATATACAGCTGGATGAGCTTGGTCACATCCGCGTTGAACGACACGATGAGCACCAGGGCCCCGGCGGCCAGGGCAAGCACGCCGTTGCTGAAGGCGAGCCTGTCGCCGCGGGTGCGCAGCTGCCGGGGCAGGTAGCCGTCCTGGGCGAGGATGGAGCCCAGCACCGGAAAGCCGTTGAAGGCCGTGTTGGAGGCAAAGACGAGGATGACGCCCGTGGCCGCGACCACGATGTAGAAGGGAATTGAGCCGGCGCCGAAGATGGTCTGCGCAATCTGGCTGATGGCCGGGTTCTGGATGTAGCCCTCGGGCAACGGCTGCCCGTTGAGCAGGAATTCGGTGGCCGGGTCCAGCACGATGTGGACCTTGGTGGCGTTGGCCAGGTAGATGATGCCCGCCAGCATGGCCGAGGCGATGATCCCGAGCAGCAGCAGCGTGCTGGCCGCGTTTTTGCTCTTCGGTTTCTGGAAGTTCGGCACGCCGTTGCTGATCGCCTCCACGCCGGTCAGGGCGGCGGCGCCTGACGAGAAGGCGCGCAGCAGCAGGAACGCGCCGGCGAGGCCCACGAGTCCCTGGTCGAAGTCGGGTGAGGGGACAATCGTGAACGCGGCCGACGGCGCCTGGCCCAGCTGGCCGGTGGCAGCCTGGAAGACGCCGACGACGGTCATGCCCAGGATGGACGCCATGAAGATGTACGTGGGCACCGCGAAGACGCTGCCGGCTTCCTTGATGCCGCGCAGGTTGACGAGCGCCAGGACCACCACGCCGATGGTGGCGATTATGGCTTGCCGGCCATGCAGGGAGGGAATAGCGGTGGTGAGGTAGGCGGCCGCGGAGGACATGGACACGGCAACGGTCAGGACGTAGTCCACCAGCAGGGCCGCGGCGACCGTCAGGCCGGCGTACTTGCCCAGGTTCTCGTTGGCGATCTCGTAGTCCCCGCCGCCGGACGGATAGGCGTGGACGTTCTGCCGGTAGGACGCCACCACCGTGAGCAGGACCACCATGACGGCGAGGCCTACGAGCGGGGATATTGTCACCGCGCTTACGCCGGCCAAAGCCAGCGTGAGGAGAATCTCATCGGGGGCGTAGGCAACGGAGGACAATGCATCCGAGGCGAAAATGGGCAGCGCGATCCTCTTGGGCAGGAGAGTGTGGGCCATCCTGTCGTTCCGGAAGGGCCTTCCCACCAGCACGCGCTTCACGGCATTCAGAATTGTCAGCACCACACAAAGTTAGTCTGATTCGCACGCGATGTCATGGCAGGTTTCCGGCGGTAGAGTCTTACGGAGCAGTCGGCGAGAGTTGAGGAGAGAACGCGTGGCGCACTTCGTGATCATGGGTTGTGGACGCGTCGGGGCCACCTTGGCGCACACGCTGGAGGATGCCGGCCACTCGGTGGCCATCATCGACCAGGACGACCGCGCCTTCCGCCGCCTCCGCTCGGGCTTCACCGGCCGGAAAGTCACCGGCGTCGGCTTTGACCGCGACACCCTGAAGCAGGCGGGCGTTGCGGACGCCTATGCCTTTGCTGCCGTGTCCAGCGGCGACAACTCCAACATCCTGGCCACCAGGGTGGCGCGTGAGACGTTCCATGTGCCGCACGTGGTGGCCCGCATCTACGACCCCGGCCGCGCCGAGATCTACCAGCGGCTGGGCATTCCCACCGTGGCCGCGGTGCGCTGGAGCGCCGATCAGGTCCTGCGCCGCATCCTTCCCGAACAGCACCTTGCCGGGGACTTCCGCGACCCCTCGGGCCGGCTCGTGCTGGCCGAACTTGACCTCCACCCGGAGTGGGTGGGGCATCCGGTGTCCTCCATCGAAAAGGTGGCCGACGTCCGGGTCGCCTACCTGACCCGGTTCGGCGAAGGGATACTGCCGGCCGCGGGCACCTCCTACCAGGACGGCGACACGGTGCATGCCATGCTGCGGGTGGACCGCACGTCCGACGTCGCCCACATCCTCGCCAAAGCACCCGCCAAGGAGTCCTAAGTGAAAGTCGTCATCGTCGGGGCCGGAAGCGTCGGCTCCTCGATTGCCCGTGAGCTGCTGGCCCACAAGCACGAGATTCTGCTCATTGACCTCAAGCCCGAAGTGATCGGGCGCAGCGGACTGCGCGGGGCGCACTGGCTGGTGGGCGACGCCTGCGAGCTGAGCACCCTGCAGGATGCGAAGCTCGAGGACGCGGATGTGGTGGTTTCCGCCACGGGCGATGACAAGGTGAATCTCGTCGTCTCACTGCTGGCCAAGACCGAGTTCGGCATCGGGCGCACCGTGGGCCGCGTAAACAACCCGAAGAACGACTGGATGTTCAATGACTCCTGGGGCGTGGACGTTGCCGTGAACACGCCGCAGCTCATGACGGCCCTGGTGGAGGAAGCCGTGGAAATCGGCGACCTGGTCCGGCTGCTGACCCTGCAGACAGGGGTGTCGTCCATCGTCGAGTTCACGGTGCCGCATGACTCGCACGCCATCGGGCTGACTGTTGGCGACATCGACTGGCCGGAGGACTCCACGCTGGTGGCCATACTGCGGGACCAGGCGCCGATCACGCCCAGCCGGGACGACGTCATTGACGGCGGCGACGAACTGTTCTTCGTCACCACCATCGCCGCCGAAAACCAGCTGCGCGAGCTGCTGTCGCCGGGCTCCAGCGAGGGGCGCGGGTTGAGTGAAGCGTACGGCTCCGGCGGAGAGCAGGAGTCAAGCGCAGAGCAGGGCGGTGCGGCTGCGTATTCGGCCCCGGCCGCTGCAGGCCACGCCGCGGCAGATCAGTTGGACGACGACGGCTTCGACGGCTGACCGTCGGGCGTTGCCGCGGGCCGGGTGATGAGCCAGGCGATCCACACGCCGAGGATGTACAGCGGTGCGCCCATGATGAGCCTGGTGGTGGCCAGCGCCGCCAGCCCGTCCGGGCCCATCAGGTAGAGGGGAACCTGCACCAACAGCCGCAGCACCAGCACACCGACGATGATCCAGGTGCCCAGCCGGTAGGCGCGCACGCGCGCCGGGTCCTTGCGCCAGTCCAGACCCTCATTCCGGATGAACCCGAACAGCAGGCCCGCGATCGGCCAGCGGACCGCTATGGAGATGACCATCGCCACAATGTAGGCGGCATTGGTCAGGAATCCCGGAAGGTAGAAGTCCTCGGCCTTGCCCGTGGTGTTGGCAAGCCACGCGGAAATGCCCACGCCGACAACTCCGGCCAGGGCCTGGGTCAGCGGGCGGCGCTGTACGAGCCGGACCACGGTAAAGACGGCGGCCGTGGCCAGCGCGGCAATGAGCGAGGGCGTCAGCGCGCTGGTGGCGGTAAACGAGACCAGGAAGACGAGGCCGGGCAGGATGCTCTCGGCGATTCCCTGGTAACCGCCGGCGCTCTTCAGAACGTCGATGCGGCCGTCATGGGTGCGGTGCAGCCCGGCCTTGGACGCGTAGTCTTCGGCGAGTCCCGCAAAGCCGGGGGCCTCGGGGGCGGGCTTGGGTTCCTCGCGGCCCGCTGCGGATTCCGGGTTCTCAGGCAAAGTCATTGGTTCTCCTGGCGGGACAGTATCTCGTAGCGGGGGTTGAACATGGTGGGCAGGCCTTCCCTGACGGTGAGCATGCCTTCGAGCTTGAGTTCCGTCCCGGCGTCGATCCCCGGAATCCGACGGCGGCCCAGCCAGATGACGCGCAGCCGCCCGGGCCGCTGCGCGGCCGGTGCGTCGTGATCCGAGACGATGGCCGTGAAGGCTGCCACCTGCGATGGGGGCGCGTAGGTCACCGACTCAATAAATCCATGGCACAGGATGCGCCCGCGCTCCGGCAGCCCGCGGATGGGTACCGCCTGGTACTGCGGGCCGCCTGCGTCAACCAATCTGGGTGATTTCCGGCCCGCGCTCGGGCTGCTGGAGGTCCGGCCCTGCAGGGGGCACCGGTCCCGCAGCGTCCTTGGGCAGGCGCAGCTGCAGCAGGTCGCGGGGCGGCATCGGGTTCTCGCCCCGAATGACCACGATCTTCCGGAACAGGTCCTCAAGGCCCGCCGCCGCTTCACGGTCCAACGCTGCCTCGCCGCCGAAGACGCCCCGGAGGAACCAGCGGGGACCGTCGACCCCGACAAAACGGGCAACCCGGTACCCCTGGCTGCCGTCGGCCGCGCCCGCCGGCAGCTTGGCCACGAGTTCCACGCCGTAGTCCCCCGGAGTCTCCTCAACCTGGCCGCCCTGGCCGCCGACAGACTGCCCGATCTGCTCCCGGATCTCGTCCCAGAGGCCTTCCGAGCGGGGCGCGGCGAACGCCTGCAGCTGCAGGCTTGACCCCTCCAGATCCATGGTTACAGCGACGACCCGCTGCGTTGCTTCCTCGACCTCAAGCCGGAGCTGAAGTCCGTCGCGGGGGGCGATGAGAAGGGCGCCGAGGTCCACATAGCCGTCGCGGCTGCTGATTTCGGAGACGTCGAAAGGGCCGATGGCCCTGCGGCGGTCCGCAGCATTTTCGCCCGGATCCGGGCTAACATCCTCCTGGACGTCCTCCGGCTCTGCCGGTTCCTGTTTCCTGGCTTTCTTGCCCCGCCCAAAAACCATGCGTTGTCTCCTTAGTTGTGATCGTGTCGCTCGCCCCGAAAAGCGGGTGTGCAGCTCAGCCGGTGGTGGAAGGCTACGTGCCCGGAACGGCAAACCCGCCCGTGGAGCCGAAGCCGCCGGCACCGCGGACAGAGTCGTTCAGCTCCCCCACTGCGACGAACTGCGCGTGCTCCACGCGCTGGATCACCATCTGTGCAATTCTATCGCCGCGCCGCAGTTCAATGGCCTGCTCGCGGTCGGTGTTGAGCAGCGTCACCGCGATCTCCCCGCGGTATCCGGCGTCGACGGTCCCCGGTGCGTTCACGACCGTGAGCCCGTGCTTGGTGGCGAGGCCCGAGCGGGGGTGGATGAGGGCAACAAAGCCGTCCGGGAGCGCGATGGCTACGCCGGTGGGGACGAGCCGCCGCTCCCCCGGCTCAAGCACCACGTCCTCACGGGCGCGCAGGTCTGCCCCGGCGTCGCCGGGGTGGGCGTACGACGGCGCTTCCAGGCCGTCGTCGAGCATTTTCAGCTGCACCTGCACCGTGGGCGCGCCGAACTCCGCCCTGGGCTGTTGTGCAGCGGCGGGCACGGGCGCCTGCTGCGCGAGGGATGTCATGGCCGTTGATTCGTCAGTCACAGTCCCACACTCTATCGCCCGCGCTCTGACTCCTCCTATTGCAGTGCGTCTCCTACTTGCAGTGCGTCCTCTGACTGGCCACTAAGCTTGATGGCATGCCCGAATCAAGCGCCGCCGTCCCTGCCCGCCAACCGTCCTCACCGGACGAAACCGTGGTTTACTCCGAAAAGCTGTGGCCCGGCGCGTGGATCTGGATCGTCGCCGTGGGCATCGCGTCAGCGGGCATCCTGGTATTCGCCCCCATCAGCCTTCCGGCCGGCTTCACCGCAGCCGCTGTGCTGTTTGCCATCGAAGCCGTGCTGCTGGTCCTGTCCACACCGACAATATCCGTGACTCCCCGCACCCTGCAGGTGGGCCGGGCAAGCATCGACCGCAGCCTGGTCGGCGGGGCTGCGGCGTACCGCGCCAAGGAAGCAACTGCGGAGCGCGGAACGCGCCTGAACGGCCTGGCCTACCTCTGCATCCGGGGCTGGATTGACCCCGTGGTTAAAATCGACATCACCGATCCGTCGGACCCGACGCCGTACTGGCTGACGTCCACCCGCCGCCCCGAGGAGCTCGTCGCTGCGCTGACCGGCAAGTAGCCGCAGTTAGCCTTCACAGTCCCGGCAGTAGAGAAGACCGTTCCTTTCGCGGGCGATCTGGGACCGGTGCCGGACCAGGAAGCAAGAGGCACACGTGAACTCGTCGGCTCGAGCAGGCAGAACGCGCACCAGCAGCTCCTCGCCGGACAGGTCGGCCCCGGGCAGCTCGTAGCGTTCGGCGAGGTCGGACTCGTCCTCCTCCACCACGGCCGTCGGTTTGTCCGCCCTGCGGGTCTTCAGCTCCTCAATCGAGTCCTCGTTGACGTCCCCGCCCCGGCCTCGACCAACCGCCCAAAAGTCCCGGAATTTCGCGGCGCGCCCTCTGCCCTAACGGGAAAAGACGGTGCGGGGTGGCAGAGTTTCGATTGATAGTAATGCCAGGGTGGAGGATTGTATGCAGGATCTACGGCTTGTAGGCGTCCACGACGACGGGGAGCATCTCCTGTTAAGCGGCGCCGGTGGCGCAATGTTCCGGCTGCCGATCAACGAGGCGCTCAGGCTGGCCGCCAGCCGGCCTGCCGCGCGCCAGTCGGCGGGGGCGCCCGTGGCCATGTCCCCCCGCGACATCCAGGCGAAGATCCGCAGTGGTTCCACAGCTGCGGAGGTGGCCGCCGCCTGCGGCATGCCCCTGGAAAAGGTGGAACGGTACGAAGGGCCGGTTCTGGCCGAGCGCGCGTACGTTGCCCAGCAGGCCCAAAAGGTGGAGGTGGCCTCCCCCGCTCCCGGGCATGACGTCTACCGTTCGGCCTTCGGCGATAGTCCCGCCACCCTCGGCGACATGGTGGCGCACCGTCTCTACGCCCACGGCATCGAGTCCCGCACCCTGGAGTGGGACTCCTGGCGCCGGCCGGACGGCACCTGGACCGTCGTCGCCAAGTTTGCAGCCGCTCCCGGCGGCCACGCGAGCATCGGCGAAGAACCTCCGGCGATGTGGACGTTCAACCCCACCCGCAAATCGCTGCACAACGCCAACCGCTGGGCCCAGCAGCTCAGCGAGCTGGAGCCCTTGGACGGACCCGTGCCCGCCCGCCGGCTCTCCGCGGTGTCAGACAGGCCTTTCGACTTCGAAACCGACGCAGAAGCCGCGGCCCGCAATGGCATTGGTGCCGGCGCAGGCAACAGCCCCGGCCCAGCTAACAGCTCAGAGCAGCAGAAGGACCCGGACGGCCTGCTGGACATGCTGCGTTCGCGGCGCGGCCAGCGGCTCGGCGTGGATGAGGACAGCGACGACGCCCTTGCGCTGTTGCTGGCTAATGGTGTGCCGGCCGCCCACCCGCGGCCGGACGAAGCATCTAAAGACACCGAGGCCGGCCGGCCGCCGGCAGATGATTCCCATCCAACTGACGGTTCCGCCAGGCCGGATGATTCCTTGCAGCTGGATGATTCGCACCAGGAGGAGTCGGAGGCGGACAACAACGACGACGACGCCGCCGAGGCTCCCGCGGCCGAGTTCATGCTGGCTCGCCGGCGTGACGGCAGGCCCTCGATGGTCTCCCGCCTCAACCTTGTGCCCCGGCACGAGGACGCCGACGACGAATCACTGAAGCTGCACGACGGCGTGAGCACCCAAACGCGTGAAATCACCATAGTCCCCGGTCACACCAGCGTCCCGGGTCAGCCGGGGCCGGCCAAGCCGGAGGAACCCACGTCACCGGCGGCGCAAGCCCCCGCTGGCCCGGCTTCCGGCCGTCCGGCGGCCGCCAGCGCCGGATTGGACGAACTCCTGGGCCGCGGCAATGCCCGCCGCCGTTTGGAGGGAAGCCGCCTCGAGGGAAGCCGCCTGGAAGGGACACGGCCGCAGCCTGGCCAGGGTTCGTCCCGCGCCGATCAGGACCGGGACGAACCGGAACGCCAGCCGTCGCGGCCGAAGCGCTCGAGTGTCCCCAGCTGGGACGAAATCGTCTTCGGCACGCGCGGTGACTAAGTACTAGCTGCCGGCCGGGGAACCGGCACTGGCCTTTCCGCTGGCGCCGGCCCTTCCGCTGGCGCCGTGCCACAGGCAGGCGTCCACCTCAAACGGGAGCAGCTGGTCCTGCCGGGCCATGATGTTGGCGCCGTGGGCGGTGACCCGGCGCATGAAGTGCCGCCGGCACAGCGTTTCGTAGCCCACGACTGGCCCAAAGCCTGCATCACTGCCGAGATCACCAACTGTCGCCTCGGCTGCCATGTCCACGTCGCCGACCACCACCTGGGCACCTTCGGTGACCATCACGCCGTCGACCGTCCTGGCGTTATGGGTGGCGCGCCGGCCGCACCAGCACAACGCTTCAACCTGCAGGACTTGCACCCGGTCCGCGAGTTCAATCAGGCGCTGCGAACCCGGAAAGAGGCGGGTCCGGAAGTCGGCGGTAATGCCGAAGGCAAAGACGTCCACTTCAATCTCGTCCACCACGCGTGCCAGCTGCTCCACCTGGGCGGCCGAGTAGAACTGTGCCTCGTCGCAGATAAGGTAGTCCACGCGGATCCCCTGGGTGCGGCGGAGCACCACCTCGTCCCAGAAGTCGGTCGTATCGACGACTTCCACGGCCTCAGTCTGCAGCCCCAGGCGGCTGGAGATCCTGGAGTCGCCGGCGCGGTCGTTGCGGCTGAACCGCACCCCGCCGCGGCCGCGGGCACGGTGGTTGTAGTCCATCTGCAGCGCAAGGGTGGACTTGCCGCTGTCCATGGTGCCGGAGAAAAAGACGAGCTCAGCCACGGGGTCCCCGGCGGGCCGCCGCCTTTCCGGAAGCTCCCTTGCCGGAGGCTGTTTTTCCGGAAGCCTGGAAACTGAGCAGCGGGACTTCGCGTTCGGCCTTGGTCAGGGAACCGTGCTGGCCCACCACTTCCATGGCCGTCGGACGCACCCGGCGCGTGTCGTAGAACGCCAGTGCGTCCCGGGCTGCCACCATCACGTCCCCCAGCCGTCCCGTGACCTCGGGCCGGACCGCTCCGAAGAGGCCGGCAGCCACGGCTTCCTCGCGGGTGAAAGCCCAGATCCTGTCGCCAAAACGGGCGCGCCAGGCCGCCAGGAGTCGCTCCCGCCCGCCATCACCGGCGTCGTCCTCAAGATACAGATGCACCATGCGCGGTTCCCCGGCGGTGTGCCGGACGCCATCCACGAGGGCGGGATCCGCGGCGTAGTCCAGCCGCTGTGACTCAGCGACATCCAGCATGCCGTGGTCGGCGGTGACCAGCACTGTGGTTCCGGCCGGGAGGGTAGCATCCAGCCGCTTGACCGTGGCATCCAGCTCCTCAAGCTGGTGTTCCCACTGCGGCGACTGCGCGCCATACCGGTGGCCGGCCTTGTCCAGGTCGTTCACGTAGAAGTACATGAGGGCGGACTCCGCGTCCGCCATCGCCTCGGCCGCCGCCGCGGTGCGGGCATGGGAGGTTATGCCGGAGACGAACGTGCCGCCGCGCAGCGCCGCCTGGGTCATGGGCGAGCCGCCGAACTGCGGAAGGCTGACGGTGGTGACGGCAACGTGTTCGGAGGCACGTTCGAAGACCGTGGGGAACGGCTGCCACTGCTGTGGGTCCACGCCGGCATCCCAGTTGCCCAGCATGTTGACCACCTTGTCCTGCGCCGGATCCAGGACGTCATATCCCACCAGTCCGTGCTGGCCGGGAGCAAGTCCCGTGCCCAGGCTCGCGAGGGAGGCTGCGGTGGTCGACGGAAAGGCCGAATCCAGCCAGACCGGCACGGCCCCCTGGCCCTGCTGCAGGACACCCCGGAGGAAGGGGGTGTGCGCGGACTTTTGCTTAAGCAGGTTGCGTCCCAGCCCGTCGGCCAGGACAACGCACACGCGCCTGGCCGCCGGGAGGCCCAGGGCGTTCTCGAAGCCCGGTACCCCGAGGCTGGCGGCCGCGCTGCCCAGGACCTCGGCCACGGAGCGGCGGCCGTAGGCCGGGGCGGACGGCAAGCCGCTTACGGGCGGGCCGGATTCCGTAGTTCGTGTTGCGGGGGCTGAGGAATGGTTTTCCTGTTCCCGCATCTCAGCGCTTGTGCCCGCGGCTGAGCCGGTTGGCAAAAACGCCCACGCGGGGACGCGGGTGGGTGGCCGAAGGCGCGTGCCGCACCGGCGTGGCGGATCCCGTGTTCACCGCGCGCAGGGCACGGGCAAAAAGCTTGGCATCCTGGACCGCCTGCAGGCCGTCTGCCTCTGCGCTGATGCGCAGGACGATGTCCTCCTGGGCGATGGTGCCGCTGTAACCGTGGTCGGCCTCGCACTGCGGGTCGCCGCAGCTCGCCGGGCCCATGTCCAGTCGCTGGCCGCCGGACCAGGCGATGGACAGGGTGACCTCGCGCACGGGGTCGGACGGCTTGTAGTTCTGCGGCTGGGCGTACATGTAGCTCAGGACCACCGAGCGGATCTGCGCGACGGGGACGGATTCCGTGGAAATCTGGGCGACGATCTGTTCGCCCGCCTCGTCGAGCTGCTGGTCGTCCACGTGGGTGATCACCAGCATGTCCTCGGTGAGGACCAGCACGGTGATGTGCCGGCGGACCTCGGCGCGGTCGAAGTGCGTTTCAAGGTGGACCAGGTGTGCCAGGCAGTCCCGGCCGTCCAGGGCGTCATCCACCACATCGGCCACCAGGAGCGGGTAGAAACCGGCCTGCTGCAGGGCGCCGTCGAGGCTCTGGCCCTGCACGCTGTGGTTGTGTGAGCTGTGGTTGAAAGCCTGCGGGCTGTGGTCGGGCGCTTGAGGCTTCGAGGTGGGAGGCTGGGAGCTCATTTCCCCATTTTCACAGATCGGTGTGGCACATGCTAACCAAGTAGCCAGCTGCGCCCGCCGGCAGCGCCCACGGCCAGCTAGCTGCGCATCGCCCGGCGCGCGCTGTCGGTGCGCTGCGCCGCGTTGCCGATCCGCACATCCGCGGCCAGGATAAATGCCCCTTGCGGCGTGGCCAGGACGGGGTTGAACTCAACCAGGGCTATTTCCGGGTGCGCGTCCTTGAGCCGTGCCAGCCGTGCGGCCACGTCTTCGAGGGCGGAAACGTCCACGGCGGGCAGGCCTTGGTAGCCGAACAGTCTCCGGGATGCGCGCGGGCTGCGGACCAGGTCGCGGAGGTCTGCGCCGGAAAGCGGCGGTGCCCGGTGCGCCCAGTCGTCCAGCAGGTTCACGGCGTCGCCGGCCAGCCCGAAGGACACCACGGGCCCCAGCAGGGGGTCCTCAATGGCGCGAAGGGTGCAGGCCTGGCCCACGGGGGCCATGGCCTGGACCTCCAGCGACGCTGAACCGTAGGGCTCAAGCGCCCGGCGCATCTGGAGGATGTTCAGCCGGAGGGAATCCGCGTCCTGGATGTCCAGCCGCACCCCGCCCAGGTCCAGCCGGTGGCGCAGCGTTGGGTCTGTGGTCTTCAGCGCCACCGGCCAGCCCAGCCTGGCGGCCGCCTCCACGGCTTCATCCGCGGTGTCGAAACCTTCCGAAGGCATGACCCTGATTCCGTAATGCGACAGCAGGCGGGCAGCGTACTCAGAACCGAGCGTCTTGAGCTGTTCGCCGCGGACATCCGCCAGCAGGCTCTCGAGGTCGGCGCGCGCGGCGTCCGGATCGCACCCGTCAGGGTCCGTAAAGAGGCCCTGGTCACGTTCAGCCCACTCGGCGTACCGCACCACGGCAGAGAGGGCAGCCACGGCTGCTCCCGGGTTCGAGTAGCACGGCAGCGGTGCCGTGCCGGAGCCCTCCCCCACCATGCCTTCGACGTACACCGACGGATCCAGGATGCCGGTGAAGGCCGCCACGACCGGCTTTCCGGCCTCGGCGGAGGATTCTGCGAGCGCCCCGGCAATCTTTTCCACGGTCAGCCCGCGGGCCGGAAGGAAGGCAACCACGGCGGCGTGGACCGCCTCTTTGGCCAGCACCTCGCGCAGCCGGTCCCGCAGGGCCGGCAGGGCACGGGACATGCCGGCGTCCAGGTCCAGCTCCGTCACGAGCTCCTCGATCCCCAGTCCGTGGGATACGGCGCTGTCCGCCACCACTTTCCCCAGCGCCCCGGAGTTGCTGAAGACCGCCACTCCGGCCCCCGTGGGAAGCGGCTGGGCGGACACGATCTGTGCCACGTCCATGAGCTGTTCGATGGTCTCCACCCGGATCACGCCGGCCTGGCGCATCATCGAATCCAGGGCATCGGCCGGAGCCTGCGTGGTGCGCACCGCGTGGCCGGGCGGCAGCTGCAGCCCCGTGGACGTGGATTTGGCCACGATCACCGGCTTCGTCCGGGCAAGCCGCCGGGCAATGCGGGAGAACTTGCGCGGGTTGCCGATCGACTCCAGATACAGGCCCACGGCGGTGGTGTCGGCGTCGTCCTCCCAGAACTGCATCATGTCGTTGCCGGACACATCGGCCCGGTTTCCGGCCGACAGGAAGGAGGAGATCCCGGCGCGGCGCCGGCTGGACGCTGCGTACAGCGCCACCCCGATCGCCGCGGACTGGCTGAAGAGCCCCAGTCCGCCGCCGCGGGCCAGGCTGGGCGCCATGGAGGCGTTCAGCGACACCGAAGGGTTGGTGTTCATCATGCCGAGCGATGCCGGTCCGATGACCCGCATCCCGTTGGACCGCGCCTGCCGCACCAGCTCCCGCTGCCGGGCGAGGCCCCGTTCCCCGTCCTCGGTGAACCCGGCGGAGGCCACCAGTACCCCTTTCACGCCGGCGGCCGCGCATTCGTCCACCACCCGGGGGACTTCTTCATAGGGCACGGCGATGATCGCCAGCTGCACCGGCCCTGGCACCTCGGACAGCTTGCCGAAGGACAGCATGCCGGCAAGTTCAAAGGCCTCGGGGTTAATGGCGTAGACGGGGCCGGTAAAGCCGCCTTCGATGATGTGCTCCAGGAGCTGGTACCCGACGGTCCCCCACTTGCGGCTCGCGCCGATGACGGCCACCGACGACGGCGCCAGCAGGTCCCGGACGCTCCTCGCCTCCGCGCGGTGCTCGCGGGCCTCCATCACCGCACGCGATTTATCGGTGGGGTCGATGTTGAACTCCAGGCTCACCACGCCGTCGTCGAAATGGCGTTTGACGTCGTAGCCTGCGTCGGAGAAGACCATGAGCATCTTGCGGTTCGCGGGCAGGACCTCGGCGCTGAACCTGCGGATCCCGTTTTCACGGGCAGCGGCCGCGAGGTGCTCCAGCAGGATCGAGCCGATGCCTCGGCCCTGGTGGGCGTCGGCGATGTTGAAGGCCACCTCAGCCTCCGCGGGGTCGTCCAACCGGTCGTACCGGCCGATCCCGATGATGTCCCCGCCGATGGTGATCACGAAGGCCACCCGGTCGCGGTAGTCCACCTCAGTGAAACGCTTGAGCTCGCGGCTGGAGAGCCGTTCCTTGAAGGCGAAGAACCGCATGTAGATGGAGTTCTGCGACTGCCCCGTGTGGAAGGTCTGCACGGCGTCCGCGTCAGTGGGGTGGATGGGGCGCAAATGCGCTGTTCCGCCGTCCCTCAGGACGACATCGGCCTCCCAATATTCCGGATATTCGCTGTCCCCGGGCTGATCCACCATAGGCTTAGCCTAGCCAAACCTCCCAAAGTGCACCGCAAAAAGGATCCACCAGCCCCATGGCACGCCGCCAAACCCGCACCCCCGCAGGGGAAACCGTCCAGGACTACACCGAAAACATCGTTGATATCGACGTGACTGCCGAGATGGAAGGCTCCTTCCTGGAGTACGCCTACTCGGTCATTTATTCCCGGGCGCTGCCCGACGCCCGTGACGGCCTGAAGCCCGTCCAGCGCCGCATCCTCTACATGATGAGCGACATGGGCCTCCGTCCGGACCGTGGCCACGTCAAAAGCGCCCGTGTGGTGGGCGAGGTCATGGGCAAGCTCCACCCGCACGGCGACACCGCCATCTACGACGCCATGGTGCGCATGGCCCAGGACTTCTCGCTCCGGCTTCCCCTGATCGACGGGCACGGTAACTTCGGCTCGCTCGACGACGGTCCAGCGGCACCGCGCTACACCGAGGCCCGCTTGGCGGCGGCGGCTCTCACCATGACGGACCACCTCGACGAAGACGTGGTGGACTTCGTCCCCAACTACGACAACCAGCTCACCCAGCCGGAGGTCCTGCCCGCGGCGTTCCCGAACCTCCTGGTCAACGGCACCACCGGCATTGCCGTGGGCATGGCCACGAACATGGCGCCGCACAACCTGGTGGAGGTTATCTCCGCCGCCCGGCACCTCATCGCCAATCCGGACGCCACGCTCGAAGACATCATGCGCTTCGTCCCCGGCCCCGACCTGCCCACCGGCGGGCGCATCGTGGGCCTGGACGGCATCCGGGACGCCTACGCCACCGGCCGCGGCTCGTTCAAGACCCGCGCCAAGGTGGAGGTGGAGCAGCTCTCGGCCCGCCGGACCGGTCTGGTGGTCACCGAACTGCCCTACATGGTTGGCCCGGAAAAGGTGATCGAGAAGATCAAGGACGCGGTCAACGGCAAGAAGCTGGCGGGCATCAGCGACGTCGTGGACCTGACCGACCGCAAGCACGGCCTCCGGCTGGTCATCGAACTGAAAAACGGGTTCAACCCCAACGCCGTTCTTCAGCAGCTCTACCGCTACTCGCCGATGGAGGATTCCTTCGGCATCAACAACGTCACCCTCGTGGACGGGCAGCCGCAGACGCTCGGCCTGCTGCAACTGCTCACCGTCTATGTGGAGCACCGAATCTCCGTGGTCCGGCGTCGGACGGTGTTCCGGCTCGGCAAGAAGAAGGACCGGCTCCACCTGGTGGAGGGGCTCCTCATCGCCATCGTGGACATCGATGAGGTCATCCAGATCATCCGGTCCTCGGATGAGGCCTCCGCGGCGCGTGAACGGCTGATGTCCATCTACGACCTCTCCGAAATCCAGGCCAACTACATCCTTGAGCTCCGGCTCCGCCAGCTGACCAAGTACAGCAGGATTGAACTGGAGAAGGAACAGGACCAGCTTCGCAAGGAAATAGCCGAGCTGGAGGCCATCCTCGAATCCGACCAGCTGCTGCGGGAACTGGTCTCCGGAGAACTCGAGGAGATCGCTGAGAAGTACGGCACGCCGCGGCGGACGGTGCTCCTCGAGTCCGAGGCCGTGTCCCCCACGGTGGCAAGCGCCGCCGGCGACCAGGGCAAGGCAGGCATCAAGGGCAAGCCCGCTCCGCTCGCACTCGAGATTGCGGACGACCCCTGCTGGGCCATCCTCACAGCCACCGGCCAAATCGCCAGGACCGCCAACCAGGACGGCCTGGCTGAAACCGGGCCGCGTTCCAAGCACGATGTGTTCCGGTCGGTGATCAAGACCTCGGCACGTGGTGAGATTGCTGCGGTCACCTCACAGGGACGCATGCTGCGGATCCAGGTGATGGACATGCCCGTTCTCCCGCCGGTCTCCGGCCTGCCGAACCTTGCCGGCGGCGTTCCCGCCAAGGACTTCATCACCCTCCTGAAGGGTGAGACCCTCGTGGCATTCGCGCCCCTCGATGAGGTGCTGGCGGTCGGCACGGCGCAGGGCATCGTTAAGCGGGTACAGCCGGACTACCCCCTGAACCGCGAAGACTGGGAAGTCATCACGCTGAAGGACAAGGACACCGTGGTGGGCGTGGCGGCCGCCGGGTCCGACGACGCCGACCTTGTGTTCCTGACGCGGCAGGCACAGCTGCTGCGGTTCACCGCCGCCAATGTCCGCCCGCAGGGCAGGACGGCCGGGGGCATGGCCGGCGTCAAGCTTGCCGCCGGGGACCAGGTGGTGTTCTTCGGTGCGGTCGCCCCCGGCGACGAGGCCGCCGTCGTGGTCACCATTTCCGGCACGGAAGGTGCCCTGCCGGGCACCGCCCCTGGGGCTGCCAAGGTGACGGCGTTTGCCGAATACCCGGCCAAGGGGCGCGCCACCGCCGGGGTCCGGGCGCACCGGTTCCTAAAGGGCGAGGACACGCTGCTGCTGGCCTGGGCCGGCCACGGCCCGGCCAAGGCGTCGTCGTCGGCCGGGGTGGCCCGCTCGCTGCCCCAGGAGCACGGGCGCCGCGACGGTTCGGGCATCCCGCTCTCGCAGGCTGTGGACGTCATCGGCCCGAGCATGGCCTGGCCGGAATCCGCCTAAACTACTGCCATGCCTATCGTTCCGGATGAAAAGGACTGGACCTGGGTCCTGTCCCGCCCTTGCACCCAGTGCGGCTTCGACGCGTCCACCGTCACGCCGTCGACAGTTCCCGGCAGTGTCGAAAACATGCTGCCGCGCTGGCGGGCTGTGCTCCGCCGGCCGGAGGCCACCGAGCGGCCGGACGGCAGCACCTGGTCGGCGCTGGAGTACGCCTGCCATGTGAGGGACGTGTTCAGCCTCTTCGACCGTCGGCTCAATCTGATGCTCACTGTGGACAACGCCCAGTTTGAGAACTGGGACCAGGACCAGACAGCGGTGGAAAGCGATTACGCACACGCGGACCCTGCGGTGGTGAGCGCCGAGCTCAATGCAGAGGGCGAGCAGGTGGCGGCGTCTTTTGCCAGGGTGGACGAGTCGCAGTGGGGCCGGACAGGGCTGCGCAGCAACGGCTCGGAGTTCACCGTCCTGACGCTCGCGCAGTATTTCCTGCACGACGTCGTCCATCACCTTGCGGACGTGGACGGCTGACCGGCCGTTTTCGTCACGGGACCGTTTCCCCCTAGAAAATCCTGTCCCATGCAAAGCTTGTGCTGACGCGGACATAGCCCACCGTGCCGCACTGGTATTCCTGACACTGCGGGGTCGTAGGCCGTAGGCTTGGGCCATCACCGGGCCCCCTATTCTTGGCCGCCGGCGGTTCCAGAAAGGCGCAGAAATGCTTCTACTCTTCGGTTTCAAGACGGTTCGGAAGCTGCTGCCGGGCCGGTCGGCGACCTGCCAGTATTGCCGCGTTTTCGCCCACCATCACCTTGAGGAGCGCGCCACCAAGTTCACGCTGTTCTTCATCCCGATTTTCACCACCTCCCGCTCCTACCGGATCACCTGCTCGAACTGTGGCGCCACGTCGGTGGTCAACGGACGCCGCAAGCAGGCGCTGGTGGGCTAGGCCCTGCCAGGGTGGCTTAGGCGCGGCCTGCTGCCACCACGGCGGAGGCGGCAGGCCTGTGTTCGGGGCGAAGGTCCAGGAGCGCGTCGTCGGGACTGATGTCCGCCGGGTTGTGGGTCACCAGCACCACGGTGTGGGATGTCAGGCCGGCACGCAGGTCGGCCATCAGCGCCCGTCCTGATTCGGCGTCGAGGTGCGCCGTTGGCTCGTCCAGGAGGATCACGTCGGCCTGCGTCATGAGCGTACGCGCGACCGCCAGCCGCTGCCGTTCGCCGCCGCTGAGGAAAGCTCCGCCCGGGCCGATGCGGGTATCCAGGCCGTCATCCAGCCGGGCCAGCAGAGGCGCCAGGCCCACCGCCTCCAGTGCGTCCCGCACCGCCTGTTCGGTCTCCGCCGCGGGTTCCTCGCCCGGCTGCTGCCGCGGGCTGCCGAGCAGCAGGTTGCCACGGACGGTGGAGTCGAAGAGGTGCGCCTCCTGCGGGCACCATGCAGCGGTGCCCGTGACCGCAACGCGGCCTCCCCGGGCAGGGAGGAACCCGAGCATCACGGCCAGCAGCGTGGACTTACCGGCGCCGGACGGGCCGGTCACCGCCAGCCAGCGGCCCGGCTCAGCCACTGCGGAAAGACCGCTAAAAACCGTGCCGCCCCCGGGCCAGGCGGCCGTCAACCCGTCCAGTTCCACGCCCGGCCGACCGAGCCCGCGCGCCTCCGGCCTGGAAGGCTGCCCGCTGTCCGGGCTCTGCACATCGTCCTTGGCTGCAGCGCTCGGCACTCCCGGCTGTGATCCTTCCTGCAGGAGGACGCCCGACTCACCGATGCGGCGCAGGACCGCACGCAGCGCCGGAAACTGCCGGACCGCCGTCGTGATGGCCCCAAAGGGTTCGGCGAGCGCCAACTGGAGGAGGACTACGACGCCGACGATGGTCGCCGGCAGGGTACCGGCCAGCACCTGCGGGGCCGCCAGCACGGCGCTGTAGAGGGCGCCCGCACCGCATGCAGCCACGGTGAGGGCCTGGCCCAGCCCTTCAGCCCAGGCGGAACGCCGGGCGGCGCCGGTGGCGTCCCGGTCCAGCGCGCGGATGCCGTCGAGGACCGGCTGCTTGGCGCCGTTTGCGTGCAGTTCCGCCCTGGCGTCAAGCGCGGCGGCCACTCCTCGGAGGACCCCGGCGCGCAGCCTCTGCTCGGCTTTGGCCGACATCCGGTCCGCGAGCAGCGCAGCGGCGGGCGCGGCCACCAGGCTCACCACGGCGGCCGCGAGCACGGCAGGCAGGGCCGCCGGAAGCAGCCACGCGACCGTACCGGCCGCGGCCGCACCCACCGCAACTGCGGTAACGGGGGGCAGCACAACCCGCGGAAGCAGGTCCCGGACGGTGTCGACGTCCTCGATGACTGCCCCCAGCACGTTGCCGCCCTGCAGCAGCCGCCGCAGGGACAATGCCCGCTGGCTGAGGGACGCCCAGAGGCCGCCGCGCAGCTTCGTCAGGGAGGCAAACACGGCTTCGTGCAGGAGGAGCCGCTCGCAGTAGCGCAGAACGGCCCGGCCGATCCCGAAGAAGCGGACACCCACGATGGCGGTCAGGAGGTACATGATGGGCGGCTGCTCGCTGGCGCGGAGGATCAGCCATCCGGACAGCCCGGAAAGCGCCACGGCGAAAAGGGCGGCCAGGGCCCCGACGACGCCGGAGGCAGCAAACCGTCCGCGCACGGGCGCGAGCAGCCGGACGAGCATCCCGGCCGCGTGGCCGGAGCGCTGGTGTGCCCCGGAGACCTGAACGCCGGCCGTGGTGGTGCCGGCCTCGGCTGCGGAGGCGCTGACGCCGTCCGCCGAAGCACAGGGAACGGCGGCACCGGAGGAAGCGTGCACAGGGAAAACCTCAACCGCGGGGCCGTGAGCCGCGGCCTCAGCTGTAGCCGTGGCCGTTCCGCGGCCGGATACTGGCACGATCCGGTCGGCGAGCTCCCTCGTCTGGCGGTCATGGGCCACCAGGATGACGGTGGCGCGCCCGCGCAGCGAACGGACCGTGTCCTGGACCCGGTTGGCTGAATCGCGGTCGAGGTGGGCTGTGGGCTCGTCCAGGAGCAATACCGTGGCCCCCGCCTCGACGCGGGCCAGGCCGCGGGCAAGGGCGACGCGCCGCAGCTCGCCCGGGCTCAGTTCCGCCGGATGTTTGCCGGCCAGGTGCTCCGCGCCGACGGCTGCCAGGCAGCGCAGGACTCCCCCGGAGGAGCCGGCACCCGCGCCGCCGGCCGGGCCGCCGGCCGTCACAGTGCCGGCGTTCACGGTGCCGGCGTTCACGGTGCCGGCCGTCAGGTACAGCAGGACTTCCTCGCGCACGGTGTCCGCCACCATTACCGGATGCTGCGGCACCCAGGCCACACCGCCGGCCGTGAATCCCTCAAGGGTTCCGGACACGGCGGTGCCGCCCCCGGTTCCGACCGTTCCTGCGAGAACGCCGAGCACCGTGCTCTTGCCCGCCCCGCTGGGACCGTCCAGTGCGGTGACCAGTCCGGCCGGCGCGGAAAAGCTGAGGGGGCCGACGGCGGGACCCTGCCTTCCCGGATAACTCACGGTGAGGTCCCGGACAGTGACGCCCGCCAGCCCCGCGGCGGCAGGCCCCGGCAGGAGCCGCCGGGGCTCCGGGGCGTCCAGCACCGCTGTTGTTTCGGCAAGCGCGGCCCTGCCGTCGTCGCTCGCGTGGTGGGCGGTCCCCAGCTCGCGGAGCGGAAGGTAGCAGTCCGGGGCGAGGATGAGCGCCAGCAGCCCTGCCTCCAGCGCCATGTCGCCGTGGACGAGCCGGACACCGATGAACACCGCCACCACGGCAACGGAGATTGTGGCGATGAGCTCCAGGGCGAGGGCGGAGAGGAACGCCGTCCGCAGGGTGCCCATGGTTCGCGAGCGGTAGTCCTCCGAGATGTCTTCCAGGGCGCGGCGCTGGGCGGCGGCGCGCCCGAGTCCCACCAGCACCGGCAGTCCTTTGGCGAGTTCGAGCATGTGCCCGGACAGCCGGGACAAGGCGGCCTGGGCGTCCCGGACCTTGTCCTCGGTGTAGCGGCCGATCAGCACCATGAACACCGGGATCAGGGGCACGGTCAGCACCATAACCACCGCGCTGACCCAGTCGGCGAACAGGATCCGGGCGCCGAGCAGCAGCGGTATCACCGCGCAATTCACCAGTGCCGGGAGGTACTGCGTGTAATAGCTGTCCAGGGCATCCAGCGCACGGGTCGCAAGCACCGCCAGTCCGCCGTCGGCAGGGCCCGCCGCCCGGACGCCGTTGCGCAGCGCCGTCTCCACGAGTTGCGCGCGCAGCTCCTCCTTGACGCCCAGGGCAGCCTGCCGTGCTGCGACGCCCTGCGCCCAGACTGTCACGGACCGCAGCACCACGCCGGCCGCGCCCCAGGCCAGCTGGTCAGCCCACGCCGCGTCCTGCGTCATGAAGCCGGCAAGCACGGACGCGACGGCCTGTCCCATGAGTACCAGGGACAGGGCCTTCAGCGCAGCCAGCAGCCCAAGCCCGTATACGGCGCGGCGGGTGGAGGGGCCGGACGGAAACTGGGGTTTCAACTCGGATCAGTCTTTCCTGATGAGTGCCTTGGCGGCCACCGCGGGCAGGAAGCTGTGCGCCTCCGGGATGTGGGCCGCGCTGACGCGGCGGCGGAACACCCAGTACGTCCAGGCCTGGTAGGCGATCACCAGCGGCAGCCCGACGCACGCCACGATGCTCATCAGGCCCAGGGTGTAGTCGGAGGACGAGGCGTTGGAGATGGTGAGGTTGTAGGCGGGGTCAATGGTGGACGGCAGGACCACCGGGAACACTGCCCCGAAGATGGAGGCGGAACCGCCCAGCAGGAACACGCCGGTTGCCAGGAAGGCCCTGCCTTCGTTTCCCTTCCGGGCCTGGGCCCAGGCCACTGCCGCGGCAACCACGGCCACCGCAAGGACCACCAGTGTCCAGGGTTTCCCGCTGAGGGCCTGCACGCCGATGGCCCAGCCGGCCATCGGGAGGAGCAGGACGGGAAGCAGGCGAACGAACCACTGCCGTGCGCGGTGCCGGACGTCGCCGTCGGTCTTTAGCGCAAGGAAAGCAAGGGCGTGCAGGAGGGCGAAGCCGGCCACCGCCAGGCCCCCCATCACCGCGTACCAGCTGAACCAGGCGAACGGCCCGCCGTCGCGGTCGCCGTTGGCGTTCAGCGGCAGTCCGGTGGTGGTCAGCCCCAGAGCGGCACCCACACCGAATGCTGCCAGGAAGGACCCGACGGCGATCGCCCAGTCCCACGTGTTGCGCCAGCGGTCGGTGTCCACCTTGCCGCGGTATTCGAACGCAACAGCCCGGAAAATCAACGCGACCAGGACCAGCAGCAGCGGCAGGTAAAGGGCGGAGAACAGGGAAGCGTACCAGAACGGGAAGGCGGCAAAGGTGGCGCCGCCTGCGGTCAGGAGCCATACTTCATTTCCGTCCCAGACCGGCCCGATGGTGTTGAGCAGCACGCGGCGTTCGGTGTTGTTGCGGGCGAAGATCTTCATCAGCATCCCGACGCCCAGGTCGAAGCCCTCCAGGAAGAGGTAGCCGGTCCACAGGACGGCGATGGCAATGAACCAGATGGTTGGCAGCAGTTCCATGCTTTGTCTCCTCGGTCTTAACAGGCTCGGGGCTTAGTAGGCGAAGGCCAGGACGTCGTCGGGGGTCCCGGGTTTGTCCGGTCCGCCGTCGCGGGGTGTGGCGTCCTCGTTCTCGTCGACTGGCGCGTGGACCAGTTCGGGCATCGCCGAGACGACGCCGCCGCGGACGTACTTCACGAGGAGCTTCACCTCCACCACCAGCAGCACCGCGTAAATCAGGGTGAGGACAACGAGGGAGGTCAGGATTTCGCCGGCGGAGACCCCGGGCGAAACCGCTGCGGCGGTGAACATGAAAACCTGGTCGATGCCGTTGAGGTCGGGGTTGGGGGCTACGACGAACGGCTGCCGGCCCATTTCCGTAAAGATCCAGCCTGTAGCGTTGGCGCCAAAGGGAGCGAGGATGCCGAACACGGCCAGCCGCATGAGCCACCCCGACTCGGGCACGGTTCCCTTGCGGGTCAGCCAGAGTGCCACCAGGGCCGCAAGGGCGGCCAGACCGCCAAAGCCGATCATGGCGCGGAAGCCCCAGTAGGTGACCTCCATGACCGGGACGTACTGGATCTCCTGGCCGGCGCGGTCGCCGTAGATGGGGTTGTCCGGGACGTTGGTGCCGTAGTTGGCCTTGTACTGCTCGATCAGGCTGTTGACGCCCTTCACCTCGGTGGTGAAGTCGCCCTTGGCGAGGAAGGAGAGAATGCCCGGCACCTCGATCACGGCCTTGATGTCATCACAGTTGCGCGAGCCGACGTTGCCCACGCTCAGGACGGAGAAGCCCGTTCCGTCGTGGCATGCGGCCTCGGCAGCTGCCATCTTCATGGGCTGCTGTTCGAACATCAGCTTGCCCTGGAGGTCGCCGGTGAAGGCGGTTCCCGCAAAGGAGATCATGGCGACGACGGCACCGATCCGCAGCGATTTGATCCACACCGTGTAGTCGGTGCGGTCGCGGCCCGGGATCTGGGCCTCCCCGGCGATGACCTTGCCATCCTCGCCGACGGCGTCGATGCCGTCGCGGCGCCGGCGCCAGAGGTGGTACCAGGCGATGCCGAGCAGGAATCCGCCAGCCACGGCAAGCGCGCCGAAGAGCGTGTGGGGCACGGCCACCAGGGCGGTGTTGTTGGTGAAGACGGCCCAGGCGTCGGTCATGACGGGCCGGCCGTCGATCATCTTGACGCCCACCGGGTGCTGCATCCAACTGTTGGCCACGATGATGAAGTAGGCGGAGAAGAACGAGCCGACCACCGCGATCCAGAGGCACGCAAGGTGCACGCCTTTCTTCAGCTGCTTCCAGCCGAAGATCCACAGGCCCAGGAACGTTGACTCGACGAAGAACGCCAGGAGTGCCTCAAGGGCAAGCGGGGCGCCGAAGACGTCACCCACGAACCGGCTGTACTCGCTCCATGCCATGCCGAACTGGAACTCCTGGACGATGCCGGTGGCCACACCCATGATGAAGTTGATGAGGAAGAGCTTTCCCCAGAACTTGGTCATCCGCAGGTAGGCCGGGTTTCCGGTCCGGTGCCAGACGGTCTGCATCACCGCGACGACCAGGCCCAGGCCGATCGTCAGGGGCACCATCATGAAGTGGTAGACGGTGGTGATTCCGAATTGCCAGCGTGCGATTTCCAAGGCGTCCAAGGCGGTCCCTACTTACGGTTGGGTCTAGCTCTCCAGCGTTGTTTTCTACACAACGTAGAACTTCAACTTCTACAGAGTGTAGAACACAGGTCGAACCCTGTAAACACGGTTGCATGCACTCCGGAGGAACGCAATCACCCGCGACGCGCCGAGCGTTCTACCTCATGTAGAAACGCGGGGCCAAACGCGGTAGATTTGAAGTTGCAGTATTGGAATCACGGCACGGGCCGGGCCACCGGACCCTGGCAGTGCGTTGTCAGAAGGATGTACAGATGGCAAGTCTTGGGGAACTGGAACGCGCAGTCATGGATCTGCTCTGGGCGGGCCACGAAGCAGCTACGGCAAACACGCTGCGGGACATGCTGGCGCAGAGCACGGCAGCGCACGGCGGCACGGCAGGGCACGAGGGCAAGGACCTGGCGGTCACCACGGTCCTGACGGTCCTTTCGCGACTCGAAAAGAAGGGCCTCGTGGAACGCGAACGCGGCACCCGGCCGCACCGCTACCAGGCTGTTTCCAGCCGCGAAGACCACACAGCCGAACTCATGCACGAGGTGCTGGGATCCGCTCCGGACCGCGAGGCTGTGCTGGCCCGGTTCATCGGTTCGGTGACGGAGGGTGAAGCCGAAACGCTGCGCAAACTGCTTGGCCACAACTAGCACCTGATGTTCTGGACCTCATATTTCCTGGCGGTCCTGGCGATAGTACTGGCCTGGCCGGTACCTATCCTTCTTTCCCGTGCCCATTGGCCGGCTCGCGACCCCTTTACGGCCATGGTGCTGTGGCAGGCGATCGGCCTGGCCGGCGGGCTGTCGATGATCGGCGCCATGCTGGTCTACGGCCTCGGACCCATCGGGGACAACCTCATTGCCGGCCTGCGCGGACTGGCCGGCATGGTGCTGTTTGCTGCGCCCACCACCGCGCTGGGCTTCTGGCACCTGTTCGCGCTCTCCGCGGCGGCGCTGCTGACGGCGCACCTCGTCTTCACCCTGCTGCTGACCTATTACAAGATCGAGCGCCAGCGCCGGCGCCACCGCGAATTGCTCGCCCTTCTGGCCTCTCCGTCCGACGACGGGCCCGGCACCGTGGTCATCAGCCATGATTCACCGGTCGCGTACTGCCTGCCCGGCGGCGCCCGCTCGGTCACCGTCCTGTCCGACGGACTCATGGCAGCGCTGGAGCCGGCGGAGCTGCGTGCCGTCCTGATTCACGAAAACGCGCACCTGACCCAGCGCCACCACCTGCTGCTGTGGGCCTTCGCCGCCTGGCGCCAGGCGCTGCCGTGGCTGCCCACCACGCGCCTGGCGCAGGAGGCGGTGAACTCCCTGATCGAAATGCTGGCGGACGACGTTGCCCTCAAGACCGAGAGCAAGGCAACACTGATCAAGGCGATAGCCATCGTTGCCAGCGGCTCGGCGGCACCCCAGGGGGCCGCCGTCGTCGAACCGGCAGGCCTTGGGGGTGCCGGCTTTCATGCGCCGGACGGCGCGGGGGCGTCCGGCGCAGCCAGTACGACGGCGTCACGCGTCAGCCGTCTTCTCTCACCCCAGCCTCCGCTTGCCGGCCGCCTTCGTGCAGCCGTCCTGGCGCTGTGCGCGCTGCTGCTGGCGATGCCCACCGCCCTGCTGATCGTTCCGGGCCTGCTCGGCTGAACATGCCTTTGGTGCCGTTGCTTTACGCGCCGTTACTTTAGGCGTCGATGCGTTCGCGGTCCAGGCTGGACGCACCGGCAATGATGAAGTCCTTGCGCGGCGCGACGTCCGATCCCATCAGCAGGTCAAACGTGGCTTCCGCCTGCTGGGCGTTCTCGATGTTGACCTTGCGGAGCATGCGGTGCCGGGGATCCATGGTGGTCTCGGCCAGCTGTTCGGCGTCCATCTCTCCGAGGCCCTTGTAACGCTGGATGGGTTCCTTGTACTTCCTGCCCTCGGCTGCGAGCTTCGCCAGCAGGGCGTGCAGCTCGGCTTCGGAATAGGTGTAGATCATCTCGTTGGCCTTCTGCCCCGGATTGATGACTTCCACCCGGTGCAGCGGTGGGACGGCTGCGAACACGCGCCCTTCCTCCACCATGGGCCGCATGTAGCGGAAGAACAGGGTGAGCAGCAGCGTACGGATGTGGGCGCCGTCGACGTCGGCGTCGGTCATCAGGATGACCTTCCCGTAGCGGGCGGCTTCTATCGCGAAGCTGCGCCCGGAGCCGGCCCCGACCACTTGGATGAGGGCCGCGCACTCCGCGTTCGAGAGCATGTCGCCCACCGAGGCCTTCTGCACGTTGAGGATCTTGCCGCGGATCGGCAGCAGGGCCTGGAAGTCTGAGGAACGCGCAAGCTTCGCCGTGCCGAGCGCCGAGTCACCCTCCACGATGAACAGTTCGGAACGGGCGACGTCGTCCGTGCGGCAGTCTGCCAGCTTGGTGGGCATGGAGGATGATTCAAGGGCGGTCTTGCGGCGCTGCGTCTCCTTGTGCACGCGGGCGGAGATGCGCGACTTCATCTCACTGACGATCTTTTCCAGCAGCAGCGCGGACTGGGCCTTGTCGTTGCGGTTGGCGGAGTTAAGCTTGGCCGCTATCTCCTTCTCCACGACCCGGGCCACGATGGCCTTGACCGCCGAGGTGCCGAGGATTTCCTTCGTCTGGCCCTCAAACTGCGGCTCGGCGAGCCGGACGGTCAGGACCGCGGTGAGCCCGGCGAAGATGTCGTCCTTCTCGATTTTGTCGTTTCCGGCCTTCAGTTTCCGCGCGTTGGCTTCCACGGTCTTCCGGAACGTCTTGACGAGCGCCTGCTCGAAGCCGGCCTGGTGGGTGCCGCCCTTCGGCGTGGAAATGATGTTCACGAAGCTGCGGACGCTGGTGTCGTAGCCGATCCCCCAGCGCAGTGCGACGTCCACTTCGCAATCGCGTTCCACTTCAGCGATCTTGCTGTGGCCCTTCTCATCCAGGACGGGGACGGTTTCCTTGAACTTGCCGGCCCCGTGCAGGCGCCAGACGTCCGTGACACCGGAGTCGGCGGCGAGGAACTCGACGAACTCGGAGATACCGCCGTCGTGGTGGAATACTTCCTCGTGCGGCCCCATTTCCCCAGGCGTGCCCGCGAGCTTGCGCTCATCACGGAGGGTGATTTTCAGGCCGGGAACCAGGAAGGAGGTCTGCCGCGCGCGCGCCGTCAGTTCCTCGTAGGAAAAGCGGGCGTCCGCGGTGAAGATCTGGGTATCCGCCCAGTAACGGATGCGCGTGCCGGTCACGCCGCGCTTGGCTTTGCCGACCACGTCGAGGACAGAGTCCTCGACGAACGGGGCGAACGTGGCGGTGGGGCTGGGCCGGCCGTTGTCATTGAAGCGGCCGGGTTCGCCGCGGCGGAACGACATCTTGTACGTCTTGCCGCCCCGGTCAACCTCGGCGTCGAGACGGGCCGAGAGCGCGTTGACGACGGAGGCGCCGACGCCGTGCAGGCCGCCGGAGGCGGTGTAGGAACCGCCGCCGAACTTGCCGCCCGCGTGCAGTTTGGTGAAGACCACCTCGACGCCGGTGAGCCCCGTTTTGGGTTCGACGTCAACGGGAATGCCGCGGCCGTCGTCGTGGATCTCTACTGAGTTGTCCGCGTGCAGGATGATCCTGATGTCGTGGCCAAAGCCAGCCAGCGCCTCGTCGACGGAGTTGTCGATGATTTCCCAGAGGCAGTGCATGAGGCCGCGGGAGTCTGTGGATCCGATGTACATGCCGGGGCGTTTGCGCACGGCCTCCAGCCCCTCCAGCACCGAAAGGTGGCGGGCGGTGTAATCAGAACTCGGTGCCACAGGTTGTGAACTCCTTCATAAATGGGCCGGCTAAGGCGCTAAATGGCTTCCCCTAGCCTAGTCCTGCTAGGGCCTAACGCCTGACTGCCACTCCCGACACGGGCGAAGGCTCCGGGCGCTCGTTACGCAGACGTGATACGCGGACAGCGAAAGTGACCCATCCTTGCCATGGTTTGTCAGCGAATGCTGGTTATATAGATGTACAGATCTACTAAGGAGGCCGACATGACAACAGCAGTTGCCGACCGCACGCTTACCGCAGCTGACCGGTGTGACCGTTGCGGAGCGCAGGCATACGTCCGGGTTGTACTCGGGACCTCCGGAGGTGAGCTGCTCTTCTGCGCTCACCATTCACGCGCCGTTGAAGCGACCCTCAGGCCGCTCAGCTCCGACTGGCACGATGAGACGGACCGGCTCCACGAAAAGGTACCGGTTCCGGTCGACTAGACAACAAAGCTCAAAGCCAGGGCCCCTGCGGGGGTCCTGGCTTTTCTTTGTCCCCAAGCCGCTCCCCCGTGAATGCTCCCGGGGCCTTGGTGCGGACGCAGCGCTTGAATGTCAGGCCCCCTCATCAGACTGTATCCATGGTTGGAATTGGGAAATCGGAGCAGGTTTTGGCGGGGGCACCGCGGGCCGCCACAGCGCGCGGCCTGCACGCTGCCGCGTTCGCTGGCGCCGTTCCTGCCGCCGTTCTTGTTGCCCTTCCTCATGACGCTGGGAACTATGGCGCCGATTTTCCATTCGATGAGTTCGAGGACGGCGGGTTAGCGTCTGACGATGACCTCGATGCCGCGTTTCCGGCATCCTTTCCTGAGGACCCGTTTCCTGAGGCTCTGTTTGCCGACCGTCCTCGCGACGACAGCCTCCTTGACGACAGCCCGTTTACGACGACGCCTTTCACGACTGCGATTTTCACGACGGCGTTCCCTCCAGCGCCGCTGCTTCCGGGCACACTCCGGGCAGTTCCTGGGCCCAGGACCGTTGCAACGACCTCGGGTTGGTTCCTCCCGGCAGCTGACCCCACCGCTGACAATGCAGGGCTAATCGACCAGATACGCGCGTACGAGGACGTCAAGTGCTGGGCCGCCGGGCAACAGGCGCGGCTTGCTGTGACCTTCGAGGCCCGTCACCGCCAGGAACAGGCCCGCGCCACTGGCCGCAGAGGACCTGGGCAAGGACCGCGGGAAAGACAGGGGCACGGGCGCGGCCGAACAGATCGCCCTGGCCCGGGGCGAATCCCCCAACCGGGGCGGCCGGCTGCTCGGCACCGCCAAGGCCCTGATGGGGATGCCGCACACCCTGGGCGCGCTGGATACCGGGCAGCTGAATGAAGAGCGGGTCATGCACGTGGTCAAGGAGACTGCCTGTTTGAGTGTTGAGGACCGGACGGCCGTTGACGAGGAACTCGCCGCCGACACCGGAACCTTCAACGGCTCCGGGACCCGGGCCGTCATCGCCGCGGTCCGCGCCGCAGCGATCCGCAGGGACCCCCGCTCCGTCGCCCAACGCGCCAGCCATGCCGCGTCGGTGCGGAGGGTGAGCCTGCGCCCGGCCCCGGACTGCATGACCTACCTGACGGCGCTGCTGCCCGTCCACGAGGGCGTCGCCGTCCATACAGCGCTGACCCGGCGCGCCGACTCGCTCCGGGCCACCGGGGACCCGCGCTCACGCGACCAGATCAAGGCCGACACTCTGGTCGAGTGCACCACCGGCACCCCCGGCGGCATCACCGGCATAGAACTCAACCTCGTCATGACCGACCGCACCCTCCTCCAAGGCGACTCCGAACCTGCCCGGATCCCCGGCTACGGCATCATCCCCGCAGACTTCGCCCGGAACCTGATAACTCAGGAAAAAAGAGAGGGAGACCAGGAATTCAACACCTGGCTCATGCGGCTCTACACCGCACCCCGAAGCGGCGACTTGGTGGCCATGGACTCCCGAAGGCGTCTCTTCCCGCCAAAGCTGCGCCGCTTCATCCAGATCAGGGACGACACCTGCCGCACCCCCTACTGCGACGCCCCGATCCGCCACCACGACCACATCGTCCCGTGGCACGCCGGCGGCCCCACCACCCTGGCCAACGGCGCGGGACTGTGCGAAGCCTGCAACCACACCAAGGAACTCCCCGGCTGGAAAGCCCAACCCAGACCGGGACTAAGGCACACCATCGAAATCACCACACCCACCGGCCCCGCCTACCGCTCCACCGCCCCGCCACTCGCCGGATTCAGAGTGCCCGGCACCGGACCGAATGGAACCAACGTGCCCTGAACCGGGATGCGCGAAACGGGCCCATCCGAACAGCTTGGCCCGGCACCGTAACAGGCGCGGCCGCACGGGTACGGTCGCAGGGAGCGGGGCGCGGACGGCAAAGCGTCGGAGGCAAAAGTGCGGCAGCGTAGATACGCCCCGGACGGGACAGAGGACTGCCCCGCCTGAGCTAATGCCGCCATACGTCTACGCGTGCTCGACCAGACCCTTGACCTTCAGCAGCCCGGCCGGGACGCACGGCTCGATGGCGGTTTCCCCGGCATTGTTTGAGGGCGCTTGAATGGCCTGTCCGGCGTCGCACACCAACAGCGGGAAAGCGCGTACGACGAAGGCCAGGCCTTCCTCCGGTAAACCGGTGGAAGGCCTGGCCTGTGTTCGCGCTTGCTGGCCGGTGTTACTGGCCCAGTGTTTCCTAGTCCAGGTAATCCCGCAGCACCTGCGACCGGGACGGGTGGCGGAGCTTGGACATGGTCTTGGATTCGATCTGACGGATGCGCTCACGGGTAACGCCGTAGACCTTGCCGATTTCGTCTAAAGTCTTCGGCTGGCCATCCGTGAGGCCGAACCGCATGGCGACGACGCCGGCCTCTCGCTCGGACAGGGTGTCCAGCACGGAGTGCAGCTGTTCCTGCAGCAGGGTGAAGCTCACAGCATCTGCCGGCACCACGGCTTCGGAGTCCTCGATGAGGTCACCGAATTCGGAGTCGCCGTCCTCACCAAGCGGGGTGTGGAGCGAGATCGGTTCGCGGCCGTACTTCTGGACCTCGACGACCTTCTCAGGCGTCATGTCCAGCTCGAGCGCCAGCTCTTCGGGCGTGGGTTCGCGGCCCAGGTCCTGCAGCATCTGGCGCTGGACACGCGCCAGCTTGTTGATGACTTCGACCATGTGCACCGGGATGCGGATGGTGCGGGCCTGGTCCGCCATGGCACGGGTGATGGCCTGGCGGATCCACCAGGTGGCGTAGGTGGAGAACTTAAAGCCCTTGGTGTAGTCGAACTTCTCAACTGCACGGATGAGGCCCAGGTTGCCCTCCTGGATGAGGTCCAGGAACAGCATGCCGCGACCGGTGTAGCGCTTGGCCAGCGAAACCACGAGGCGCAGGTTGGCCTCGAGGAGGTGGTTCTTTGCGCGCTTGCCGTCATGGATGATGAACTCAAGCTCGCGCTTGTACTTCGGGTCCATGGAGCCGTCGTCGGCGGCGATCTTCTCTTCGGCGAACAGGCCGGCCTCGATGCGGAGAGCGAGGTCAACCTCCTGCTCGGCGTTAAGGAGGGCTACCTTGCCGATCTGCTTCAGGTAGTCCTTGACGGGGTCGGCGGTGGCGCCGGCGGACATGACCTGCTGAACAGGTGCGTCGTCGTCATCGGCATCAGAGTAAACGAATCCCGAGCCGGTAGGCGCTGCGGCTTCCTTGCCGGCCTCGTCGGGTTCATCGACCAGATCAGCGGTGTCGGGCTGCGCGTCGTCGAGGTCCTCCTCGACTTCTGCATCATCATCGGTGGTTGAGCGGCTTCCGGCAGCTTCGGCTGCAGCCTTGGCTCCGGGCTTGGGTCCGCGCTTCTTGGGCTCGGGCTTCCCGGCGACACGGGTGGTGGCTGCACGCTTGGCGCTGGATGCCGCCGGCTTCTCCTCGGCAGAGTCAACGGCCAAGGCGGCGGGTTCCTTCTTCGGGGAAGACGGGGTCACAGAAAACCTTTCTAGCGGCGGTCTGTGGAGTCACCTTCGGGCAACACCACTATGACCCTGTCAAGTCCGTGATTGATATCAGATGCAACCGACCGACAGAGCCACTAAGTAGAACTGCCGGGGCGGCCGCAATGTTCCCGTTTGGGGGTCCACTGCAAGCATTGATTCACGGACCCAACCGGGTCTCGGGCTCCATTGTCTCATGATTTCCACGCCAGAGGCCGATCGGGCCGTAATACACCCTGGGGCGGAGGCCGATCGGGCCGTAATACACCCTGGGGCGGAGGCCGATCGGGCCGTAATACACCCTGGGGCGGAGGCGTGTCGGCCTCGCCCGGCTCTGTATCTAGGCGGCGTCCGATCCGAATCTCTGCCAGGCGGCCTCGCGGCGCCCCGCCCATCCGCAGATTGTCCCGCGCCGGACCACCTCGGTCAGCAGCTCTGCCAGCCGGTATCCCGGACTGGCATCCAGGGCCCGGGTCAGGGACGCGTGCGCGAAGGAGCCCCTCCCGCGGCACCATTCGATCCAGCCAGTCGCCGTTAACGCCGCAGCCTGCGCCTCACCCCCGCCGCACGACGACAGCGTCAGCATCAGGCCCTCCAGTCGTTTCATGGTCTCCCAGTCCGGCACCGGTGGACTCAGGCCCAACAGGACTTCGCCATAACCCGGCAGGGCATCCGGGCAGCAGCTGGAGGCCGGTTCGCGGTCGGGACTGTGAGGGGCGTGCTCATGGTGAGGAGAGCTCGGAGACGGCAGTGGTTCCGGCAGCGGCGGGCAGGAGACGGGCATTCCGGTCCCGGCCGAGAAAATCCCGAAGGCTTCCGCCCCAGCTGCTGCCGCGGCGCGCCCGGCAGCAGCCATGACCAGCACCGCGTCACGCCAGGCCGGAACATGTAGGGACGCGCGCAGGAACCCGGCGAGTTCCGGTCCGAGGCCACCTGCCGGACCGGCCCCGTGTGAGCCAACTGGAAGCGGAACGGCTGCAGCTGAGCCCGCTGCGGGCGGACAGGTTACAGGTGCACCGGCTGCAGGTGAACCGGTTTCAGGCGGAACGGCTTCAAGCGAGGCCGCTTCGAGCGCAGCCGCCCAGGCGTCGAGGACAGCATCGAACTGGGCCCGGACGGTCCCCTTGCCGGTCAGTAGGGTGCTCCACTCACGCTCGGCTGCGGTGACAGCGGCGTCCTCCGCCGACGGCTTTTCAGCAATTCCGGGCGCCTGAACCCCGGGAGGCGCGCCCACGCTGCTGCCTAGGTACACCATCTCCGCGTTCAGCCGGCTGTCCCGGATCTCGGAAACGGGGCGCCCGGGCAGGGGGCAGCAACTGCTGTCAGTGCAGTACACGTTGCGCCAGTACTCTTCGCCGACATACCAGGCATCACGCACCGGCATGCCGGCCAGCCCGAGCGCGCATTCAAGGTCGGCGAGCAGCCGCCGCAGGGAGGCCTCCACGGCACCTTCCCTGCCGTCGCCGTTGAGCCCCCCGTCGCCACCAAACCAGCCACCGTCACTAAAGAAGACCAGCAGCGTGCCGTCGGCTTCCTTGTCCGCCAGCAGGTACTCCGCCACCGTGCGGGCGAATGCCTCCCGGCCGCGACGGCCACCGCCCTCCGGGAGGTCGACCCGGAGCGTCGCTCCGAGGCGCTTGCCCTGCATGGTCATGGCCACGAGGCTCTGCGACGGCCAATAGCCCAGGCTGTGTGGAATGTAACCAAGGATGTCTTCGGGACCGCTGATGGTGAGATGCTCCGGTGCTGTCATGGAAACAGCTTCCGACGGAGGTCACCGCCGGCGCGACAGGCAGTTCTTGCATGTGGACACTGAGCTATGTGGACTTTGGCGCTAAGTGGATAACGGCGCCTGTTGAGGAGCAGTGGCTCGGCCGGGCAACAGCCCCGCCACCTGTGGCACAGAGCCTCTAATCGCGGGAAGGAGTCTTACGGCGGGCAATCCGTGCCCTGCGCTGCTGGGCCATGGCCTGCAGCAGCGGCGGGACCAGCACACCCTGGGCCGCCATCTGCCGGCGGACCTTGCGGCGGACCACCAGCATGGCGACAGAGCCAACGCCGAGGAGCAGGAAGTGTACGCAGAGTGCAATGCGGAAGGGCTCCAGGCCATACAGCTCCCCGTGGGAAAAGCCTGTGGAATGGAGGATGTCCAGAACGGCGCCGATCAGATAGATGGCGATGAGCGCTGCAAAGAAGCCGCCAACATTAACGATGCCCGTGGCGGTACCGATGCGGTGCGCCGGGTTGAATGTGCGGGCGAAGTCGAAGCCGATCATGGACCCCGGCCCGCCGATGGCCAGCACCACGATCAGGATGGCAAGCAGCCACAGCGGTGAGCGGCCTGGATACATCAGCACCGCCGCCCACGCCGCCGCGGTGGCAGCGACCAGGAGCAGGACCATGGTGGAGCGGCGCAAGGGGTGCCGCGCCACAAAACGCCCGATCAGCGGCCCCGCCCCGATGGCACCGGCCACGTAGAGGGACATGAGCGAGGCGACGGTGCCGGCGTTGAGCCCCTGCGCGGAAATCAGGAATGGGTAGCCCCAGGTCATCGCGAACACCGTGCCGCTGAACTGGATGGTGAAGTGACTCCACATGCCCAGCCGCGTGCCCGGCTGCTTCCACGCACGCGACAGCGAGACGCCCGTGGCGCGCAGCCCCTTGGCTGCCTCCTGCCGGGGCGTACCCGGCGGCACATCCCTCAGCATCACCACCACCAGCACGACGGCGATTCCGGAGAATCCTGCCAGCGCCAGGAACGCCGGGGTCCAGCCAGCGCTGTGCAGAATGAAGGCGAACGGCACCACGCTCAGCAGCTGGCCGAGCTGTCCGGACATGCCGGTCAGCTGGGTCAGCAGCGGAACCCGGGCAGGCGCGAACCACAGCGGGATCAGCCGAATGACGGAGATGAACGTCATGGCGTCGCCGGCACCGACGAGCACGCGGCCCAGCACACCGGCCGGGACGCTGTCCGCGAAGGCCAGCTGCAGCTGGCCCAGCCCCATGAGCAGTGCACCCCCGGCGATCATCGCCCGGGAACCGAACCGGTCCACCAGCACGCCCACGGGGATCTGAAGTCCGGCGTACACCAGCAGCTGCAGCACAGTAAAGAAGGAGATGGCCGAGGCGCTGGCGTGGAACCTCTCGGTGGCCTCCAGGCCCACCACCCCGAACGATGTACGTTGCGTCACGGCCACGAGGTACGAAAAGATGCCAATGGACCAAATGAGCCAGGCGCGGGGTGCAGTCACCCTTTTATTATCCTCAGCGGGGGCAAAAATACTATTTTATTTGCCCTGTTTGGCCTTTCAGTGACGAGCCTTATGCCGCCCAGTGACGGGGCTTACGGGGCGGGGTTCTCCCGCGCCAAGTAAGCCTCCACAGCGGCGCCCAGGGCATCGGCGTCGGGCAGTTCATGGTTCTCATTGGCGAGCAGGGACCGGCGCACCGTGCCCTCGGCCTTTTCGTCATACCGCGCCTCGAGCCGGGCCACCACCTGCTGGACTTCCTCCGAGGCCTCGATCTGCTCGGCAATCTGCCTGCCAACTTCACGGCCGGACTCGCGGAGCCGGTCCGTCGGCAGCATCAGCGAGGTGGCAGCGCCCAGGTACTCCAGCCCGGCCACCGCCGCCGTGGGATATTCCGCCTCAGCGAGGTAGTGCGGCACGTGGATCACGTACCCGGCAACGTTGCGGCCCGCGTCGGTCAGGCGCAGCTCCAGGACATGGCCGACGGCGGCAGGAACTTCCACGGTCGGCTTCCACGAGGAGATGCCTTCGATGAGTTCCGGCCGGTTTCCGTGCACGGTCACCCCCACCGGGCGGGTGTGGGGCACGGGCATCGGAATCGAGTGGATCCAGGCCACCAGGTTGACGTCCAGCGCCTCGACGATCTGCACCACCGCACGGGCGAAGCGTTCCCACTGCAGGTCCGGTTCGAAGCCGGCAAGGAACAGGAAGGGCCGGCCCAAGCCGTCGACCAGCCTATAGAGGGCCAGGCTTGGCGGCTGGTAGTCCTGCAGATGGTCCTCGACGAAGGTCACATGCGGGCGCCGTGACCGGTAGTCAATGAGCTGGTCGGCGTCGAACACGGCCACCTGCTCGGAGTCGAGCGTGTCGAGGAGCTCCGCGGTGATCTGCCGGACCACGTGGCCGGCGTCGGCGAATCCGGTAAATCCCATCACCAGGTTCAGTCCGCGGAGCTCTGGGTTATGGAACAGCCCAATGTTTTTGGCATAGAGCGCATCGGGGTCCAGCAGCGAGCCGGAAATCCGTTCAAACACGGCGAGTTCCTTTCGTGGTCGGGGTTAATCTTCATAACGCCCGGGCAGTCGGCGTCATTCCTCGGGGCGATGTGGCGCGGCTCTCAACCTGCCCGGTTGCCAGGCGCTTCCCCGCAGTTGCGGAACGAGAGACTACGATCGGAATTGGCTTCCTTGGAAGCCGGCGCCGCTGCCCTGACACGGACGGCGGCCGGCCCCGCGAGTGGGCGCCTTGCCTGCGCTCCCTGCCCAAACAATCACAGAGAATTGAGGACCGATCCTCGTGGTCAAGAATACTGAAATCAACCTTAGTGCCATTGCCAGGGACCTGAAGAAGGCGGCAAGTGACGCAGTGGTCATCGGCGTCGGGCAGGGCACGGACGGCCCCTTCCTGCTGGACAACCCCCTGACCGCGAAATCCGTTGAGGCCCTGAGCGACTCCTTGAAGGTCCTCGGCATCACCGGTGCACCGGACCAGGCGGTCCGCCTTCCCGGGCTTCCGGAAACGGGCTCGGGAATCCTGGTGCTGGCCGGCATGGGCAAGGTGAACACCGGCGGAAGGGTCTCGGGCGAGGCGCTGCGCCGCGCCGCCGGTTCCGCTGTCCGCCAGCTCGCCGGGCTGTCGTCGGTCACGCTGGCATTCCCGACGGCGGATGTCGCCGACGTCGCTGCCATCGCCGAGGGCGCAGCCCTGGGAGCGTACTCCTTCACTGAATTCCGTTCGTCCAAGGACGGCCTCAAGGATCCAGTGGCCGATGTCGCTATCTTCACTGAACTGGCCGCCGACAAGGACCTGAATGCTGCACTCGAGCGTGCCCGCCTGCTGGGAAAGGCCGTGAACGCCACCCGCTCGCTGGTGAACCAGCCCCCGAGCCACCTCTACCCCGAATCGTTTGCCGACGCCGCCAAGGAACTGGCCAAGGGACTGCCCGTCAAGGTTACGGTGTGGGACGAAAAGCGCCTTGAAAAGGAAGGCTTCGGCGGCATCATGGGTGTCGGCAAGGGCTCGGCCCGGCAGCCGCGCCTCGTCAAGGTGGAGTACTCCCCCGCCAAGGCCACCCGGAAAATCGCCCTGGTGGGCAAGGGCATCACCTTCGACACCGGCGGCATCTCTATTAAGCCCGCCCTCGGCATGGGCGACATGAAGAGCGACATGGCGGGCGCCGCCGTCGTGCTTAATACGGTCCTGGCCATCGCGGGCCTGGGGCTGCCCGTCAAGGCGACCGCCTGGCTGTGCATCGCCGAGAACATGCCCTCGGGGGCTGCGTCACGTCCAGCCGACGTGCTGACCATGTTCGGCGGCAAGACGGTGGAAGTCCTTAACACCGACGCCGAAGGCCGGCTGGTCATGGCCGACGGCATCGTCGCGGCAAGCCAGGAATACCCGGACGCCATCATCGACGTTGCCACCCTGACCGGCGCGCAGCTGATCGCGCTCGGTAACCGGACCGCCGGCATTATGGGCGCCGACAGCGTTACCGGTCCGCTGAAAGCTGCCGCTGACCGGGCCGGCGAACTCGTCTGGCCCATGCCCCTGCCCGAAGAGCTGCGGCCCAGCCTCGATTCCCAGGTGGCGGACCTCGCCAACATCGGTGAGCGCCACGGCGGCATGATGACGGCGGCCGTGTTCCTGCGCGAGTTCGTGGGCAAGGACAAGGGCGGCCAGACCATCCCGTGGGCACACATCGACATCGCCGGGCCGTCCTTCAACAACGGGGCGCCCTACGGCTACACGCCAAAGCAGGGCACCGGCTGCACGGTGCGCACGCTGGTGGCCTACGTCGAGGATCTCCTGGCCTGAGCCGGCGCGCCGCGCGGCTGTGCGGCCAGCGTGATCCGCTCGCCACACAGCCGCGTGACACTGGACACAAGCGCTCCACAAAAGGACCGGCAAGGTGGAGCATGGATAAGTGGTTCGCTAAGGTGAACCACGGTAGTCACAAATGAAAGGGAAAAGGCCTGCTGGCATAATCACGGCAGAGCAATTTCCAAGACCAGATGATGCGTACTCTCGTGTCATCGTTCACGCGAGGGAGCGTCTAAGTGGCCGATCAGGCAACTGCGCAAGAATTCGACATCCTGGTACTCGGTGGTGGCAGCGGCGGGTACGCCACGGCTCTCCGGGCCGTTCAGCTTGGCTTCACCGTTGGCCTCGTGGAGAAGGGCAAGCTCGGCGGTACCTGCCTCCACAACGGCTGCATCCCCACCAAGGCGCTGCTGCACTCGGCCGAACTGGCAGACCACGCCCGCGACTCCGCCAAGTACGGCGTGAACGTCACCCTCGACAGCATCGACATCACCGCTGTCAACGCCTACAAAGACGGCATCGTCGCCGGCAAGTTCAAGGGCCTGCAGGGCCTGATCAAGTCCAAGGGCATCACCGTCATCGAAGGTGAAGGCAAGCTGCAGGGCACCGACACCGTCGTCGTGAACGGCACGGCCTACAAGGGCAAGAACATCGTTCTCGCCACGGGTTCCTACTCCCGTACACTGCCGGGCCTGGAAATCGGCGGCAAGGTCATCACGTCCGACGAAGCACTCACCATGGACTACATCCCCAAGAGTGCAATCATCCTGGGCGGCGGCGTGATCGGCGTCGAGTTCGCTTCGGTCTGGAAGTCCTTCGGCGTCGACGTCACCATCGTTGAGGGCCTGCCGTCGCTGGTCCCGAACGAAGACGCAGCGATCGTCAAGAACTTTGAGCGTGCCTTCAAGAAGCGCGGCATCAAGTTCTCCACCGGCGTGTTCTTCCAGGGCGTCGAACAGAACAACGACGGCGTCAAGGTCACCCTGGTTGACGGCAAGACCTTCGAAGCCGAACTGCTCCTCGTGGCTGTCGGCCGCGGACCGGTGACCGCCAACCTTGGGTACGAAGAGGCTGGCATCACCATCGACCGCGGCTTCGTCATCACCAACGAACGCCTGCACACCGGCGTGGGCAACGTCTACGCCGTCGGCGACATTGTCCCCGGCGTCCAGCTCGCGCACCGCGGCTACCAGCAGGGCATCTTCGTGGCCGAGGAAATTGCCGGCCTGAAGCCTGTCATCGTGGAGGATGTCAACATCCCCAAGGTCACCTACTCCGAGCCGGAAATCGCGACGGTCGGTTACACCGAAAAGGGCGCCAAGGAGAAATTCGGCGACGACCAGGTGGAGATCCAGGAGTACAACCTGGCCGGCAACGGCAAGAGCTCCATCCTCGGCACCGGCGGCATCGTGAAGCTGGTCCGCCAGAAGGACGGCCCGGTGGTGGGCGTCCACATGATCGGCTCCCGCATGGGCGAACAGATCGGCGAAGCCCAGCTGATCGTGAACTGGGAAGCCTACCCGGAGGATGTGGCCCAGCTGCTGCACGCCCACCCCACCCAGAACGAGGCCCTGGGCGAGGCCAACCTTGCCCTCGCCGGCAAAGCCCTCCACGGCTAATTCGTTCCGCAAAACAACAGGGCCTGGTGCGCCCGGCTCGAACTGCAGGGTGCACCAGGCTCGAACAATGCAGCAATCATCCGCACTTTAGATTAATAAGGAGAACGGGGACGACATGTCTGAATCCGTTAACTTGCCCGCCCTCGGTGAGAGCGTCACCGAAGGAACTGTCACCCGCTGGCTCAAGCAGGTGGGTGACCGGGTAGAGGTGGACGAACCGCTGCTCGAGGTTTCCACCGACAAAGTAGACACTGAAATCCCCTCTCCTATCGCCGGCGTCATCGAGGAAATCCTCGTCGCCGAAGATGAGACCGCTGAAGTTGGCGCCCCGCTGGTGCGCATCGGTGACGGCTCGGGCGGCGGCTCGGCCGCCGAAGCACCCGCGGCTGCCCCGGCTGAAGAAGCACCGGCTGCAGCACCTGCCGAAGAGGCACCCGCCGCAGAGGCCCCGGCAGCCCAGGCTGAAGCGGCCCCCGCCGCCCAGGCAGCACCCGCGTCCGGCGAAGGCCACGAGGTCACCCTCCCGGCCCTTGGCGAGAGCGTCACGGAAGGCACCGTCACCCGCTGGCTCAAGGCTGTTGGCGACTCCGTGGAAGTTGACGAGCCGCTGCTTGAGGTTTCCACGGACAAGGTGGACACCGAGATCCCGTCCCCCGTGGCCGGCACGCTGCAGGAAATCCGCGTCAGCGAGGACGAGACCGCCGAGGTTGGCTCCGTCCTCGCCGTCATCGGCTCCGGCGCCGCTGCACCTGCTGCTGCTCCCGAGAAGCCCGCCGAGGCTCCGGCCGCCCCCGCTGCGGAACAGCCCGCACCGGCAGCAGCCCCCGCAAAGGAAGAGGCCCCCGCTCCCCAGGCTGCTCCCGCACCGCAGGCCGCACCCGCAGCCCAGGCCGCACCGGCCGCAGGCGCCGAGTCCGGCTACGTCACTCCCCTGGTCCGCAAGCTCGCCAACCAGCACGGCGTGGACATCGCTTCCGTCTCCGGCACGGGCGTCGGCGGCCGCATCCGCAAGCAGGATGTCCTGGCCGCTGCCGAGTCCAAGGCCGCTCCGGCAGCCGCAGCACAGGCAGCCCCCGCTTCCGCTGCTCCGGCAGCCGCAGCATCATCGCTGCGCGGCACCGTGCAGAAGGCTCCGCGGATCCGCCAGGTCATCGCCCGCCGCATGCGTGAGTCGCTGGATGTTTCCACCCAGCTGACCCAGGTGCACGAAGTGGACATGACCAAGGTGGCCAAGCTGCGCCTCAAGGCCAAGAACTCGTTCCAGGCCCAGAACGGCGTCAAGCTCACCTTCCTGCCCTTCATCGCCAAGGCTGTGGCCGAGGCCCTCAAGCAGCACGCCAAGCTCAACGCCGCGTACGACGAGGACAAGCAGGAAATCACGTACCACAACGCCGAGCACCTGGCGATCGCCGTCGACACTGACAAGGGCCTGCTGGTTCCCGTCATCTCCGACGCCGGCAGCCTGAACCTCGCCGGCCTCGCCGGCAAGATCGCCGACGTCGCAGACCGCACCCGCAACGGCAAGATCGGCCCGGACGAGCTGTCCGGCGGCACGTTCAGCATCACCAACATCGGCTCCGTCGGTGCGCTGTTCGACACCCCGATCATCAACCAGCCGCAGGTCGGCATCCTGGGTACCGGTGCGATCGTCAAGCGCCCCGTGGTGGTCCAGGACGAGAACGGTGACGACTCGATCGCCATCCGCTCCATGATGTACCTGTCCCTCACGTACGACCACCGCCTGGTGGACGGTGCGGACGCCGGACGCTTCCTGCAGACGCTGAAGACCCGCCTCGAAGAAGGCGCGTTCGAAGCAGACCTGGGACTCTGATCCGGTAGTAATTACGACGACGGGGCAGGCCTCGGTGGGAAACCGCCGGGGCCTGCCCCGTATATTTTGTTCGCCTTCGCGGCTTTTGCCCCGTGGCTTTGCTACGGCTTGTAGAAGATTCTGGCTAAGCTGTAGCCATGAGTATTCTCTTCAGCATCTTGTTGTTCCTGCACATCGTCGGCGCTGCCATGATTGTGGGTTACTGGATCGCCACAATGAAGCAGCCCACGGTCCACCCCCGCCAGCGCGACGGAGCCTTCCTGCAGCTGCTCACGGGCATCGCCATGATGGGTGTGCTACCGATTCTGCACAGCCAGGATCCGACCAATTTTGGCGACCCGAACTACGCCAAGCTGGGCATCAAGTTCGTCATCGCCGTCGTTGTTGCCGTCCTGGCCGTAATCGGGGCGCGCAAAGTTAAGAACGGGCAGCCCGTTTCAACCGGCCTCGCCCACGGCGTTGGCGGGCTGGCTCTGATCAACATCGCCATCGCCACTCTGTGGAACTGATTCGGGCATCGGGCAGTACGGTCATAATCCTCTGACAGCGGACAACCCGTGCACCGGAGGCAACCAATCCATAGGATTGGTAGCGGCGGGGCTCCGGCAGGTGCCGGACCCCCGGATCGAATCAACGTTGAGGAGTGACATGGCTACAACACGCACCGCGCACACTGTATGGAACGGCAGCCTGACGGACGGCTCAGGCAACACCACGCTGGACAGCTCGGGCCTCGGCACGTTCGACGTCACTTGGAAGGCCCGCACCGAAGCGGCAGGCGGCAAGACCAGCCCCGAAGAACTCATCGCCGCGGCACACTCCGCATGCTTCTCCATGGCGTTCAGCCACGAGCTGAGCCAGGCGGGTTTCACGCCGGACGAGGTCAACACCAAGGCAGAGGTTGGATTCCAGCCCGGTACCGGCATCACCGGCAGCCACCTGACCCTGAACGCGCGCATCCCCGGCATCTCCGAGGAGGATTTCCAGCGCATCGCGGAATCCGCCAAGAAGGGCTGCCCGGTATCCCAGGCCCTGACCGGCATCGAGATCACCCTGGACGCCACGCTGGCTTCCTGATCTTAAAACCGAAGGCCCTGTTCCCCTTGGTAAATCCAGTCGGGAACAGGGCCTTCGCGCGTTTCCGGAGTGCTACGCGCCGGCGCGGCGGGCCGGCAGCGGCTCCGGGCGCAGCCGGCGGTAACCCTCGCGGGCCGGCGGCCGGTCCGTGGGAAGCTCCTGCACCATCTCCTTCAGCGCCGTGATGCCGGATTCCAACTGCGGGTCCCGGCGGGCAGCATAGGCGTGCGGCGGGAACGTCACCTCAATGTCCGGAGCCACACCGTGGTTTTCGACGCTCCAGCCCACGCCTCCACCGAACCACGTGGCGTAGCGGGGCTGCGTGACACCTGTTCCGTCGGCCAGCGTGAAGCGGTTGTCGATCCCGACGACGCCGCCCCAGGTGCGGGTGCCGATCACCGGTCCGATGCCGCGAAGCTTGGACACCTGGGTGATGATGTCACCGTCGGACCCGGCAAACTCATCGGCCAGGATAATGACGGGACCGCGCGGCGCGTGGTGCGGATAGGTCCGCGGCTTTTCGCCGCGGGGCATGCTCCAGCCCGTCACCTTCCGCCCAATCAGTTCGGCCACAAGCTGGGAGGTGTGCCCGCCGCGGTTGCGGCGCACATCCACGATCAGGCCGTCAAGCGCCGTCTCGGTGTCCAGGTCACGGTGGAGCTGCGCCCAGCCATTGGCGAGCATGTCGGGGATGTGCAGGTAGCCGAACTTGCCGTCCGACGCCTCGCGCACAGTCCGGCGGTTGGCGTTCACCCAATCCTGGTAGCGGAGCCGTTCCTCATCCTTGATCGGGACGACGGCAATGCGGCGCTGGGCTCCCGCTGCCGGGCCGTGGCCGGCACCGTTGCGGATGGTCAGCTCCACCGCGCGCCCGGCCGCGCCCACCAGCTGCATGGCCGGGGTCAGTGACTCCGTGAGGCGCACGCCGTCGATCGCCAGGAGGACGTCCCCGGCCTTGGCGTCGGCGCCCGGCCGCGTCAGCGGCGACGCGGCCAGCGGGTCCGACGATTCGCCGGCCAGGATGCGCTCGATCTCCCAGCCCTCGCCGGTGAACGCGAGGTCCGCGCCCAGCCGGCCCTGGCCGTTGCTGCCGTTTTCGGTGGCCGCCGCAGGACGCACGTAGGCATGCGACGTGCCAAGCTCGCCGTGCAGCTCCCACAGCAGGTCCACCAGGTCGTCATGTGACCCGAGCCGGTCCACGAGGGGACGGTAGCGGGTGTGGATGGAATCCCAGTCCTGGCCGGCCATGTCCTCCGTCCAGAAGAAGTCGCGCTGCAGCCGCCACGCCTCGTCGAACGCCTGGCCCCAGACGCTCAGCGGGTCCATCAGGACCCGGACGCGAGTGAGGTCCACCTTGACCAGCTGGCCGGACTCCTCATCGGCCTTGGCATCGGAGGGCACCACCCGGATCTGCTTGTCGTGGACCAGAACCACCTTCCCGCCGTCGCCGGACAGGCGGTAGCTATTCAGGGCATCCACGAGGGTGGTGCTCTTGCGCCTGGCCAGGTCGAAGCGGACCAGGCTCGGGGCGGCGTTCTTGTCCTCCAGACTGGCCCTGCCCTCTCCGGTGACACCGGCAAGGGCACTGTCGAGCCAGAGCAGTGCACCGTCGGCGGCGGTCAGCGCCGAGTAGTTGCCCTGCGGCACCGGGACGCTGATGACCCGGTGGGTCAGACCTTCGGCGTCCACCCTGACGGCGGCCGGTGACGTTTTGCCTTCGGCGGCTGCATCGGACTTGACTGCTGTGCTTCCCGGCTCGCCGGCATCGTCTGCCAGGGCCACGCTGGGACCGAACGGCGAGGCCGTGTCCGCGGCCAGTGCCACGAGGTACGGCTTGATGGGGCTGGGGAAGGACAGGTCGAAGGAGTGGCCGTCGTAGACCGGATCGAAACTCCGGTTGGACAGGAAGGCCAGGAACTTTCCGTCCGGGGAGAACGACGGCGATTCGTCCCGGAAGCGCCCGTCCGTCACCTCCACGATGTTGCCCGCCCCGTCGCTGGGCTCCCCGGCCCTGGCGGCCTGGGTGCTGGTTTCCCCCGTGCCAGGTTCCCGGGCGTTCGTTTCCAGTGCGTTGGCCCGGACCAGCCGCAGGCGGCTGCGCGACCCGAAGGACGTCACGGGTTCAGACCAGGCGAGCCACGCGGAGTCAGGCGACCAGGCAAGGTCCTCAATGCTGCCCTCACCGATGCTGGTCACCGCCGTCAGCCCGCCGTCGTGGGCGTCAGCGATGTAGAGGTCGCCAAAGGCGGTTCCGATGGCGATCCAGCGGCCGTCGGGACTGGCCTCGATGGCGCTGGCGCGTGAGGGCCTGGGGAATGGGATCCGGAGCGGACCTGCTTCGGCGGCCGCAGTGCCGGTTGCCTGGCCGGCCGCCGTTTCGGTGGCTGCCTCCGCGGGAGCGAGGTTGGCCGCGGCGTCGTCTGCCACCGGGTGCGTGGCGCGGGGCCCCGCTACGCCGGCGGCGGAAACGGGACTGGGCAGGGGCACAACCGGAGACGCGGCTTCCTGTTGGCCGCCGGCGGGTGCTATGTCCGGGGCGGCCTTGGTGTTGGCTGCTGCCGAGGCCTTTGCGGCTGCCTGGGCAGCGGCATCGTGTGCCGGGACCTGCGGGGCGATTTCCCTGATGAACAGGGCCTCGTCGCCGTCGTGGTCTGCCACGTAGGCGATGCGGCCGTCCGGAAGGGGCCGCGGCAGGCGGGCGCGGACGCCGGCCGTTGCCTCGACGACGCGGGACGGTCCGTCCTTGTGCTGCAGCCAGTGGATTGTTCCATGGGCCTCCACCGCACTGGCTGCCCCTGCGGTGTCCGGCCGGACGTCACCGAGGTGCTTGGAGACTTTGAGAAGCGAGGGACGGCGGCCCTGGGACGCCGAACCGAGCGTTATCTCCAGCCGGACAGCATCGGAGCCAAGGTCATGCAGGATCCACAGCTCACCCGCCGACTCGAAGATCACGCGCTTGCCGTCCGTGGACGCGTGGCGGACGTAGAAGTCCTCGTGGTCGGTGTGGCGCCGCAGGTCCCCGCCGCCCGGCAGGACCGAATACAGGTTGCCGTAGCCCTCGTGGTCCGAGAGGAAGGCGATGCGCCCGTCCACCCACATGGGGTCGGCGAGGTTACCGTCAACGTTGGGGAGGAGGCGCTCGAACTCGCCATTTCCGTCCGCATCGATCCAGAGCTTGCCGGCGGTGCCGCCACGGTAGCGCTTCCACCAGGCCGGTTCGCGGGAGAGCACGCTGCTTACCACCACCGGCTTTTCGTCACCGATTTCGGGGCCGAAGGCCACCGACTCGACCGGTCCCAGCGGCAGCTCCTCGGCCCAGCCCCCGTCGGTCGACAGCCGGTACGCGTGCGTGTGGCGGCTCTCGGCCTGGCGGAACGCGCTGGTGACCACGATGTCCCCTGAAGGGGTGAAGCCCTTGACCCGCGTGGTGCTGTGGCCGAAGAAGGTCAGCTGCCGGTATCCCCCGCCGTCGACGTCGGCGATGACCACCTCGGGGGCCGTCCCCTGCACTACTGTCCAGACCAGCCGCTTGCCGTCGGGCGTAAAGCGCGGGTTGCGGGCTGGCAGCTGGAGCGAGGATACACGCCAGGCGCGGCCGCCGCCCAGAGGGGCAATCCAGACGTCGTCCTCGGCCACAAACGTGACCAGATCGCCGTGAACATGAGGAAACCGGAGGTAACTCGAAGAGGTCATCGTTCGATCATAGTCAACGCGACATGAGCCATCGGGGAGGTGCCCTGCCGTGCCGGGCATGGTGAGATGGATCATGCGCATCGTCATGGCCGGGGCCTCCGGGCTTATCGGAACCGCCCTTTCCTCCCGCCTCTCCTCCGACGGGCACGACGTCGTCCGGCTGGTCAGGCGGCCGCCGTCGTCGCCGTCCGAGATCCCGTGGGATCCCTCAACCGGAACCCTGGCTCCGGCCTCCCTTGAGGGCGCCGACGCCGTCATCAACCTCTCCGGCGCGAACATCGGTGCCAGACCATGGACGCACCACCGCATCGACGAGCTGTTCCGCTCCCGCCTCGACCCCACCCGGACGCTCGCCTCGGCGATGCGCCACCTCGACTCCCCGCCCCGGACCTTCATCAGCCAGTCCGGCGTGAACTACTACGGCGACGCCGGGCAGACCAAGCTGACGGAAGGCTCCCCCGCCGGGAAGGGCATTATGGCGCGCATCTGCGTCGAGTGGGAAGCAGCTGCGCACGAGGCCCCTGCCGGAGTCCGTGTTGTCACCCCGCGGACAGCCGTAGTCCTGAGCCGGTCAGGCGGGGCCATGGGCCGCCTGCTGCCGCTGCTGCGGGCGGGCATTGGCGGTCCGCTGGGCAACGGCCGGCAGTACTGGCCCTGGATCACGCTCCCCGACCTCACGTCCGCGTTCGGATTCCTCCTCACCGCCGCGAACTCAGGTCCCGTAAACGTTGCGGCACCGGAAGTAGCCGACGTCAACACCTTGGTGGCCGGGCTGGCGAAGGCGCTTCACCGCCCTGCCCTGCTGCGCGTCCCGGCACCGGCGCTGCGGCTCATCATGGGCAAGCTGGCCGACGAACTTCTGCTCGGGAGCCAGCGGATCGAACCGACGCTGCTCAGGGACAGCGGTTTCACCTGGCAGCACCCCTCCGTGGCGCTTGCCGCGGGGTGGGTCGCCGGGGACAGGTGATGGCTGTTCGGTCCGCCGATTAATAGGTGTTCAGTCCGCCGGCAGGATGTCCGCGATGAGCCAGCGCCCCTCCACCGGGACAAGGACCAGCCGCAGCCTGACTTCCTGCTGCGGCGCACCGGTGGCGACAACGCCGCCACCAGCCTCACGTTCCTCGTAACCCGTGGCCCACGTTGTCGCCGCCACCACTGCACGCGTAGGTGTGCTTTCAGGCAGGAGGCGAACGCCCGAAACGCTCGTGGTGAAACCGGCCAGGACTGCCCCGGATTTCTCCAGCCCTGCTCGGATCCGCCGGTCTGCAGCATGGGCCGGGGTGTTGGGTGCATTGACGTCGTCGAGCAGGTCCAGCCTGCCCTCCCGCAACGCCAGCGAGCGTAGCTGCGCCAGCCCAAGGACAGCGTCGACAGGATCTTTCGCCGCGAGCCGCCGTCGGACATCCTCCGGAAGGTTGGCCTCCTGCACTGCCGGGCCTGGCGAGGCACCGGGTGGGCTTTTCGGCGCGGCTGGGACTTCGTGCCTCGCTGGGGTTTCCTGCGCCGCTGGGTTTTCGTGCATCGCCCCGGGCCGTCCTGAAAGCACGACGCCCGCAAGAACGGCTGCTGCGAGGACGCCGCCCGCCGCTGCCAGAGGGCGGCTGCGGCAGGTGTCAGCTGCGGCGACCCTCCGGGGCCGGGACGGCGGGGCGGCGGCAGTTGCTGCGTGCCTGGCCACGCGGCTTGTGGCCGCGAAGTGCTGTGGGGCCGCGGAGTGCCTGCCGGCCACGCGCCTGGACGCCGTGTGCCGGCAGACCGTGTGACCGGCGACCCTACTATGCCCGGCAGCCGTGCGCGGCAGCGAAGAAACCGGGGCCGCCGTTGCCTCACGGGGTGACGGCCGGACCAGGGCCCTGACCCACCCGGTGGTCTTCAGCCGCCTGCCCCAGGCGAGCAGCCGCTTCTTCAGCCGCCCGCCGGACGGCGGAACCGGCCTGCGCGTCAGCAAGTCGGGCAGGACAGTGTCATGCACCGAGCGGGACAGGTCCAAGGGCGCCGCGGCCGCGCTGCGGTACACAGCCGTGGCAAGCTCCGCTGCCGCCGGGCGTTGCCGGCGGTCATCGCTGAGCCCCGCCTCCAGCGCCGCTGCGAGCTCGGCCGGCACGTCCGGAACAAGCAGGGAGAGCGGCGGCCTGGCCGCGGATGGCGGAGGGGGCTGTCCGGTGAGGCAATACCACCCCAGCGCCGCGGCAGCATAGACATCACGTTCCGGCTGCAGCCCGGCCCGGACCGCGTCCACCGGGGCCGGATCCGCAAAGCCGTCAGTGCGCAGCTCGGGAACACCAAAAGGATCCCCCACCATTCGGGCGACTCCGAGATCAGCCAGCAGCGGCTTTCCGTGCGCGGTGAAGAGTACGTTCCCTGGCGCGACGTCCGAGTGCGTGAAGCCCTTGCCGTGCAGGTAGCCCAGGACCTGGGCTATCGGTGTCAGGACGGTGACTGTCTCGCCGACGCTCAGGGTTCCCCTCGCCGTGACCAGCTGCTGAAGCGAACCCCCGGCGGCATAGTCCATGAGGAGCCCGAACCTGCCCTCATCGGCTTCATCCGTCCGGACCACGCCGTAAGCCTTAACCAGGTGTTCGTGGTCCAGGACGGACATGACCAGAAGTTCGCGGCGGACATCCTCTTCCCGCGCCACCTCCGGGCGCGAGTCCGCAGCGCCTGGCTCACCACTGCCTGATTCACCGCTGCCGGGCGGCCGGCCGAAGCACTTCAGGGCCAGCTTTGTGCCGGTGGAGTCCTGCGACACGAGCCACACGTCGGCACTGCCGCCACGGCCCAGCCGCCGGGACACGGAGTAGCCCGCCACGGCAGGCGCCTGCCCCGAACCACCGTGCATTTCCCCGGTGCGGCTTTCCGGGCTGAGCGATTCCAGGCTGCGGCTTTCCAGGCTGTGGTTGTCCATGCCTTAAGGAGTACCGGAATCGGGAAATTCGTGCAGAAGTTATCCACAGGCAGGCTGAGGGCACGCCGCCCGCGTATGGCTAGGGCCGAATGTGACCGGGCAGTCATGAGAGCTTGGGCACAGTATCCGGCAGGACGCCGGCTGAGGTCTAAGCTGGAACGCATGACTCTTGAGTTCACAAAGCTCGGTCTTGCCCCGGATTTCGTCGATTACAGCCACGCCTGGGACATCCAGCGCGAAATCCATGAAAATGTCCTGGCCGGCAAGGCCCCCAGCACGGTACTCCTCCTCGAACATGCCGCCGTCTACACGGCCGGAAAGCTGACAGAGGATCACGAGCGGCCCTTCGACGGCACCCCCGTCGTTCCCGTGGACCGCGGCGGCAAGCTCACCTGGCACGGCCCGGGCCAGCTCGTGGGATACCCGATTATCAAGCTGAAGAACAAGGCCGGCATCCGCGACTACGTGGAGCGCCTGGAGGCCGTGATCATTGCGGTGCTCGCGGATTATGGCATCACGGCCGTCCGGATCAAGGGGCGTCCAGGTGTCTGGATCGAGGAGGACGCGAACGGTCCCGCCCGCAAGATCGCTGCCATCGGCATCAGGGTCAGCCAGGGGGTGACCATGCACGGCTTCGCCATCAACTGCAACAACGACCTCGCACCCTACGGCCAGATCATCGCCTGCGGAATCACCGACGCCGGTATGACCACCATCGCGCAGGAAACGGGCCGTGATGTGGCCCCGGCCGATCTCGTTTCGCGGATCACCGAGGAACTGCGCAACAATGAAGACGCCCTAGTTGCAACCCCCGAAGGAGCTCTCCTGTGACACTGGCACCAGATGGCCGGAAAATGCTGCGGATCGAGCAGCGCAATGCGGCCACCCCGGTGGAACGCAAACCGGACTGGATCAAGGCCAAGGTCCAGATGGGCCCGGAATTCGTCCAGCTCAAGAACCTGGTCAAGAAGGAAGGCCCGCTCCGTTCAGGCCATGGCCCTGCGCTACGCCACCGTCACCGGCGTGGCCCGGGACGACCTCGAAGACGAAGGCGTGTGGCTCTACGCCGAAACGGTCCGCAAGATCCACGAACTGAACCCGGGCACCGGCGTCGAACTCCTGATCCCGGACTTCTCCGGCAAACCCGAACACATCGCCGCGATCTGCGACTCCAAACCCGAAGTCTTCGCGCACAACGTCGAAACCGTGCCCCGSATCTTCAAGCGCATCCGCCCCGCGTTCCGCTACGACCGCTCCCTGGACGTCATCACCCAGGGCCGGAACCTGGGCATGGTCACCAAGTCCAACCTGATCCTGGGCATGGGCGAAACCCGCGAGGAAATCTCCGAGGCCCTTCGCGACCTCCACGAGGCCGGCTGCGACCTGATCACYATCACCCAGTACCTGCGCCCCTCCGAACGCCACCTCCCGGTGGACCGCTGGGTCAAGCCGCAGGAATTCGTGGACCTGCAGCACGAAGCCGAGGAGATCGGCTTCCTCGGCGTCATGTCCGGACCCCTGGTCCGCTCCTCCTACCGCGCCGGCCGGCTCTGGGCCACCGCCATGCGCAAGAAGGGCTGGGACATCCCCGCCGAACTCGCCCACATCGAATCCTCCGGATCCACCCGCCAGGAAGCCAGCTCCCTGCTCGCGAGGCCGGCCTGACCGGGGTCCCGGCCGGGGTATAGCGTTATTGCATGACGCCAACCTACCGGTACGACGTGGACGTCCTGCACCTACTCGTCTCACCTGCCCACGCCTACTTCGGCCGCGCATGCGACGGTGCCGCTGACGTGCCGACGGCGAATGCCGACCGGGTTGAGGTGGTGGCGGGCAAGGGCATCGTCGGCGACCGGTTCTTCGGCAAAGCGGCGCACATGGACGCCGCGGTCACGCTGTTCGCCGTCGAGGCCCTCGAGGCGATGGCTGCGGAGCTGGATGCCGGGCCCTTCGACCCGCTCCTGACCCGCCGGAACGTGATCCTCAGGGGCGCACACCTTGCCCCGCTCCTGGGCCAGGATTTCGCGCTGGAATCCCGGGGCGATGTGGTGCGGTTCAAAGGCGGGCGGCCCGCCCACCCCTGCGCGTGGATGGACCGGATGCTCGCGGCGGGGGCGCATGCCGCCATGCGCGGGCGCGGCGGGATGCGCTGCCGGGCGCTTTCCGACGGCGTGCTGCACCGCGGGCCTGCCGTGCTGGTCAGCCCGGTACTGCTTGAGCCGGAACAGGCAGGCATTCCGAACGTGCTCCGGCCGGGCCGGCTGCCGTAGCAGGTGTTAGCTCCGCCGTGACCAGCCGCCCAACCACCCGTTGATCCGGCCTTGAGCACCGGTGGCCAGTGCTAGCCAGCGGCCGTCACGGAGTTTTCCGAGCGCGGCGCCCCGGTCAACGCCGAGGGCCGTGCCCTGCGCGCTGCGGACAAGGTCAATGAACTGCGGCAGGCACTGCCGGGGCCTATTGATTTTGTTGGAGATTGAAGTAACGTCGCCCACCTAGATGGATTTCCTGACCCCCTTGGAAGGAAGAACACAATGACTGACATCACCATCATCGGAACAGGCAACATGGCCCGCGGACTAGCAATCCGCGCACTCGCAGGCGGCAAGACCGTCCAGTTGCTGGCGCACGGGGACAGGGCAAGGGCGGAAGCCCTCGCAGCCGAGCTTGGAGGGCAGGTGACCACCGGCGTGGTGGGCGACGAGCTCAGCGGCGACATCGTGATTCCCGCCGTGTACTACGATCCCGCCAAGGACGTCGTCGCCAAGTACGGCAGCGCACTGGACGGCAAGGTATATGTAGACATCACCAACCCGGTCGACACCTCCACCTACGAAGGCCTCAGCGTCCCCGACGGCAGCTCCGCGGCCGAAGAGCTCCAGAAGTCCACCGGGGCCAGGGTGGTGAAGGCCTTCAACACCACCTTCGCCGGAACGCTGGCCGCCGGTGACGTGGTCGGCCAGCAGCTCGATGTCCTCATCGCGGGCGATGACGAGGACGCTGTGCGGGCCGTGGCGGAGTTCGCCTCGGCAGGCGGCCTCCGGCCGATCGTCGTCGGACCCCAGCGCCGGGCCCGGCAGTTGGAGCAGGCCGGATTCCTCCACATACTGCTCTCGGCCAACGACCAGCTGCCGGAGTTCCAGTGGAACTCCGCGCTGAAGGTAGTTTCGGGCTAACCTTGGGCAAGCCTGCCGGGTTCAGTACGGGGCGTAACCGCGATTCATACTCCGTTCGAAGGCGTCATTCAACCTCCCCGCCAGCACCGGGCCGCGCCTAGCATCGAGTATGAGCGATCAATTCACGACCGAACGCGACAGCTACGGCAGGCTCCTGGCAGACCGCGAAGTGTGGCGGCAAGCGGGCACCTTGGCCGCCGCCGGCGAACTGACCGCGCGGTGGCTTGAGGGCACCAGCGAATACCAGCCCGGAACCCTCGCACCGCGCTTCGACGACGAGACCCTGCCCATCGCCGGCCAGCTGGCTGAGCTCAACCGCACCGGACTGTTCACGAAGGAGTCCCAACCCGGCCTCGGCCCCGATGCCGGCCATGCCCAGCGCGAGTACGTTACCGGATTCTGCTCCGCGGAGTCGGCGGCCCTCCTGCTGCGGCTGTCAGCCGAGACGGAACTCATTGCCATCGCCCACGCCCCGGGCGAAGTCAGCCAGGCATCCGTTCCGGTCACCCTGCACGGCGGCGAAGTGGTCACCGTTTTGGGCAGCAGCGAAAACCCGGTCGAGTCGGAGCAAATCCAGGACTGGGCGCGTGAGAGCAACGAAACTCTCGCCCTCCTGCTTGCGGACTCCTGGTACGTCGAACTGCTCGACCCGGTCTGGGGCCGGCAGCAGCACCTTTTGCCCGCCGTCCTGGAAACCCTGAAGTCCGCCCAGGACGGTCTTTGATCCATGATTTTTAACGTTCCGCGACGCCCGGTGAAGCTGTAAGACCGCCAGGATGAACCATTGCGACGCCGGGTGAACGCCTGCGTCAACTGCCATTGTGGCCGCGCGAGGGTCCTCCGTAATCTCAATCCAACGCTCAGCACCATCCCCTCCGCTCCATCATCCAAAAGGAAACATCATGGCTTCTTCGAACGAGTTCCCGGGCTCCACCCGGATTGCCGCGGGCCAGCCCAGCGGCGGGAAACGCCCCAACGGGCTGAAAATCGGCATCGCCGCCGGCATCCTTGCGGTCCTGGGCGCGGGCATCGCTGTCGCCACCACGGCCGCCAACAGCGCAGCCCCAGATGCCGCCAATGCGGCCGCCGTCACCAGACCCGCCACCGAGCTGAAGCTGGGTTACTTCGGGAACATCACCCACGCCCCGGCGCTGGTCGGAGTGAGACAGGGTTTCATCGCGAAGGAGCTGGGCGGCACCAAGCTGACCACGCAGGTGTTCAACGCCGGCCCGGCCGCGATCGAGGCGCTGAATGCCGGTGCGATCGATGCCACGTACATCGGCCCGAACCCGGCCATCAACTCGTTCGTCAAGAGCAAGGGTGAGTCCATCAGGGTCATCGCGGGGGCGGCCTCCGGCGGCGCGCAGCTGGTGGTGAAGCCGGAAATCAAGACGGCGGCGGACCTGAAGGGCAAGACCCTGGCCTCCCCGCAGTTGGGCGGCACGCAGGACGTGGCGCTGCGCGCG
>NZ_JBFTLC010000013.1:0-112404 GCF_056396245.1 Arthrobacter sp. 05T423
CCGTGGCCGTGGTCGGCAAGGTGCAGCAGCTCTCGGTCGCCCAGCGGCTTAGCCAAGTTGATGGTGCTCACGGGTGTTTTCAGGATCGCGTTACAAGGCGTCGCAAGTGCGTTCTGATAGAGGGGAACAAGGGCGACCGCGGTGGAAGTTTCGGCATCCTCCAGAAGCGGAGCGGCGGGGCTGGACTCCAGGAGCTCTGGTGCGGGTGTGATTGTCCTTAAGCTCGGCGTCCAGCGTGGTGATGCGCTTGGCGAGCCGGACGGCCTCGGCCCGTGCAGTCGACAGGGCCAGCTCTTCGTCGCGGGCGCGCAAAGCTCAGGACGAGGGAATCGGCAGTTGAGGGCGAAATCCTAAGTCCTCCTTTCGGGAGACCGGTAAAGGTTCCTGATGGCGCGTTAGTTCCAGCTCTTGCGCTTTCCAATGAAGTAGCCGCAAAACATTAGAACGATGCCACCAAGCACCACGAAGTACGCCCAGATATTGTTCGATGTGGACTGAAGGACCAACATGGTCCCGATGAGGGCGTTCACTGCACCCACACACTGAGTTGCGGTAGCTCGAACTCTGTCGCACCGGTCCGCTGAGGTTTCCCGAGGTGAAGCCATGGACTAGACCTAGCCACCTGTGCCGTGAAGGGTTGAGGATGCGGTCGGTTTAGTCCGCGGGGCGGAGCTGGGACCGGACAACGACAATCCCCGGCCCGTAGCGCTTATCCATCGCCTTCTGCAACGATCCGTCGTCATGGGGAACGTATCTGAAGAGGTAACCGTTTTCGACCTGTGTATCTGCCGCGGGTCGCTCCTTCTCCCATATCTCGCGTTGGATTTGCTGCAGGCGCGCCTTGGTCCCGGTGCCAGGGTGGCGTGGGTCCTGTCGAGGGTCCGGTTCTCCCCATGATTCGTTGGACGCGATGTTTCGTGGGGGTCTTGTGACGGTGAAGCTGGTTCCGTCCCAGGTTCCGTGGACCACGAAGTCTCCGTAGGTTACGTTAGCCACTTTCTTTTCGCCGTCCGCTACTGACCAGTCCCAGCCGCGGAGAGGCGGGCCAGTGCATAAGGGTGGATCGGAGGTGGCGATGCCTCCCATACAGAATTGAGGCAGCTCGTTTCCCTCCTGACGCACCAGCCCGCGGCCCACGAGCTCTCTAGGCGCGGCCGTTGTGGACTGTTGCTCGGTAGGACCTGGCGGCAGTTCGCCGGCAGGTGGCGGAGGCGAGGTACAAGCTGAGAGCACCGCCGAGAGCATAGCAACGACCGCGCAACCAACAAGCCTTGGTCTCATAGGAATAGTATGGTCCAGCTGTGGCTATTCAACATTACCTTCAGCACCATGGATCGTGTACGCAGTCAAATGGATAGCCCGGCCTCAACGGCCAAGATCCTGCCCGGAAGAACTTATGTCGCACTTTCTGCCTAGCGTGAGAGCACGTGCCCTCTGTGGGACCCCGATTACACGCATTGACTTCAGGGTGCGGGAACAGCCGGTGCAGCGGAACTGATCAGGTCCCGATGGCGCTGGGTTGCCAAACAAGCCAAGCAACGATGATTGCAACGACCACAAGAACCAGCAGAAGTGCTGAAACAAGGATTGAGCGAGGCTTCATAGAGGAAGCGTAGCCCCGTTTGCCGGTCCCCAGAGCGTCGTACGGGCCTACAAGCTCCCGTACGGATTGGAACTGTTTCTGGTGCGCATTGGGAGGTGGTCGAGGAGGGATACCCATTGGTGCGTATCACCAGCAAAGTCGCCATCGACGTCGTCCGAGTCGCATTGCGGCGCATGGCTGCCCCGAATCCCACACTCGAGCAAAACTATGCCCACGTCCTCGAGCTCGTCAGGCAAGAACCGTAGAGGGTTCCCCGAAGGCACGAAGGGCCGGGCGGTCACCGGCATACGGGACGTTATGCGGATTCGCTCTTTCCGACGTTTTTTCAAGGGCAGCTTTGGCGGCCTGAGGGTCGCGAGTAGTCGCTTGCCCTGCAGCATCAAGCACTCTGAGCCGTTGCTATCGAGCCGGGACACTGCCATATTCAGACCATGGCACGAACAGCATCCGTCGGTCATGGAGTGGATTCCAGGCTTCTAGTCGCCCTTGCCCTTACCGCAGGGAGCCTGATTGGCTTGGTTATCCAGATAAGCAATGACAGGACACAGGGAACAGGCAATATCTCACCTGTCAGCATCATGTGCATTGCCATGTTCGTGGCTCAACTCATCTGGTTGGTCGCTTTTGCGCGGCATAAGGAGCCGCGGGATGTGAAGTACCGCGTCGCATCGCAGATTCTTGGCGCGGTCTTTATAGCAGCGATGGCGGTGTATTTGTTTATTCAGGCACTGAACGGTGTCGCCTCAGAGGTCCTTGGATTCGGAGTAGTTTTCATTTTCCTCATGGCGTCACTCACGGTAGGGCATCGCGCCAAGAACGCCTGACGCTGGCCAGACTCCTCCCAGTTCTACTCGCGCATACTCTCACAGGGGCCACAGAACTCGGGTGATTCGCTTTGATTGGTCTAGGCAACGGCAACTATTCCGGTTAGCGTTCCTCTTACATCACAGCAAGGAAGCTATTCGCCGGCAGGAATCGGCGCATAGGCTGGGTGCATGCGAACCCTTGGAGCAACACGTTGACCGGCCCATTTGCTGAGCAGGCAGCAGGGCTTGTTCGATGGCGCAGCGCGCACGAAGGAGGACGCTTCACGGGACCTCCGCCTGGCCCCGTGTATTTCGCCACAGCGGTGTTCACTTCGGATGGGAACGATAAAGAATCAGGCGAACACTTCAGCCTAGCCATGACTCTGAGCGAGCCGCTGTCGGACAGTCTGGTTCCTGCGCGTTTCAGATTCTTCGCTCCTGATCTGCTCGGCCGGCAATTAGTTTCCGGGGCAAAGTTCTTAGTGATGGAGGGCCCGGCAGTTGTGGGAGTCGCCGAAATTTCAGTGGTGTTCGCTTTCTGACGGGGGCAGAAGAAACGCGCACGCACGACAGCCGGGCAGTTGAAACAGCAGCGGGTGAGTGCCGCTCAGCGTTCCCTCGGCGATGGACCGAAGTTCGAAACCAACCACCACTGACGAAGTTACCTTTCTGGACCTTTCGGCAATCCAGCCGCTGAATCCGTTTGACTTGGAAGACGATGAGTTCAGTCAGCTGTACAGCTACAAGCTGCTTAAGCTGCTCGGCCTCGAACTCTCGAAGCCGGTGAGGCGTTCAGACAACGGTGTGGAGTACGCCGCGAGCCAGTACATCTGTGAATTTGTGAAGTCCATCGGTATCGAGGGGATCAAGTACGCTAGTTCCGTACATCCGGGAGGGCAAAACCTCGTCCTGTTCAACGAGGAAAAGGTCCGTGTCACGGGGAAGCTGACCACCTACGAAATTGTTGGAGCCACGTACACCACCAAGGCGAAGACAACAGCCAGATGACGTCGACCAGGGGCAGAAGGTGGCGGCCCTTGGTCGGCTGGGCCGCCAGTCACCGGACGTCACCTTCCATGGACCAGCACCTCAAACGTCCTGGCTCGAAGCCAACTGGCGGTCGAGTGTCGCCCAATGAAAGTGATCCTGCATCGTGGTCCATTCCAATGGTCCAAAGTGGTCCTTCACAGTGGTCCGGGTGGTCCATCGCGCTGGTCCAAAATGGTCCATCGCGGCGGGCTCAGGTGGTCCATCGCACTGGTCCAAAGTAGTCCTTCACAGTGGTCCGGGTGGTCCACGACCAGCGGTCCGAGTGGTCCATCACCGCGTTCCTACCGGACGGAATGATGCAAGATCGATGGTTTCGCGCGGCCGGAGGACCACTCAAACTCAAATGAGGACCATCTGCGGTACAGCGTTGGACCGCGTAAAGGACCACCCGCGACCCACACAGAGGACCACCCCGTGGACCAGGGAAAGGACCACCCCTAGCCACAAAAGGACCAGCAAAGGACCACCTGCGGACCGCTGCACTCCCAGTGCTTCAAGATACGCCGCTGTGAACGGCTAGACACGAAGAGAAAAGGAACGGGACCGCGCGTTGGCCAGCCGCGGGGTCGGTCGGCAACGTCCACAAGCGAGGAAATCTAAGGCTGGTAAGGTCGGTTACTTCTCGGACTCCCCGTCATCGTTCCCCTCACCGGCAGCGATACGCTCGGCTGTGCGTCGGTAGGCCGCGGCGATGAAGTCTTCAATGCCGTCGGCCCCTATGCGCCACACGCCGCGGCCGCCGACCTGAATTCCGCGAAGCTCCCCCATCCCCAACAGGGCCCTGATCTGGCTGTCGGAGACGTTCAGCTCTTCGGCGGCCTGCTCGATCGTCAGGAAGCGCCGCTGCGGGTTAGGTTCGGACACCGGCCCATCCTATGTGCAGTCCGGCCCCTCTGGCACCAGCACGGCACGTGCCCGGGTGACCCGGGCCGAACAACCCGCGGCCCTTTGTCGAGTTCGGGTTTGACGAGGCGGACTTCCGGGTTGTGGGGCTGAGAGTCTGGGGAGAGAATTTGAAGGTGGGCACCGCTTGGAGAGAGTCTAGGTCCGGCAAGGACGGACTGAGCGATGGTGATAGCCTGGCCGCGCGGCTAGCTGCCCTACACCTGCGATTCACGGCAGAAGACCTCCTGGACGCACTAGAACACCTGCAGCGCAACGGCTTGGGCGCGGAGCTTTCTGCCCGGGACCGGGATTTCTGGAATGACCATTCGGGAATTTCGCTGTCGTCGCAGCATGTGGCGCGGGGCTCCGCGAATAACGCTGCAGCACAGGTTCTCATGGACGCCTCCTCGCTCACGGCGGCCGAGGTCGCCGAAAACCTGTACGTGTCAGAGTCGACCGTCCGACGCTACAGGACCGGGCGTAAGCTCTATTCGTATCCGGTGAACGGCCGGCTTGTGTTTCCGACTTGGCAGTTTTCTCGAGCGGGCAGCCGGGTCCTGCCTGGCTTGGCACGTATCTTGGCCGCTCTTCCGGGCGACCTACATCCGCAGGCAGTCGCGGGATTTTTCCTGGCCCCGCAACCGGACTTGGTCATGAATGGTGCAAGCGTGTCTGTCGCTGTGTGGCTCAAGGAAGGAGGCTCGGTTGAGCCTGTCCTTGCTTTGGCCACCGCACTGAATGCCGCTTACTGATCGAGGACCTGTGTCAGCCGCAACTGGCCAATATTGGGCCTGCTGGGTGCGCGCCACGGGGCAGCATCGTGTGGCTCTTGGCAGAGTAAACCTTGATAGCGACTGCATTCGAAGCTAGCTACCGCGTTGATTGGTTCTGTCCCTGTCCACGGAATGGGCTGTCAGTAGCCACAACCGGCACTCTGCGATTTTCTCAACCCACACGGCTAACGAGCTGACGTTTTTTGTGGTTGCTAGCCGGAGACGCTGTACGAATAATGACCCCTTCCTGGGCAGGACTGACGTACCCCTCACCGTCTTTGTCAGCGGCTGCCGGCTCGGGTCAAGCACTCCTTGATCGACCTCACGAGTCCCATGGTTCATCCTCCTCCGCCTATGGCTATGGCTGGGTGCGAGTGTCTTTCCCTTCCCGACATCTGTGGGCACGTGGCGCCCCTCGTCCGTACTTGCCGAGCCGAGAACTGCAGGGGCTTCATTATGGCGGCATTGAAAAACTGCCCGGCGGGCCGAAGTTAGCTTGCGGGCGTAATCCCTGCGTCCGAGTTTTGGTCCAAGACACGATTCCCTTTCGGGCACCGGCTACATCCGTGGTTATTTATCCGGTTCGGCACGTTTTCGTACTTTTCGTGACCATGGCCGCACAGCCACCACCATTTTCGCTTTCCTGGCAAGATCATGGACGGCGTGAACGGACTGTTCTTTGTTGGGTGCCATTCTGACGCTAAAGGCGGAAAACGCGTTTGCAAATCATTGTCCCCGGGCAGAAGCCTCCTGTTAGAGCAGTAAGGACAGCCATGGCCGGCGGATCGTGCGTACAGTGGGGCGCGGTAGATGTGATGGAGTGGGCATTCCCACCAAATTTGACGAGCAGCACCGGCCACAACATCACGTGGGGTTATGGTTCCGTTCAGATCTGGGTGCCATTCTTTCGCGAGCTCCGGGTGCGTCGTGGCCAGGTCGTTGGTTCCCGGAAGCACCTTCTTGTTCGAGCAATACGGACAGCCGTTGCCTGCTCTGCGTGCTTGCACGGTTGCTGGGAAAGCGTGGCCCCGTTTGCACAGCCACCAAGCCGTGTAGGCCGATCGTGAGAGCACCATGGACGGTGTGCAGCTCCCGTTTAGCGTCGGATGCCATTCCCTCGCGAGGACTGGGTCCACGCTGGCAAGGCTTGTTTTGTTCGGGATGACCCGGTGATGCGAGCAGTAGGGGCACTTCCTGCCTCTCGACCGGTTGTTCGGTGATTCCTCATATTCGTGACCTTGAGGGCATCGCCACCAGTATTTTGATCTTCCGCCGGCGAGGATGTCTGCGGGTTGGATAGAGCCGTTACGGTTAGGATGCCATTCAGCCGCCAACGCCGGGTGTGTTTCCGCGAGGCTGTTATACCCCGCCAAGGCGCGCGAGTTGGAACAGTATGGGCAGCCTGTCCAACCGTGCCGCAATGCAAAAGCCAAATGCTGCGGAGCTTTTGCATATCGGTGACCGTTGGTGCAGATGTATCTGACGCGGGTATTCGAGGAAGCGCGTATGTCCTCCCGGGCAGTAGAAATCGGTCCCCACTCATACAGCCGGAGGGTGGTATCCATCCAGTGATCTATGTCGCATGTCATGAGCTGGTCGAGGAATCTGCTGAAGGGCTCCAGCGGGCGAACCACTTCGTCGATGATCTCCCGGGAAATCACAGGCACGGGCAGAGAGTGCGGGTCGGTGCCTGTTTGGCCGGCAGTGTGTCCACACAGTTCGCGGACGGAGAGGAAGACCGGACGGAGGAGTTGCCAGACCCGATCAGTCACAATCTCCGGATTCGGCTGGACGAAAACGCTGACCGTTCTCTCCAGTTGGCCGTAAGCCCATGCAAAGGTATGCCTTGGGTCGACAATTGTTGCCAACCCTGACTGTGGMAGAATGGCGTTGGCGACGGCCATCATGGGTGCGTAGATCGCTGCGTCGCGCTGCTCCATGCTTTCATAAAGGCAGCCTGCCGTATCTGACCATCGCCGAAATATTGCGCGGAGCTCCACAAAGCGCAGCGCATCCAGTGCCCCTGTTTTCCGGAGCTGCCTGAAGATTCGGTCTGCTCGGAGCGAGTCGACGCCTGCGGGAACCTGCGTGTTGGGCGTGGTTCCGGGACCGACCCACAGCAGGTGCCGGGGACAGACGTTGGCTTCCATATGCGGGTATTGCTCGACCGTTGCGCCTCTGGCGCACAGCCTGCACATAAAGCGTTGTTCGATGCCGGCAATGCAGCGGGGACACATCGACCCGTCCGGATGCTTCGGAAGATGGGCCTGCCCCCATTCGAATGCCGGGGGCGTAAGATCTCCTTTGGCCTGCGCGATGCGGGCGACATGGTCATCCGGGAACAGCATGTGCGCTTCGGAGATCCAGTCCTTGAGGCATGCTGCCGGTAGGTGGTTTGCCGTCATGAGGCGGCGGAGGTAGCTGCCGGACGTTTCGAGGTGACGGAGGCGGACCCTTAGTGGCAGGGGCCGGTGAAAGTCTCTTTGAGCGGCTGACATCACTATCCGTCGGGCCACATCTTGCGCCGATGTGGAATTCGGATCTGTGTGGGGATGCGGTTCGGCTTCCCCGTGGCGGGGCTCCTCGCCGCCCGAACCCCGGTTATGCTGTGTCATGGAGTACCCCGAAACTCTGTTGCAGGTCAAGGGAAAAGACGAATAGGACCGGAACCACGCTGCCCCGCCGATACCGGGCAGGGGCATAGCGGACCATCGCCTCGCTTCCGTGGTGCTGCCCACGCGTGAAACCCTGAAGTCATCTGGCCGCGATGGCTGTCGATGTCAGGGACTGGCCGTGACAGCGCTGTCAGTACCTTTCACGAAGCAGTGATCTCTTCAGCACGCTCGGCTGCCCGCCGTTCAGCGAAGAATCTTCCAAAATTCGCGCCGTTCAGCTTCCTCCCTCCTCCTGTTCCGGCCGAGTTGGATGCACCACCAGATTTCAGCAACAAGCAGAACTCCATAGGGACCAACGGCGGCAAGGATTTGCCACCACTCGGCAGGAGCAGTGTGAATGATGATATGAACAGGGCCTGGGGGCAACGACGCAACCATGTTTCACCTGCCCTGCAGGCGCGGGCGAGGCTCCCGGCAAACCGGGCAGCCTGAACCCGCGACGCGCTTGTTGATGGCAGCCTGGAAGGAGTGGCCCTCGAGGCACAGCCACCAGACCTTGCGCGGTGAGCCCGCTCCGACATCGGGCGGCTGAAGACCGAGGTTAGCCTGGTAGTCCCATTGCGCGGCCACGCTGGGTGCGAGGGTGGCAAGATCGTTATGTCCGGGCCAGACTTTGAGGTTCGCGCAGTAGGGGCAGCCGGTCGATTTACGGGAGCCGATCCTGGCGAGGTAGGAGTGGTCGTCTGGGCAAAGCCACCAGACTTTCCTGCCGGATCCTTCAGAGACCATGCCCGGTGTTAGATCACCGTTGAGTTCTGCTAACCATTCTGATGCCAGCCGGGGATTTGTTACATCCAAAGTGGTCACAGCGGGAATGGGCTGCCGCCCGGAGCAGTAGGGGCAGTTCCGCCGATCGGGGCGTGAGAGGTTGTTCGGCGTTTCCAGGTAAGTGTGGCCTTCGGGGCACAGCCACCAGTATTGCCTGGAGTTGCTGCCCGCAACGATGTCCGAGGGGCTTACGGGGGCGTTTAAGGTGGGGTGCCATTCGGTCGCGAGTAATGGGTTTGTCTCCGCCAGAGTGTTGTACCCGGCTAGGGGCAGGGCATTCGTGCAGTAGGGGCATCCTGACCGGTTCTGTTTCAAGGCGAAAGCCATGGTGTTCGGTGCCTTCTGGTGACGGTGGCCACGGGTGCATATGTAGTTCGCCGGGGCCGAGCTTTCCTTGGGGACGTTCTCGTGTGTTACGGGCAGTGGACCATAGTCGTAGAGTCGTTGGTTCATGTCGCGCCAGCGATCCACGTCGCAGGTATTCAGCTGGTCCAGGTAACGGCTGAACGGTTCGAGCGGCCGGATGATCTGGGTCATGACGGTATCGGGGAAATCGGGGATGGCCAGTGCATGCCTATCGGTTGATTGCCGGGCAGCACTACTCTCGATCCATTCCCTCAAGGAGAGGAAAGCTGGCCGCAGCAGCAGCCAGAACCCGTCGGTGAGGACCTCGACGTTGTCGGCATACCTGGACAGGGTGGTGTGGAGGAGGTTGTACGCTGACGCGTAGGTTGCACGGGGATCCAGGATTCTTTTCAGCCCAGCCGGCTGCAGAATCGCAGCCGTCGCCGCCATCATGAGTGGGTAAAGTTGCGGTTCCTGTTCTTCGAACGTTCGGCTCTCCCTGCGATTCGCGGCGGTCCACCGTCGGAAAATCGCACGGACTTCCATGTAGCGCAGGGCATCCAAGGCTTTCCGGTTTCTCAGCCTTCTGAAGATCGCGTCCGCGCGCACTGCATCCGGCCCGACCTTCTTTTGGGCGGCCGGCGTAGTCCCCGGGCCGACCCACAGATGGTGCCGCCGACAGACATTTCCCTTCAGGTGCGGGTACTGCTCAACGCTCCTCCCGGCGGAGCAAAGTCTGCACATGTACCTATGCATGATGCCCACGAAGCAGCGGCGGCACTGCGTCCCGTCATCGTGCTTCGGCATCATGGTTCGCGCCTGCAGAAAGGCCTTCGGGTTGAGGCCCCCCTTTACTTGCGCGATCAGTTCCGGGATGTCTTCCGTCGCGGTTCCTGGGTTCACGGTCCGTGCCTGCCGTATGAGCGCTGACTGTATGTCTGAGGGGAGGTCATTGGCAGCAAGAAGGGACTGTAGGTAGCTCGCCGGCGTCTCGAGGGCGAGCAAACGGGGTCTTTTCGGAAAAGCTCGGTGAAAGTCGCGCACGTCCATCCGCTCAAATCTCGGGGGTGGCGTCTGGCGGGAATTCTTGGGTCGGCTGGCGCCACCGGAGCCTGGTACCGGGTTTTGCCGTGTCATGGACTGCCCCCGAACTCTGTTGCTAGGTCAAGGGAGATGCCGTCCAGGGCCTCCCTGGTTATCCGTTCGTTCTCGGGTGCGCTGCCCGTGAAAATGATTACCTGGGCGGTCCCGAAAAGCAGGTGGGCCAGTGAGCCAATCGAGCCTTTGGTGCGCTCATGTAGGTATTTGGCCGAGTGGGCAAGGTCGCCAGGTTCATGGCTGATTAGCCCAAGGCGCTCCTCGAAGAGCTCGATAATGATGTTCCACAGATTTCTTTCGGCCTCATTGGCGAGTCCGTAGTTAGCGAGCTGTTCCAAGCTGAAGCGTCCTGCCACTTGTCGTCCGCGATCATCGCCTAGGAAGGGGCCCTCATGGATGTTGATGCCGACGTAGACAAACGTTGCCGGAATTCTGTTGGAAAGACTCTTCAGGACATCCACACTTTCGCTGTTACCGGGATTTATCCGTTTCAGATTGTGGAGCTCATCGACTACGACCAGCTTGGTGCCGACTTCTGTCAGGCCAGCGGAGACGAGGTGCAGCAGGTACTCGAGCGTGTCCCGGGGCAGAACAGGGAGGCCCAGGAAGCGGGCGAACTGGATGGCCAGAGCCTTCCCCGTCGAACCGGGCGGTACTTCGACGTAAACGACGGGAACCCGGCCCAGCCGGTCCAGATCAGGATGGTCCCGCCGATAGCGGGCGTAGACGTACTGCATGGCGGCTTTAGCTGCCGTGGTTTTGCCCGTGCCTGACTCCCCTGAAATCATCAGACCGCAGCGCCCTGAGCTGCGTGGGCCGTTCAGGAGAATGAGATGGACGACCTTGAGGATGACCGACCTGACTTGCGGTGTTTTGATGATCAGCTCAGAACCGAGGTGGGCGATCCGCTTGGCGTTTAGCTCGTCGCGTGCCTGGGGTGACAGTTTGTTGTAGCTGTCGATGTCGGGGACTTCGACGGGCTCGTCTGTACCCTTGAGGAACGCGGTAAGCCCTTCCAGGTGGGTTAATGGTTCCAGGACTTCGTCCATGAACAGTTTCATATCAGGTCCGTTTCAGGATCGAACCATTCCGGTGCAGGGTAGCTGACTTGTTGATCCGCGGGTGCTCGTCCTTTCGTTGTCTTGGCTTCTTTCTGGGCCGTAGTTCGCGGCTGGGGCACCGGCATGCCTCTGCGTTCGTCTGTTCCGAGGGCGACTGCACTCCGTTCAGCCAAGTGTTCCATCCGGCGCTTTTCCGCTGTCGCGCGGGCGATGATCTGCATCGTCAATTCGACGGCATCCTCATCGTGGAGTACGCCCATTTCCGCTGCGATACGCCGGCTTTCGCTTCGGACCGCGGCACTGAATGGGGCTGTCAAGGCAGCGGCCTTGGTCCAGTTGCATTCTATCCAGTGGCCATCGCGCGCATCCTTGATCCACACAGCGAACGGGTCGTACGGATTATAGTGGACCCGCCATTTTTTGTTGTGTGTCTCGGGCGAAGGCTGCCCGCGAAACGGGTACAACTCGACTGAATCGTAGGTTCTCCGCAGGCAGGTAATGCCGTTAGGTTGGATGCACAGGTCTTTGGTCGGCATGCTTTCGATGTAGTCATCAGCTCCAAATGGGATGGGAACTGTCCCCGTTGCTTCGGCCATGGCGGCCATCACGGCTTCGGGCGACATGCTTTCAGCGGGATGAACCGGGTCTGCCAGCCCTTTCCGACACCACTTCGCCCAGCAAAGGTCCACCCAATCCTCAAACACCTCATTCAACGTGAACACATCGAAGAGTTCCTTTTCTGGAACGGGCGACCCTTTGGTGGCCTGTGATCCACCCGTGTACCCAGGCATGTACTGCGAGAATCCGGTTTTTATTGTTTCGAAGACGCGTTCCACCATGGGCTTGTCACTTCCTGTGTGGAGGGATGCCTCTGTGAGACTAATTCCATACTTTTCACACATTGCCCTCAAAACACTCGACCGGTAGTCCCGTGCATTGTCGGTAACGATGCGTTGCGGAGGGAAGTAGGGGCGGGCCGGGGCAGGAAATTCGTCGGACGAAAGCGGCTTTTGAATCTCGCCCTCTCCCAAGCCACGGTCCGCCGCCGCTTTGAGCCGTTCATATCCTGGTCGCAGGGTGCGTGGGACGAGGCAACGGGCCAAGGTCACCACGTGGTCGAAGCCCTTCGTACCCCGCAAACGTATCGTGCTGGCGATGATCATCTCGGTATCCACGTCGACGATCACTGTCAGCAACGGTCGTACCCGCTCACCTTTGTCATTGAGAACCATGACGTCGATGACCGTTGTGTCCATTTGGCATTCCCGTCCCATCATGAAGCGGGTCCGCGGCTGAAACATGCGGTTCGGAACGCTGGCCTTCGAACGCCGCGACGTGGCGTTGCGAAAGGTATCTTTTCCCCGTGTCATGATCTGGCTGTAGCGCCACAGCGAAGTCGGAGGCGGAACTTTAACCCCTTCCCCGGGGTGCTTGAGCAGCAACTCCTGTTTGACGCGGAACCGGAGCCGACCAACCGTCCCGGTCGATTCATTCGTCTCATGCCCCACGACAGTGGCCAGTGCTGCCATTACCCTTCGATCCACCCGTCCAAGGGGGTCATACTGACGAAACTGCCGACGGTCCAAGACACCAGCAATACCGACTGCGTTGTATGCGCGGAGCCTGCGTTTGACAGTTGAGGGCGAGCAGGGGATGCCGAGGATGCGCATCTCCCGGGACTTGTTGGCAATGCGGGTGGTGAGGCTGAGGCCGGGATCGTATTCGGGGCGAGGCGAGCCAGCCTCTCCGTTGAGGCGCCTGCCAGTATTCAACTCTTCGAGATGGTCGGCCCACATCACAGCTTGCTTCCGTTTTTCCTTCCCCACCCAGTTCAAGTCTCCTGGTTGTGCTTTCGCCCACCGGTCGCTGGGCCCGATCCACAGGCGTGCCATGTCCAGCGGGTCGAACCAACTCTCCTCACCGGTGCCAAGATGACGGAGCAGAACATGTCCGTCCTTGAACTCCAGCACCAGGTATTCAGCGACTGTCTTTGCACCGTCTGACAGGGTGACCTTCATTCCGATTTTTATCTGCCTCATTCCCGAACCTCGCTTTCGGTCACCTCACCGGGAGCTTCACAGTGGAGGATGCTCGACCAGGTCAGGGGTTGTTCTTGGTTGAAGAGTACGAAACGGTGCCACATCAGGCTGTACAGGCTGTGGATCATGGCGGAGGCGTTCCCGGACCCCACCCATAGGGCAGCGTCCTTAAGAGAATGAGGTTCCTGAAGAAGCGCCTGCAGGCTCAGTGTCACCTCGGGCGGAGGAAGATAGCGTCCGTGCCTGTACGCGGCAATCCACTCGAGGTTGTTGCTCACTGTCTTACTCAAACCTGTGAAGAGGAGGTAGGCCCAGCCGACGCGGTCACACAAGAACTCGGTCTTTCTGAACGTCTCCATGTCCGCATCTGTAGTCTCCTCCTCCGGATGTACGTCCATGAGGAGCTGCCGGCCGGACTCGTCGACGACGAAGAAATCCGGGAAATGGTGGGAGCCATCGAGAAAGTGCAGGCACATGGGTTGCGAGGAAATGGCCTTGATGGCGCACCTGTGGTCCAGCCACATGAGAGCCAAGTATTCGGTCATCGACTCATAGCGCACCAGACCACCTGTGCCGGCACACCAGTAATAGCCAGGGTGATTTGGCCGGCCAGGATAGTTCGCACTCTCCCGTGATGGCCGGGCCTTCTCCAGACCCAGCGCCGATGCGCGATTGTCCGCAGCAGCAGTGCGGATCTTTCCTCCTGGGTCCACCCATGACAGTGCCTCAACCGGAAGAGAGATGGGGAGTTTGTCCAATCTGGGACGCCGCGACCCTGTCTTAATGGCGGTCATTGGGCCCCCGGTCTGGGCCGCCACCAGCGAGTGATCGTAAGCTACAACATGGCAGAAAAAGCGATGGTGCGGCCAAGTCCGCGTGACCAGGATATAGGGGAACAAACGGCCTGCAAAACGTATGATTTCGTTGACAATTTGCAAGCCAGCGTGTACCGAAAACCTTAAAACGAGGGTGGGATGAAGCTCGTCCCGTCAGGACGAGCCCAGCAAACTTGGCACCGAAGTCTGCCGCCCGCACCTTTCGTCACTTCCGCATTCGGCCGACTGAATTCCGGCCACATCTAATTATCCGCCCCTGTCTGTGCATGAGCAACGACGGAGCAATCCCGTAGTCTTGGGGCATGAGTACGCGTACGGCAGTTGAGGCCGTCGTCAAGGAGGCATGTCGCGATGGGGGCGCCCAAGCCGTGGCCAACAAGCTGCTCGGGCTAATGTCGCCGGCCGCAGCGATGCTGTGGCTCAACGGTTACGACGGACAGCTGGGCGGGGCTCAGCCGGTTGTCGTCCTGCGGCTCGAAGGGTCAGAACCCGTCTTAGCAGCTCTTCGTGCCTTCGAGGAAGGTGCTTTCGCCTGACCCTTAGTTCATCGCCGAACAGCTCAACGTCCCGATTCTTTTTGGCGGCGCCCCTCCCCCTCGTGCTGCCAGCGGCCGGATCCCATGTCTGCTGTCGCTGAAATGCGCAGAAATTAATAGCACTAGTCATCTCCTGCGCGGAATGCCGACCAACCGCGCTGCCGAGGGCAGGGTACGGCGAAGACTGTCTCGTCTGTGTCCGGTGGCCGAGAGCACCCAGCTTAGAAACCTCAACGGACCGTCAACAGATCTGCAGGCAGTCCTTCACCGGAGGGCGCCGGCAACCGTGGTCCTCCTTGGCTAAAAGGGCAGGCGCCCGTGACAGGCCGGAACTCACATTTATACTCACTCACGCACAGGGCAGCGGCTACACTCGCAACATGGGCAGGAGCTACGCAATGACGATGCGGGACGCTGGTGACTACCGCAACGGGCAGTGAGTATCTGATCGATCTGCCAGGGAGAACCGTGAAACGGCGGATGGCTACCGCGGCCCCGCTCTATGATTTCCTGGAAGCAACTTTCTCGCAGCTGCGCCGTGACGGGGATACTTTGGAGCTGCTCCTGCTCAAGACCCGGGCGATCGGGATCTCTGCCCTTCGCTGGGTTGTGATCCGCGACGATCGCATGTCGACCCTCAGGAGAACCTCCCCGGTCGTGAAGATCAAGCCACGGGAAGAGCCGGGAGGATGAGCAGCGGGACAAGCGGTTTCCCATTGGTTGTCGTGGGCGACTGGCACGGGCATCAGGGATGGGGACTTACGGCCATACGGTCAGCAGCCCGGGAAGGCGCGAAGGTGATCATTCACGTCGGTGATTTCGGTTTCGATTGGCCTGGCGCCAAACGAAACCGCTACGAAGCCAGACTGAACCGGTCATTGTTTGAGCACGGAATCACACTCATAGTTTCCCCTGGTAATCACGACAACCACGACACCATCGAGAAACTCCGCGTGGAGAGCGACGGCCTGGCCACGTTCCGATCCAACATCATGGTCCTTCCCAAAGGCGGCAGAACGGAAATCGGGGGCCTGCGAATAGGTGGCTTAGGCGGAGCATTCTCTGTCGACAAGGCATGGCGCCAAAAGGGAAAGGACTGGTGGGCAAACGAAGAACCCACAGCCGAAGACGCAGAAAGACTGGTCGCCGGTGGCCCCCTAGACGTCCTCATAACGCACGACGCGCCTGCGGGCGTGCCACTGAGAAGCAACCTCGACCTACCACACGACATGGTCGAACAATCGATGCGCACCAGGTGGCTGCTCCGAACCGTCGTGGACACGCTGGCGCCGCCCCACGTTTTCTGCGGCCACTGGCACCAGAGGGTAGTTCATCAAATGACGCATGCAAACGGATGCGTCACCCGTGTGGACGTACTAAACATGGAAAATTCCCGCTACGGCAACGGGGTTTTGGTATGGCCCGGCACCCCACCGTTGCGTGTCGGACCTCTCGACATCCGCAGCAGCTAGGGCTACGGCCGACTCCCTGCCTTTCGTTGCGGCAATCTGGCACGTCCTCAGAACCTGCTGACAAAATTAACGTATGGCTCCTTCCTCGGCTCTGACCACGCAGCAAGTCTCGGTACTGAAGTGGATTGGTGACGGCCATCCGGAACAAATCCCGCCGGACTACTCGCTCCGCATCTCCGCCAGGGCCCTGGAACGCCGGGATTTAGTAAGGATCAGTGGCCACGGCCCAAGTTGGGCTGCTGATCTCACGGACAAGGGACGCAGGGCGCTCAACAATCCAGAACCAAGCGTCTCATCCTCGCCGTCGCCCGGCAGCCCGATGGAGACTGCGCTGCCCAGGAGCCAGGCTGCAACAACGGCATCCCAGACAACGGAAAGAACCACCGGATTGCCCGGACCCAAACCTATCCCTGCCGCCAAACCGAGGCCCAAGAGCGATGACTTGCTCGCGGCGCTGCTCGCTAATGGCACTGTCCGTTTCGAGCCAAAGCAGTACCAGAGCGTTCAAGCGCAAGTTAGCTACCTGAACCGCAAGGGACTTGTCCCCAAGGAAAAGGTCATTGAAGTCCGGGGACCAGGTTGGGGTTCTGAATCCGGGAAAACAACCCTGAGCGATCGGCCCGCCTGGCAATACCAGCAGCTCGATGACATCGAGATCCCGACATCCCTAAGGAATCCCTCAGACGCTGTGCTTACAATGCAGCGACGCGGTGACCAACTCGACATGAGCGAAAAGTGCTTCCGTCACGCCCTGCTCATCGTTCAGGCGATCAACACAACCTGCACTCAGCGCGGGTACACGATAACGGCACGCGACCGGAACCAATATGACTGGATGAACGGACCGGGCTATAAGAACGATCCCGACTACGCCGGCCACATCGAGGTCGGGATACGAGAAAGCACCTTCGTCCTCGCCCTCAGCCAGGAAAACGCCCAAGCCCCAACGTCACGAGAGGCGCGAACGAACACCGCCAAGGCTGCTGAGCAAGTCAAAACAAGAGCCACGGTCAGAATCCGAATCCTTGGCAGCAGACGGAGCTTCTGGCGCAGTGAATGGACCGAATCCAAGGACGGAACCGGTATCGAATTTCTTCCTCGGTTGTTTCAGGAGCTCGAACTGCGCGCGCAACGAGCCGACGATGAGCGACGCGATGAGGAGGAAAAACGCATCCGAACGCGGCGGGAGTGGGAGGCAGTCAAGGGCAGAGCCAGGGCGCTATTCATCAGGGACAAGAAGCTCGAGCTGCTCTACGACCAGCTACATCGCCGCAAACTCGTCACTGAACTCGAGCTGTACCTGGACGAACTACAGGTCCGCCTAACTGACACAGACGATCGGGGTCGCCCCAACGTATCCGAATGGGTTGAATGGGTATCCACCTACAAAGACGAAATTGATCCACGTCACGGCCCGCTTGCTCTCCCCGGCATCCAAGATCCTTCCGATTCTGACATTGCCCCCTATATGGACGGCTGGAGCACCAGCGGCCCTTACAAGTCGCCACGATCCGAGCAGACTTCCGCTTTGCAGTTTCCCCTACCGCAACCCTGGCATCCGAACCGCAGAGAATGGCCGTGAGCCGTTATCGGTCCCACGCGGCTTGCCCACTCCCCAATGAACGCTTCAAGCAAGACACCGGGCTCCTGACCGCATCAGCAACGGGCTATCGGTGGTCACTCGCTGTTCTGGAGGTCTTCCCGTACCGCGTCCAGGATCTCACCCAAGGTGCCGGAAAAATTCGGCGTATTTCCCTTGAGCGGAAAGGTCAGCCCAAGACCGTTTTCATATTCCACAGTGAATTTCAGGCCCGCGGTCGACGGGTCCCGCTTTTCGTAAGAGGGAGCGTCTGTGATCGTGAGGCTCTTGATGGTATCTCGTCGTATCATATTGACCACGGGACGGGCGGATCCGGCAATGCGAAAAGCAGTGTGAAGCAGCAAGTTGTCTGTTAGCACCACCAGTTCACATTCCTGAGTTTCCCCTTGTCGCTCTGGGGTTAGTCCGGCGACGGCCAGCGTATCTTTTTGGTCCGGCCCGATAGCTGCGGCGAAAGCCGAGAGAGCGGCATCCACATACTGCTTCGGCAAAGGGCCGCCAGGGCCAAAGTGCGGGTTGAGCTCGTCTACGAACGTCTGGCTGGACTGCTCAAACTTGCCGTAAAGACTTGAGACAATTTCCTTGGGTGTGCGCGTCACAATGTCCTTGTCGTTGAAGGGTAATCTCCGCCGGATTGACGGCATGGAAAGATTCTAAGTCACATAACCTGAAAAATTCGTCACAGTATATCTCCACCAACAATACAACTGTCGAAATTAGCAGGGTTTGGCTCAAATGCACTGATTAGGGACGGTTGCTGAAAATCAGAAGGCTAGCCAAGCCCCGGAGCGCTATGCCTGGGTGAGACATCGCCGACGACCACCTAATGCGTCCACGGCATAAGTTGCCTGACTGTCATGTGCCTTATTTCACGGAAGTCCGCAGACGTCTTAAGCCTGACCATTGGTAGTTTGGCTTAGATGATAACAACAGGCTGCCGCGACCGGGCCACGCAAATTCCGTCTTTTATCACATAGCATTCGACGTAATGGCTACCGGCATAGAGCGTGCTTTCCTTTTTCCGCCGTTGGCCCACATCCCGGGTAATCTCACCGCGCAAGGATTGCTTCCGCTCAGCTTCTAAGCCCGAATTTCGAACTTTCCAATACACGTCGAATGGCCCTTTCACGCTGGTCCCTTCTACCGCAAAATGTAGATCACGTTGCTTGCGAACAACTCCCGCGCCTGCTCGTAATGCACGGCGTTGAACGCGATTGAGCTCGCGAGGCGGGGATACGTCACACCTGACGCTGACCGTGTCAGTTATTTGGACAGGGAACATTTCCTCAATGAATCGTTCTTTAGGCGCACGGCGGCCTGTCGAGTTTTTGACCGCCGCACTGGCGGACATGGAGACTGCGTTCACGACTGATTCAGGAAACGCTGGTCCGAACACCTTTCGCCAAGCGGCAATACTCTCGTCGACTGTTGAGGCATCAAACGCTTCGCGGATCTTGGGGGCCAACTCATGAATCCTGTCCCGGAAGGCAGCAAACTGGCTGTCAGTCCAGCGGTGGTTAAAGGACGTCGCCGGGCAGCTCGGGTCGGCGAGATGTGGTTTTGTCCACTGTGACTGTAACCACCGGTCCAAGTCTTCAACCAAATGCAGGAGGGTGGTAGGCACATCTTTGTAGTACTCGCCGTTAAGGTCGCGCCAGCTGTCCACGATGTTTCCAACCATGGTTGTCAGTAGGACTGACTTCAGCTTGAACGCATCCTGATGATCTCTGAGGTACTTAAGGAGCCGGATGGCCTTGCGAAGGTTGCGGTTGGTCAGCCGGTCTTTTTCCTGAATCCATTCGGAGAAGCCGACAGGATTCGTGTCCTCAAACTCGTTAGTATTCCGATTGACGATGACCTGCCGGCCATTCGCCATCACAACATAGGTGATGATGTCGATGTGGCAGTCGTTAGCGTACGTCACCCGGACGCAGCGGTCCTTCTTGGAGCTCATGCCTCCATAGATCGCGTGATCAGACAGCGCGGTGTAGACAGCATTTGCGTAGCTGCGCGGGTTCTCATTCCAGGCTTCATCCTCGCTGAGTTGAACGAGGAAGTCCGCATCGAATTCAAGGCCAACAGCTGGACGGATGATCGTTTCGTGAGCCCATGAGCCCTGCGGGACCGTGTCGAGGACGCGACCGTCCAAGGAATCCGCCGCCTTCAACGCCTCTGTGATGCGGACTACCCTCGTGTCGAGGTCGCCCAGCCGACTCGCGTTCAGGTTCACCGTATCGGTCAACATCTTGCCGAAATACTGCGTCAGTTTCATGATTTCCCAACGTGGATGGCGGGGACGTAGCCGCCGCTCGGCGTACGGTCATAGAGCTGAAGTGATGGATATACATCGCGTGAGAGAACCCGCCCGCACTCCACAGCGGAGGACAAGGGCATAGCTGCGAACACATGGAGGAGACGGACGTGCTTATGGCCCCGACCCTCCATCTCGGCGAGCATCCGTCTGCAAGCATCGCTGAAGGCGTCCAGTGCCCCCGGCCCTGCCAGGACATCTGGGTGTGCAAGCTGATCGACAGCAAGCTCAAACACCGGGAGGTCGCGAACGCCGGGCGGCAACTCATCCCGGTGAATGGTGCCGCTGACGTTGATCACGAGAGTTGCTTCGCAGCTGGCAGGCTCTGGGTCTGGCACGCTGAAGGCAAACGTGGCTGTCCCGTCCGGTTCAGGCCACTTCCAATCGCCGGTGCTCCGGTGCTTCTGATAAACATCGACCGGAACCTGGTCACCCAATTGAGCCCCAAGATAGACCAGGAGCGGCAGGCGGGCGAAAGCGAAGACACTCAAATGGATGATGTCATCGCTGGCGACCGCTTCCGCCGCCTTGGTCTTGACAGCCCTGTCGATTAATTGGCATGCCGCCGCATAATACTCAGGCGACGGCCCGTCTTCGCCGGGTAAACCGCGCAGGTCTATCTCGAGCATGTTCCGCGTGGACAAATCGAACCGCGGCATTCGTCCGGCACTAGCCATCACCGCAGTCGCCACAGCGTCCCGGCCAACCTCGGCTGGGCTTCCGCGAAGCCACCCCAACATCCGAATTGGAGTGGTCCGGTTGTACTCACCGAAGCTCGTAGCTAAAAAAACCTGGTCCTCATGCTTCCGCTTCAATTCACGAAGAAACGGAACCGTAAAAGCATCCCTTGAACCCCACTTGTCGATCTCGCTGTGCTCGTCATCGCAGATAAGCATCAGGTTATCGGCATTGTCCCGCTCCTCATCGGTCAACAACTCGTCCAGGCCCCTAGGCGACTTCGCACTCGCCTTCTGACCAACTATGTGGGCTGCCTGACCGAACGTGAGCTCCCTATAGCCCAACTGGCCCTCAAGAAGATGCCGGCGGCAGATCTGGCAGCGGCCACCAGACCTGACCCACAGCTTCAACCGCTCTGGATCAGGAATCTTGCGCTCCGCCATCAACTACCCTCCGACTATTCTGATGATTGATTGGCCCCATGAGCCGGACCGCAGCACACGAGGCAGTTACCCGGCCGGCATGACCCCACACTGAAGACAAGAACCAGAGAAAATCATGCCCAGCCTTGACCCATCATTCCTAAAGCCAGCCGAGGAACCGGCACCCCGACCACGGCGGCCCAACGTCGCATTTTTCTTATCGTTGGACCACACCCGAAAACAAAGCCAGCTGGTTCAACTGGAATGGAACAGATTCAAGTAGACCGGAATCCGGTCAACTAGAACGGAACAAAGGTCAACTAGTTTGGAATCTCACAGCGGGGCTACATTTCGCAGGGAGAAAGTGTGAAGAGAAGAAGAAGAACTAGAAGTCCCAGTCCTCGTCCTCGGTGTTGACAGCCTTACCAATCACGTAGGACGAGCCCGAGCCCGAGAAGAAGTCGTGGTTCTCGTCAGCGTTCGGTGACAGAGCCGACAGGATGGCCGGGTTCACGTCCGTGACGGAGGCCGGGAACATGGCCTCGTAGCCCAGGTTCATCAGTGCCTTGTTGGCGTTGTAGTGCAGGAACTTCTTGACGTCCTCGGCCAGGCCGACGCCGTCGTAGAGGTCGTGCGTGTACTGGACTTCGTTCTCGTACAGCTCGAAGAGCAGCTCGAAGGTGTAGTCCTTGATCTCCTGCCGGCGCGCCTCGGAGACCTTCTCCAGGCCCTTCTGGAACTTGTAGCCGATGTAGTAGCCGTGCACGGCTTCGTCACGGATGATCAGCCGGATCAGGTCTGCGGTGTTGGTGAGCTTGGCCCGCGAGGACCAGTACATCGGCAGGTAGAAGCCCGAGTAGAACAGGAAGCTCTCCAGCAGCGTCGAGGCCACCTTGCGCTTCAGGGGGTCGTCGCCCTGGTAGTAGTCCATGACGATCTGGGCCTTCTTCTGAAGGTTCTCGTTCTCAGTGGACCAGCGGAACGCCTCGTCGATCTCCTTGGTGGAGGCCAACGTCGAGAAGATGGAGGAATAGCTCTTGGCGTGCACGGACTCCATGAAGGCGATGTTCGTGTACACGGCCTCTTCGTGCGGCGTCAGTGCATCCGGGATCAGGGAGACGGCACCCACGGTGCCCTGGATCGTATCCAGCAGGGTCAGTCCGGTGAACACACGCATGGTGAGCTGCTGCTCGGCCGGCGTCAGCGTGTTCCACGACTGGACGTCGTTGGACAGCGGCACCTTCTCCGGTAGCCAGAAGTTGTTGACCAGGCGGTTCCAGACGTCCACGTCCTTTTCGTCCTGGATGCGGTTCCAGTTGATGGCCTCGACGTGGCTGAGCAGCTTGACCTTCTCGGTCATGTCAATCCCCTAAAAAGTTGGGTTGGTTCTTACTTAAAGCGTACGACGGCGGGCGGCCGCCCGCCGTCGTACCGTTACCACTTAGTTGAAGATTAAAGCATGCAGCTGACGCAGCCCTCCACCTCCGTCCCTTCCAGCGCGAGCTGGCGGAGACGGATGTAGTAGATGGTCTTGATGCCCTTCTTCCAGGCGTAGATCTGGGCCTTGTTGATGTCGCGGGTGGTGGCGGTGTCCTTGAAGAACAGCGTCAGGGACAGGCCCTGGTCCACGTGCTGAGTGGCAGCGGCGTAGGTGTCGATGACCTTCTCGTAGCCGATCTCGTACGCGTCCTGGTAGTACTCCAGGTTGTCGTTCGTCAGGTAAGGCGCCGGGTAGTACACGCGGCCCAGCTTGCCTTCCTTGCGGATCTCGATCTTGGACGCCACCGGGTGGATCGAGGAGGTGGAGTTGTTGATGTAGGAGATCGAGCCGGTGGGCGGGACGGCCTGCAGGTTCTGGTTGTAGATGCCGTGCTCCATGACGGAAGCCTTCAGCTCGCGCCAGTCATCCTGCGTGGGGACATGGATGTCCTTGAAGAGTTCCCTGACCTTCTCGGTCTGCGGCACCCATTCCTGCTCGGTGTACTTGTCGAAGAACTCGCCGGAGGCGTACTTGGACTTCTCGAACCCGCCGAAGGTCTGGCCGGTCTGGATGGCAAGGAGGTTGGAGGCACGGACCGCGTGGAACACCACCGAGTAGAAATAGATGTTGGTGAAGTCCAGGCCCTCTTCGGAGCCGTAGTGGACCCGCTCGCGGGCCAGATAGCCGTGCAGGTTCATCTGTCCCAGGCCGATCGCGTGGCTCTGGTCGTTACCCTTGGCGATGGACGGCACCGAGGTGATGTTGGACATGTCCGAGACAGCCGAGAGCGAGCGGATGGCCGTCTCGATGGTCAGGCCGAAGTCCGGCGAATCCATGGTCTTCGCGATGTTCAGCGAACCCAGGTTGCAGGAAATGTCCTTGCCGGTCTCGTCGTAGGACAGGTCATCGTGGTACGTGGTGGGCTGCGAAACCTGGAGGATCTCCGAGCACAGGTTGGACATGATGATCTTGCCGTCGATCGGGTTTTCCCGGTTTACGGTGTCCTCGAACATGATGTACGGGTAGCCGGATTCGAACTGGATCTCGGCGAGGGTCTGGAAGAACTCGCGGGCCTTGATCTTCGTCTTCTTGATCCGGGAGTCGTCCACCATCTCGTAGTACTTCTCGGTGACCGAGACGTCGGAGAACGGCATCCCGTAGACGCGCTCGACGTCGTACGGCGAGAACAGGTACATGTCCTCATCCTTCTTGGCCAGCTCGAAGGTGATGTCCGGGATGACGACGCCGAGTGAAAGGGTCTTGATCCGGATCTTCTCGTCCGCGTTCTCCCGCTTGGTGTCCAGGAACCGGTAGATGTCCGGGTGGTGGGCATGCAGGTACACCGCACCGGCGCCCTGGCGGGCACCGAGCTGGTTGGCGTAGGAGAAGCTGTCTTCGAGGAGCTTCATCACGGGGATGACGCCGGAGGACTGGTTCTCGATCTGCTTAATCGGCGCACCGACCTCGCGGATGTTGGTCAGGGCGAACGCCACGCCGCCGCCGCGCTTGGACAGCTGCAGCGCGGAGTTGATGGAGCGGCCGATCGACTCCATGTTGTCCTCGATGCGGAGCAGGAAGCAGGAGACCAGCTCGCCGCGCTGCTTCTTGCCGGCGTTCAGGAACGTGGGAGTGGCCGGCTGGAAGCGGCCCTCGATGATCTCGTCCACCATCTGCAGCGCAAGCTGCTCATCGCCGCGGGCCAGGTGCAGGGCAACCATGCACACGCGGTCCTCGTAGCGCTCCAGGAACCGCTTGCCGTCGAACGTCTTCAGCGTGTAGGACGTGTAGAACTTGAAGGCGCCCAGGAAGGTCTCGAAGCGGAACTTCTTCTTGTAGGCGCGGTTGAACAGGTCGCGGATGAAGTTCATCGTGTACTGGTCGAGGGTTTCGCGCTCGTAGTACTGGTTCTTCACCAGGTAGTCGAGCTTCTCCTCGAGGTCATGGAAGAAGACCGTGTTGTTGTTCACGTGCTGCAGGAAGTACTGGTGGGCTGCCTCGCGGTCAGCCTCGAACTGGATCTCGCCGTTCGGACCATACAGGTTCAGCATCGCGTTCAGCTCGTGGTAGCCGAGGCCTTTGTAGGCAGCGGGGAGCGCCGGCTTCTCCTGCTTTTCAACAGCCGTGTCCATGGACGCGTCCTTTCCTTCGGGCCTGGTTACTTCTGTGTCTGCGACAGTCGTGTCCAAAACTCTTCCAATCCTTCTTGTACACGGGAGACGTCTTCCGGCGTACCCATGAGTTCGAACCTGTATAGGTGGGGGACCTTGCATTTGGCGGCGATGATGTCGCCCGCCATGCAGTAGTTGTCCCCGAAATTCGTGTTTCCGGCCCCGATGACACCCCGGAGCAGGCGACGGTTGTCCGGGTTGTTCAGGAATCTGATGACCTGCTTCGGCACTGAACCCTCGCCGCCTGTCCCGCCGTAGGTGGGGACCACGAGCACGAACGGCTCGCAGGCAGCGAGGGGGTCGTCCTTCGCGTGCAGGGGGATCCTGGCGGCGTCCGCACCAAGCTTCGCAATGAAGCGACTGGTGTTCTCGGAGGCCGAGGAAAAGTAGATGAGGCGGCTGCGGGTCTGGTTCACGGGCTGTCTCTGGTTGACGGGCGTCGTGTCCGCAGCCCGGGCTGCGGCCGGCGCATCGGCAAGTGCCGGCGCGGCCATGCGAGTCACCTCATCTGCTTGGGGAATTCCCTGCCGGAAACGGCGTGGGCGCAGCCTTAGGCCACGGAGGCGCTCAGCGCCAGCTCCTCGATCTTGTCCGGGCGGAAACCGGACCAGTGGTCCTGGTCTGTGACGACGACCGGCGCCTGCATGTAACCGAGCGACTTCAGGCGCTCAAGGGCGTCCGCGTCCTGGGAGATGTCCACGCTCTGGTAGGCGATGCCCTTCTTGTCCAGTGCGCGGTAGGTGGCGTTGCACTGTACGCAGGCCGGCTTTGTGTAAACCGTAACGGTCATGGTTCCTGTCCCCTTTGTTGAAGTCACTGCTGCTGCACTCTTCTGAGACCTTGCTGGTGTCTCTGTCTTTAAATCTCTGGCATCGTAGCGGTGGACTCTGCCCGGACCTTACCGCCCAGTACTGGCTGCGCCGGTCTCCCGCTCAATCTGTATGTCGATACTACATGTAGTGCGCGGCCCCGGATGGGACCCCAAGATGATGTATTACAAGTATGTCATTTAATGCGCTTTTAATCCACAGGCCGGGGCCGTCAAAATGTCCGGATTTCCGGGTTTTTGGCGGACGGAATCCACACCCTGTGGAGTAGTTAGCCACAATTAAACGCCAGCGTGTCGTCTCGCAGACGGCGTGTCGCGGCACCTCCGCTAGCCCCTTTTGAGTGCTCCCGGACACAACAGCGGGGGTCCCGAAGCATGCTTCGGGACCCCCGCTGTGATTAAGCAAACGCCGAACTGGAGCTGTGCCTCCCGGCGGGTCAGAGCTGCGCCTCCCGGCGGTCCAGGACGATCTGCTGCACGTCCAGGTATCCGGACTGGAAGCCGGCCCGTGAGTAGCACAGGTAAAACAGCCACATCCGCTGGAAAACCTCGTCGAATCCGAGACCGCGCACTTCCCCGGACCGCTGCAGGAACCGCTCCTCCCACAGCCTGAGGGTGGCGGCGTAGTGATCGCCCATCCCCCGGCGCTCCCGCACCCTGAGTGTGGTGTGCTGCTCAGTGACGCTCTCGATCGCCCGCACGGACGGCAGGAACCCGCCCGGGAAGATGTACTTGTGCACCCAGGTGTAGGCGTTGCGGGTTGCGAGCATCCGACCGTGCGGCATGGTGATGGCCTGGATGGCCACCTTGCCGCCGGGTGCCAGCACCCGGTCGATGGTCTGGAAATAGACGGGCCAGTATTCATAGCCCACCGCTTCGATCATCTCCACGGAGACGACGGCGTCGTACTCGCCTTCCACGGCGCGGTAATCCTGCAGTCCCACGGTGACCTGGCCGGAGAAGCCGGCTTCCTCGATACGCTGCTGCGCGAGCGTCTGCTGTTCGCTGGAGAGCGTGACCGTATATACGGTGGCACCCCGGGCTGCGGCGCGGAGGGCAAGTTCGCCCCAGCCAGTGCCAATCTCAAGCAGCCGGGTGCCCTCCCCCACGCCGGCCTTGTCCAGCAGCCTGTCGATCTTGGCATGCTGCGCTGCAGCCAGGGCGTCCCAGTCCATCTCTGCCAGCTGGCCCTCCGATGCTGGGAAGAGTGCTGAGGAGTAGCTCATGGTGCCGTCCAGGAAGTTGGCGAACAGTTCGTTGGAGAGGTCGTAGTGGCGGGAGATGTTGCAGCGGGTATTCTGCTCGGTGTTGCGTTCCTGGCGGGGCGCCCGCGGCAGGTACAGGCTGCGGAGCTTCTGCAGGGGCACGGGGATGAGCGTGTCCACGGAGGAGGCAAAGACCTCCAGGACGGCGGCGAGGTGGGATGCTTCCCAGTCCCCCGCCATGAAGGACTCGCCAAGCCCGATCAGCCCATTGTCGCCGATCCGGACCGCGAAGTCCTCCGGACGCACCATGGCCATCACCGGACCGCCGGTGCCCAGCACCGTCCCGTCGGGGTACTCCACGCGCAGCGGCAGGCGGCGGACCGCGGCCCGGAACAGAACGTCGGCAGCCTTGCCGGCCACCTGCGCCTTGATCCCAGCGGGCGGGCTGGCGACGCCGGGCCACACCTGCGCGTCGATCGCGTCCGGCGCCGGTGGCACCCGGAAGGCGCCGGATGTGTTTTCCTGGCGTGAACGGTCCGCGTGTGAGGGTTCCTTGTACGACGGATCAGTGTATGACGGATCTGTGAGGGTCACGAGACGGCCTCCTGTGCTCGGTGGGCGGGACGGTTGGTGATGGGCAACCCGCGGGCCCAGAGTCTGGTTCCCTGCCAGCGGATCTGCAGTACCAGGCGGAGTGGCGCGAGCGGAACCGCAGCCGCCGCAGCCAGGATGCTGCCCGCCGTGGCGGGCCGCCGGGCACCGGTCATGGTGGCGGTGAAGGGCTTCCGCCCGGCACGCTCCAGCACCACGGCGACGGCAAGTTTTCCCCCCGGCTCGGGCAGGCTCATCCGGTAACTGCCGTCCACCTCATTGAAAGGGGAGACGAAGAATCCCTTCTCGGTGCGGGCGCGTCCGGCCTCGTCCGGGTGCAGGAGGTAGCAGTGCCGTTCGCCGTAGGTGTTGTGCACCTCGGCGATGACGGAACGCACTGTTCCGTCGGCACCATGGCACCAGAAGATGCTGATCGGGTTGAAGACGTGTCCCAGCACCCTGGCGTTGGCCAGCATGGTGACCTTGCCGCCGTCGGGCTTGTCGCCGTTCACGGCGAGAAAGCGGTCCACGTTTTCGCGGATGCCCGCCGTCGGATCCCCCAGATGGTCCTTTGCATGGAATCCGGCGAGCGGCCGCAGCCACCAGGGCAGTTGGGGCAGGTCATCGAGGTCGACGTACCAGCTGTAGCTGCGGTAGGTGAAGGCGTTCTTCAGCGGATCCTGCCGGACATGGCGAATGCTGGTCCGGTAAATGACCGCGCTCATGGCACGAGCTCCGCGGTTTGCCCGGCGTCGGCGGCCGTGGCCGTGGCCGTGGTATCAGAAGCGAAAGCGAATGGATCCTCCCACTCGCGGCCCAGTTGCGTGGCAGCCCGCACACCGGAGGCGGCGCCGTCTTCGTGGAATCCCCAGCCGTGGTAGGCCCCCGCGAAGGCGAGGCGGTGGTCGCCCAGCTCCCCCAGTCGCTCCTGGGCAGCCATGGATTCAGGCGTGTACTGGGGGTGCTCATACACGAGGTCCTGCAGCACAGACTCCGGTTCGATCAGCTCCGATTCGCCGAGGCTCAAGATGTAGCGGCCGCCGTCTCCGGTGTTGAGTCGCTGCAGCCGGGTGAGGTCGTAGCTGACCAGCACATGTCCCGGGCGTGCGGCACACGACGGCAGCCGGTAGTTCCACGACGCGCGGGCAGCGCTGCTGCGAGGCAGGACCGCCGGATCGCGGTGGAACTTGATGTGGTTAACGGAGTACGGGATGTTCCCCAGGACCTGCACCTCTGCCGGGGACGGATCGGCCATCATGGCGAGTGCTTCGCGGGGGTGGGCGGCGATAACCGCGGCGTCGAAGCGCTCGGTGCCGGCCGCCGTCGTAATTTCCACCCCGGAAGGGATCCGGCGCACGGCGAGGACAGGGCTGGAAAGGCGGACATCCTGGAGACCCTCGACCACACGGTCAACGTAGCGCCGCGATCCGCCCTTCACCGTCTTCCACTGCGGTGAGCCTTTGATGCCGAGCATGCCGTGGTGTTCCAGGAAGGTAAAGAGGTACCGGGCGGGGTAGGCCAGGGCGGTGGTGGGATCACAGGACCACACCGCGCTGACCACCGGCGCCATGAAGTGCGAGGTGAAGTAGCCGCTGAAGCGTTCGCGTTCAAGGAACTCACCAAGTGTTTGCTCAGGTCCCCCGCCGTACGCAGCGTTGGCCAGCAGGGCCCGCGCCGTCCGCCAGAACCGCAGGACCTCGGCAAGCATCAGCAGGAACCGGGGCCGGGCAAGGTTGGCTGGCCTGGCAAAGACGCCCGCAGCCCCCTTGGCCCCGGCGTACTCCAGGCCGCAGCCGTCGCAGCGGATGCTCATGGTCATGTCCGAATCCTGCGTCTCCACGCCCAGTTCCTTGAACAGTCGGATGAGGTTCGGGTAGGTGCGGTTGTTGTGCACAATGAAGCCCGTGTCCACGGCCAGACTCCCCGATGCCTGCGGCACGTCGTGCGTGTGGGCATGCCCGCCCGGCCGGGAATCCGCCTCAAAGAGGGTCACATGGTCCCGGCGGCTGAGGATATGCGCGGCGGTCAGGCCCGCCACTCCGCTTCCGACGACGGCGACGCGCCGCCTTTCGTCTCCACTCCATGCTGGGCTCGGTGACAATACTTGCTCCTCTGCTGAACAGTTGCCGCGGAAATGGCAGTCACGGGCAATTCGGAGCAGCCCTATGGGCCGGATGGGTATGGGTTTTTCCCGCCGCTTTTCCTGGCATTGAGGACCCGGAGTAAGGTTGGCTGGTGGTCAACCCCGTGCATTTGAGGACGCTCCTTGAGGTCACGCGGCTGGGTTCCTTCGCGGCCGCGGCGAGCCGGCTCGGCTACACGGCCTCGGCCGTCTCCCAGCAGATGTCCGCCCTGGAGCGGGATACGGGCGTCCGCCTGTTCCAGCGCTCGGCCAGGAGCGTGGTTCCCACCGACGCGGCGATGGTGATGGCGCGCCACGCGGCGAAGGTCCTCACCGACATCGAGGCCCTGATGGCCGCGGCATCCAAGACGCAGGACACCACCAGCCAGGAGCTACGGCTGGGCATCTTCCCGAGCCTCGCCACCTACGTCCTGCCGCGGATTCTGCGGAGTCCCCCCTGGAAAAACCTGGGCATCGACCTGAGGGTGTCCGTGGCCGAACCCGCCCAGACCATCCAGGGACTGCGCACGGGCGGCGACCTCGACGTGGCGCTCGTGTACCAGGTGGGACAGTCAGGGCTGGCGTGGCCCCACACCATCAACCGGCAGTGGATCGGCGACGACAACTTCCGCGTGGTCCTTCCCTCCGGCTGGGGGTTCCGCACCGACGCGAAGGTGGCGGCGGACCATCTGTCGGACATGCCGTGGATCATGCACCACCCCGGCACGAGCGATGCCACCGTCATCGAACGGCTCTTCGCCGGCTGCAATCTCCACCCGCGCGTGGTGGCCTACAGCGACGACTTCCATGCCAGCCTTGAAATGGCCGCTGCCGGGCTGGGGGCGGCACTGGTGCCGGAGCTTGCGCTGCTGCACCGGCCGGCCGGCGTCGTGGTTCTGGACGTCCCGGAAATCCGGCTTGCCCGGAACGTCTTCGCGCTGCTCATCAACGACAAGAAAACGGCCCGGGTGCAGCTGTTCGTGGACCTGTTGGCCGAAACTATGGGCGGGCTGGGGTCGGCAGTTAAATGATCCCCGATGCTGGAATGCTCTGCTTTTCGGGTCTATGTTGAAGATATGACCACCAAGGTAGCGAGCCAGCACTTCGGAGTAATCGAGCTGAACCACGGCAGGGACCATAACGTCGCCGCCGAGCACGAGCTGGCCGGACACCGCCTCGAACTGGACCTGAACATCAACGCCCACGACCACTTCGACGAAGCGGCGATGCACAAGGTGGACTACCGGCTGCGGTACCTCCCCGAGCTCGTGGACGAGGTCAGGGAAATGATCGCGGAAGAGCTGGAGCAGGAGGGCACCAGCCCGCAGGAATATCTCCGCTTCCACTGCAACGCCATCAAGGATGAGCACCTGCAGAAAATCTTCGGCGTCAAGGAGAAGAGCCAGCTCACCAACGCGGTGTTCCTGAAGGCCCTTAAACTCGGCCATGTGGGAATCTACCCCGGCCAGCCCGAACGCTACTTTGTCCTGGACTTCACCCTGGGCGAGCACTTCACGGACGAGGTCCTGGTGGCATCCGCGGACGAGGACGGCGTCGTCGACGACGAGATCGTCTGGGAATCCTGAAGACTGCCTAAAGAACGACGGCGCCCGTCATCTTTTCGGTGGCGGGCGCCGTTCGCGTGCTTTTTACTACTTGGCGCCTTCGAGCAGGCTGGCGCGGACCGTCTTGGTGGCCGCGACCAGGTTCCGCAAGGACTCTTCGGTCTCGGCGTAGCCGCGGGTCTTCAGGCCGCAGTCCGGGTTGACCCAGAGCTGGCGGGACGGAACGTGCTTCACGGCGGTGCTCAGCAGTTCGGTGACTTCCTGCTCGCCCGGAACACGCGGCGAGTGGATGTCGTAAACGCCTGGTCCGACGCCGCGGCCGAAGCCGTGGGACTCGAGGTCGTGGACGACCTCCATGCGGGAGCGGGCTGCTTCGATCGAGGTCACGTCGGCGTCCAGGCCGTCGATCGCGTCGATGATCACGCCGAACTCGGAGTAGCACAGGTGAGTGTGGATCTGCGTGGCGTCAGCTGCACCGGCGGTGGACAGGCGGAAGGAGTTGACGGACCAGTCCAGGTAAGCGGGCTGGTCGGCCTTGCGCAGCGGGAGCAGTTCACGCAGGGCGGGCTCGTCGACCTGGATGATCTTGATGCCGGCAGCTTCGAGGTCGGCGATCTCGTCGCGCAGTGCCAGGCCCACCTGGTTGGCGGTCTCGCCCAGCGGCTGGTCGTCGCGGACGAAGGACCAGGCCAGGATGGTGACCGGACCGGTGAGCATTCCCTTCATCGGCTTGCTGGTCAGGGACTGGGCGTATTCCGCCCAGGCCACCGTAATGGGGGCGCTGCGGGTGACGTCGCCCCAGAGGATGGACGGACGGGTGCAGCGGGAGCCGTAGGACTGAACCCAGCCGTGGACCGTGACGTCGAAGCCTTCCAGGTTCTCGGCGAAGTACTGGACCATGTCGTTGCGCTCGGGCTCGCCGTGCACCAGCACGTCGTAGCCGAGCTCTTCCTGCAGCTCCACGACCCGCTTGATCTCGTCCTTCATGAGCTGCTCGTACTGCTCGTTGGTCAGGTCGCCCTTGTTGTTGCGGGCGCGCGCCGAACGGATTTCCGAGGTCTGCGGGAAGGAACCGATGGTGGTGGTGGGCAGCGGCGGCAGGTGCAGTGCTGCTTCCTGGGCGGCTTCCCGGACCGAGTACTCGGAGCGGTTGAAGTCGGCCGGGGTCAGGGCCTCGGTGCGGGCGCGGACGTCGGCGCGGCGGACACCCTCGGCTTCGGCACGGGAGGCGATGACGCGGGTGGCCTCGTCGATGGCCGGCTGAACGGCGGCGGCGTCGGTCAGCAGACCGGCGAGGGTAACAACCTCAACGGCCTTCTGGTCCGCGAAAGCCAGCCAGCTGCGCAGCTGCTCGGAGAGCTGGACCTCTTCCTCGACGTCGTGCGGGACGTGCTGGGTGGAGGTGGAGGTGCTGATGGCCAGCTTGGTGACGTTCTTCTGCAGCTCGGCGATCTTGTTGGCGGAAGCCTGCAGGTCGTTGCGCCAGATGTTGTGGCCGTCCACGGCGCCTGCAACGAGGGTCTTGGTACCCAGCGCGGCCAGTGCTGCGGCGGAGGGAACCTCGCCCTTGAAGACGTCGATGTGCAGGGCGTCGATGTTGGTGGCCGCGAGGGTGCCGAGCTGGCCGTTCAGTGCGCCGTACGGGGTGGACACGAACAGCTGCGGGCGGTTGGCGGCAGCGGCGAGGACCTCGTAGGCACGGGCAACGGCGGCCTGGATTTCCTGCTCAGGGGTGTCCTGGTCCACAACCAAGGCGGGCTCGTCCAGCTGAACCCAGCTGGCACCTGCGGCAGCCAGCTTCTCGAGCAGCGCGGCGTAGACCGGCAGGACGTCCTCGAGGCGGGACAGCGGGCTGAAGCCGGCGGGGGCGTCGTCGGAAGCCTTGCTCAGGAGCAGGAAGGTGACCGGGCCGACGATGTACGGGCGGGTCTCCACACCGTTGGCGACGGCGTATTCGAACTCTTCAACGATGCGGTTGGACGTAAGCGCGAAGTTGGTCTCCGGGCCGATTTCCGGGACGAGGTAGTGGTAGTTGGTGTCGAACCACTTGGTCATTTCCAGCGGCTGCTGTTCCTTGTTGCCGCGGGCCAGGGTGAAGTAGCCGTCGATGTCCAGCTGTCCCTCAGCGTTGAGGAGGTTGCCGAAACGGGCCGGAACGGCGCCGACGTGGGCGGCGGCGTCGAGCACCTGGTCGTAGAAGGAGAACGTGCCCGGAACCGCTGCGGCTTCAGTGAGGCCGAGGCCCTGCAGGCGCTTGGCGGTGCCCAGCTGGATCTCCTTGGCGGCGGCGTCGAGGGCAGCGGCGTCGATCTTGCCGGCCCAGTACGCTTCCACGGCCTTCTTCAGTTCGCGGCGGCGGCCGATGCGCGGGTAGCCGAGGATGGATGCGGACGGGAAGGGTGTGCTCTGCACGGAAGTCTGTTCAGTCATGTGAAATTCCTTGAATCGTTGGGAAAGCTGGTGAATGTCGTGGGGAGGAATGCGGTCAGCTGGCGAGCTGGCGGCGGGCAAGCGCGTTCAGTCGGCTGGACGGGCGGGCCGGCCGGGCAAGCGACAGCTTGTCCAGCACGTCCAGAGCGCTCTGGTGCTCATTGAACGTGTAAAGGTGCAGTCCCGGTGCTCCGGCGTCCAAGGCCGCGTTGGCCAGGTCCACCGTTGCGCTGACGCCGATATGGAGCCGTTCGGCGTCTGTATCCGCGGCAGCCAGCCTCTCGATGAGCTCCGGGGCAGGTTCGACGCCGGTCAGCTCGCCAAGGCGCCTGAGCCTGCGCAGGCTCGTGAGCGGCATGACTCCCGGGATGATGGGGATCGTGACGCCGGCCCTGCGGGCCCTCGTGACAAGGTCCGCGTACTGCTCCGTGCGGAAGAACACCTGGGTGATCGCGAAGTCGGCACCGGACCGCTGCTTGGCGAGCAGCACCTCGACGTCGTGGGCCTCGCTGGGTGATTCCGGGTGCCGCGTGGGGTAGGCCGCCACGCCAACGGCAACCTTTCCGGCGCACAGCAGGGCTGAGCGCCGCTGCTCCACCCGGCGGATGAGCTCAATCAGGTCCTGGGCGTAGCGCAGCGACCCGCTGACCGGTTCGCCGCCGTCCTTGGGCAGGTCGCCGCGGAGGGCAAGGATTCCGCGCACACCGGCGTCGAGCAGTTCACCGATGATTTCCGCGAGCTCCGTCGGCGTGTTGCCAACACACGTCAGGTGGGCCAGCGGGCGGAGGGTAGTTTCCAGCACCAGGCGGTTGACGAGTTCGACGGCGGTGTCCCGGTTGGAGCCACTGGCACCGTAGGTGACCGACACGTAGTCCGGATCGGTGGCTTCCAGTTCCCGGATGGTGGTCCACAGGGTCTCGGCGGCGGCAGGCGACCGAGGAGGAAAGAGCTCGTAGGAAAGGGCTACCGGCGCCGTGTCCGATAGATTTGGGTGTGTCTCAATTAGGCTTGGCGGTGACATTTGCGTCCTTGGCTTTGGGCCATTGAAGGCTGCGCTGCCGTGGCGGGAGCCCGTGCAGCATGCGGTCAATGAATTGAGTTGGGGAACACGGGACGGACTTCGGCAGGGCGCAGCCGCGACTGTTACGCCTGTATAGAAGTCCACCGTGAGCAAATGTCAGGCCCACATGGGGGCACCCACACCCTCCTTGGCGGCCGGCAGGCGGCACATCCGCAGCGGAGGATCGCTGACACGTTACCTCGGTAACTTGTATAGAACTCTAGAAGCCGTCCGGGCACGCCTTCAAGTCGGCACCGAATTAAGACGCTGCTTTACGTCCCGTTGGACTGCCCGTTCAGAATTATCTTCGCCGAAGGCGGCTTTGGCGCTATTCAGCCACGGTAGCCCGCCTGCCGAAGCCCTTTCCAAACGGCCGAAACTAGTCCATTCTTTTGTCACGTCGTATCGGATTCGGCAAGGTCTCAGGTTGAGGAGGCTGGATGCTTCTTCTGGTTCCTCCTCGGTGAACCGTCCCGAGAGAACATCTCCCCGCCCGCCTGAGCCTGCGTCGTCGCACCGTCCCATGATTACCCGCCGGCAGGGCGCGGTTCGCCAGCGTTCTGCTGCCGCCGGGCACGGCACTGACGGCGCGGTGGAGTTGCTGGAAGCCAGAAATCCCCACGGCGAAAGGCCACCGAGATGTTCCAGCTTCACAAACCTCCGCTTCACAAGACACCGTCCGCCCAGGGCTCCGCCCTCGTGCTCCTACTGGCGCTGGCCACCGTTACGTCCTGCGCCCCGCAGCAGAACACCTCCCCTCCGGCTACCTCCGGGTCCGCCTCACCGACAGCGACGTCAGCCCCGGCGGGTGCTCCGGAGTCTGCACCAACGGGATCCGCGGCTTCGGGATCCGCCACCCCCGATTCAACCGTGACGGCCGGCGCGGACGAGCTCTGCGGCCCCGGCTCCGCGATCAACTTCGACATCTCCCAGTTCCAGTCATCCCCCAACGTGGATAACAAGTGGTTCCCGCTCAAGCCTGGCATGCAGTACACCACCACGGGAGACGTCAAAAGTGCCGAGGGAGACATCAAACGCACGGTGGTGCACTCGATTACGGGCCTGACCAAGGTCATCGACGGCGTGAAGACCCAGGTCATGTGGGACCGGGACTACGCGGGCGATGAGCTCGTCGAATCCGAACTGGCGTTCTTCGCGCAGACCAACAGCGGCACCGTCTGGCTCTTTGGCGAATACCCCGAGGAATATGAAAACGGAAAGTTCACCGGCGCGCCCTCCACGTTCATCCACAGCCTGGATGAGGCACAGGCCGGCATCGCCATGCAGGCAGACCCCCAGACAAACACGCCCAGCTACGTCCAGGCCCATGCGGCGAGCGTCGACTTCCTGGACTGCGGGCAGGTCTTCAAGCAGAACGACCATGTGTGCGTCGCCACCGGCTGCTATGACGATGTGCTGGTGATCGACGAACGCAACCCGCTGGAACCGGCAGCAGGTCACCAGCGGAAGTTCTACTCGGCCGGAACGGGCCTGGTGAAGGTGACGGCGGTGGGCGGCACCGATCAGGAGACCCTGAAGCTCGCCAAGATCGAACAGCTCACCGATGCCAAGCTGAACGAAATCAACCAGGAGGCGCACAAGCTGGATAAGCATGCCTATCAGGTCAGCAAGAACGTCTACGCGAAGACGGATCAGGCTGAGGTTGCCATCAGTACGTCTGCGCCTGCCAGCAGCCCGGCTACGGGCGACAGCCCGACTGTCCAGCCAGGCTACTAATCAGTAGGAGCGTCCGATACCGGAAAGGGCGCCCGGACCGGACGCTCCGGGTACCTCCCCTTGGCGTATGAACAGGTCTATTCTGATGCCATGATTCAGCTACCAGCCAGCTACGAGGAATATCTCGTTGGCAAGGACCCGAGCTTCGTTGACATGGTCCGTCCGGTCCTCCTCCAGTCGGCAGCCGAGCAGCTTCACGGCGTTCGGGTGCTCTTCGTTCCCAGGGGGCACCAGGCGCATCTCGACGACACGATTCCCTACGGGACGATCGTCGAGGACATCGACTGAGGTTTAGCCCTCAAGCCCGGCTAGCCCTCCAGCAGCAGCCTCTGAGCCCGGGGCGCAAGGGTGTGCTCAAGGACCAGGCAGGCAGCGCCCACCGCTCCCACGTCCTCCCCCACGCCTGTACCCACGACTTCCACGGCGTGGATGTTGCCGGCATCGCTGCTTTGCTGGATCAAGCCGGGAACCTTCTCCAGGTAGCGCCCGGACAGCAACGGCCAGAAGGGCCCGCCAAACACCACCCGGTCCACGTCCAGCGTGTTGGCCACCGCCGACGCCGCGCGGGCGACGAGTTCAGCTGATTTGTCGATGATGGCGGCCGCTTCGCTGTTTCCGGCGTCGGCGGCCTCGCAGAGCTTGGCGAACCGTTCCTGGACGGCAGAGCCGCTGGTGGCAGTGCCCGGCTCGTCCAGGATGCCTGCCCCCTGGGCCTGCGCCACGAGGACTTGTGGAATGCAGGTGGATTTAACACAGCCGCGCAGCCCGCAGTCGCAGGGAGCTCCGTCCGGGTCGACGATGATGTGGCCGATCTCGCCGGCGTTCCCCGACGTGCCGCGCACGACCTCGTCATTGAGGACGATGCCGCAGCCGATGCCGGTGCCCATGTACATGAAAATGAAACTGCCGGCGCCGCTGGGACCGCCAGCCCAGGTTTCGGCGACCGCGGCGCTGGTGACGTCCTTGTCCATCAGCACGGACAGACCTGTTGCCTCGGCCAGCGCGTCCCGGAGCGGAACGCTGTCCCAGCCGTCAAGGAGCGGAGGCTCCACCACCGTTCCGTTGTCATGGTCGATCGGTCCGGGCGCCGCGACGCCCAGGCCGGCGATCTTGGCGCGGTCCACGCCCGAGGCCTCTATCAGCTTGTCGATTTCAGCGGCGATAGCGGTGATGACGGCCTCGGGATGGGAGCTGTCCGGCGTTTTCACGCTCGAATGCCTGACCACTGCGCCCAGCAGGTCCAGGACGACGAATGTGGCCACAGCAGGGTCCAGGTGCACACCGACCGCGTACATGCCTGCGGGATTCAGGCGAAGGATGGTCCGTGGTTTGCCGGGCCCGCTGCCCTCTTTGCCTGCCTCGACGATGAGTTTCTGGTCCAGCAGCCGGCGGGAGATGTTCGAAATGGTTTGCGGGGACAGGCCAACGATCTGGGCGAGCTCCACGCGGCTCAGCCCTCCGGCGGCGCGGCGGATCGCATCGAGAATGACAGTCAGGTTGAAGTCGCCCATCCGGGGCAGGTTGGTTCCGCGCCTCGGCGAGTGCTGGCGGATCTCGGTCAAGGATTCCCCTATCATCTGCTGTTGGCCACTATCAATGTCTGAATCGTACGTTACGCCCCGGGCAACGGGTACGTCCCACACGCGCCCGCTGCACAGGCCGTTCGACGGCGGCCCGCGGGGCTCAGGTGGCAGGCCGCCTGACGCTGACGGCAACGGTGAATTTTGGGTTCCGGCCCCTCACCATGGTGGGACCAATCAGCCTTTCCAAGGCAGGCATGTAGCGCAGGTGGCTGTTGAATACCGTCCACAGCTGGCCCCCGGGGGCCAGGACCCTGCCAGCTGCCTCGAACATCTTCAGCCCGGCACCGGCGTGGACGCTCGAGCCGAGGTGGAACGGCGGGTTCAGCAGGATAAGGTTGGCGCTTCCCGCGGGAAGGGTGCTCATCGCATCGTCCTGGACAGCTGTGATGTGTGCGGCCAGGCCGTTGGCCCGGGCGGTGGACTCCGCGGAGGCCACCGCGGCAGCGGACCGGTCCGTGGCAGTGACCTCGGAGCCGGGGTGCCGGCGAGCGTACATTGCTGCCAGGATCCCGGTGCCGCAGCCCAGGTCCACGGCCCTGCCCGCGAACGGGATCTCGGGCAGGAACGTCAGGAGGAAGCGGGTACCTATGTCCAGGCGGGTGCCTGCGAAAACGGCCCCGTGGGCACAGATGTCGAGGTCGAGTTCGGCGTTGTGTTCCGTCACCGGGAAGGGCGGAGGTCCCTCTGCAGGCAACAGGTTCGAGGCAAGGATGAGCCGGGATTTTTGCCGGGCCAGCTGTGGTTGCACCGTGCCGAAGTACTTCTCCAGCACGGCATTCATGCCCAGGGACATGTGCTTGACCCGGCCGCCCGCAAGCAAAACAGCGCCGGCGGGCGCGTGCCGGGCTACGGCGTCGGAAATCTCTTCGAGTTCGGCGAGCGTCCTGGGAAGCTGCAGCAGCACCAGGTCCGCGCCGGCCAGCAGGTCCGGGCCGAGGGGCAGCTGTGCAAAGCCCCCTGGAACGCCCAGCGCCGCGGCGTTGTTACGCAGTGCCCGCTCCCCCGTGACCAGGTCCTGGTGCACCCTAACCTCGGCCGGCACCGGACCGGCTCCGCCGGCCAGCAGCCCGAGCGTGAGTGCCCCATAGTTGTCCCCGATGACGGCTACCGTGCTGTCCGGGGCGAGCAGGTCGGAGGCGGTGTCCAGCAGGAGGGAATCGGTGGCGTCCCACGCCTTGAGGTTGCTGGCCTCGACGTCAGGGTGCCTTCGAAGCAAGCCCAGAAGCTGCCCAAGGCCGTTTTCTGTCACGTGTTGCCGCCGCCTCTTCCTCGCTGGTTGCCGGGCAGAAATCCGCCTGTGCAAATCTACCGCGGATCGTCACCTTCGGAGGGTGCAGCCAGGAGTTTGAGGATTTCGGTCACCGCAGCCCGCCCGGCGCGGTTTGCGCCGCTGGTGGACGACGACGGGCCGTAGCCCACCAGGTGCATTCGGGGTTCCGCGGCCACCCGCGTTCCTTCCATCGCAATCCCGCCGCCGGGACCCCGCAGGTGGAGGGGCGCCAGATGCTCCAGCTCGGCCCGGAACCCGGTGGCCCACAGGATCACATCCGCCGGGAGGAACCCACAGTCCGCCAGCCGGACGCCGGCGGGTTCTATCGCGGTGAACATCGGCCGGCGTTCCAGCACGCCGCGTGCGGCAGCAGCGCGGAGGGCCGGAGTCCAGATGAGGCCGGTGGCGGCGACGACGCTTTGCGGCGGCAGCCCCCGCCGGACCCGGTCTTCCACCAGGGCGACGGCGTCGTGCCCGGCCTGCGGATCGAACCCGTCCCGCCAGACCGGTTCCCGGCGCGTGAACCAGCTTGTCGACGTGACTTTCGAGATTTCGTCCAGCAGCCCGACGGCGGAAATCCCGCCGCCCACCACGATAACGTGGAGCCCCCGGAACTCCTCGGCGGAAACATAGTCGGCTACATGAAGCTGGCGGCCTGCGAACGTAAACTGGCCCGGATAGATCGGCCAGAACGGCCTGGTCCAGGTCCCTGTGGCATTGATGACTGCGCGGGCCGCCCAGCCGCCGTCGGACGTGGTAATAGTCAACCGCCCTGCCGGATCAGCGTCTTCGCGTTCGACGGCGAGAACCCGGACGGGCCGCTCGATGGCCAGGCCGACCTGGCGCTCGTAGGCGGCGAAGTACCGGCTCAGGAAAGCGGAGCTCGGTTCCGTCGGGTCGACGTCGGGCTGCGGGATTCCGGGAAGGTCGCTGATGCCGTTGACTGTGGCCATCAGCAGGGTCTTCCACCTGTGCCGCCAGGCTCCGCCAGGGCCGTCCTCGGCGTCCAGCACCGCGTACGTCCGTCCCGAACCGGCAGCCGTCGGGGCGCCTGCCGGCCGTTCTGCGGCCGGGGCGGGAGCGAACCCGCGGCGGGCCAGATGGAAGGCGGCGGAGAGGCCGGCCTGCCCTGCGCCGATGACGACGACGTCGGCCGTCCGCTCAGTAACGCCGCTCAACAGCGCAGCTCCCCCGGCTGGTTCATCCGCTCCACGTCTTCATCCTAGGCGCCGTCCTGGCCTAAGCCGCTCGCGCCATGGCCGTGGGTAGCGGACGGGGGACGCCAGAGGGTCCTCCTGCACACCATGTGCGGAAGGACCCTCTGCGCTATCGGTTCGTGGTGGCTCAGTCGTTCTGTTCAGCCGTCCAGTTCAGTCGTCGCTGCCGTGGCCGCCGCTGCCGCCGCTGTCATCGCCGGGCTCAGCGGCCTTCCGGTCTCCGCCCTTGTCGTCGCCTGGTTCGGATGCCGTCCGCGATCCACCGTGGTCATCGCCTGGTTCTGCGACCCGGGGTGCCTGGTCCGAGCGCAGTCCGCCCTTGTCGTCGCCGGGCTCGGGAGGGGTCCGAAGTCCACCCTTGTCATCGCCCGGTTCGACGCTGATGGAACCACTGCCGGCAGCATTTTGCGCCGGGACTGCTGCGGTTCCGCCATTGTCGTCGCCGGCTTCGGGGGTGGTCCGGAGGCCCCCCTTGTCGTCACCTGCTTCAGCGGACTTGGCCGCCTTCTTTGCGGCTGATGCCTTCTTGTCGTCGGCCTGCGTGTCGCTGGCCTTGGCACTGTCTTTGGGGGCGGCCTTGGCGGAACTTACGGCGGGGGCCGGGGTTCCGGTGGCAGAGTCGTCCGTTACGAGGACGTTCCTGGCGTCGTCGCTGGTACCCGTACCCGTGGTGCTGGCTGACTGGGTAGTGGCGGCGAAGGCGGCACCTCCGCTGAGGAGAATGCCGGTGACGGTTAGTGCGAGGGCTGCTCTTGTTTTCATGTCTCCACACTAGGAACTGGCGGTCAAGGATAGGTGCAGAGGAAATCCAAGACTTGTCCAAGATCGCCCTCGCTGCACTACCTGCCCCGGACCGTGCCACCAGACCGCCTTTCCGCCGCCGCGCAAGAGGCAGACCGCACCGACGCGGATATCCGGCCGCAGGCAGGAGCGCCCTGTCAGACAGAACGGCGCCCCGGCAGGCAACCGCCCACGAAGCGAGGTGCGCCCGTAGGAAGAGGTGCGCACATAGGAAGTAGTAAGGCGGGCGCAGGAAACGCAGAAGGGAGGCCGGGTTCAGTCGTCGGCGCCGTGGCCGCCGCTGTCGTCACCGGGCTCCGGTGCCTTCCGCAGCCCGCCCTTGTCGTCTCCCGGTTGGACGGGGACCGCGCCACCCTGGACAGGGGCGGGCTGAACTGTCACCGCACCACCCGCGGTCCCGCCGGGACCGGATGACGACGGTGCCGTCGCAACACTGCCGGCATTCGCGGGCGCAGGAGCCGCCACGGACTTGGCCGGACTCGCTTTGGCCACGTCTGCTTTCGCTGGGCCGGATTTCGCCGGAGCCGACTTTGCCGGGATGGAAGCCTTCTGGCTACTGGCCGGTGCGGCTGTTGGTTTGGGTGCTGGGGTGGTGGCTGAAGCCGGTGGCACGGGAGCATTCGGCAGGAGGACGCTGTTGGCGTTTCCGGTGCCGGTGGGTGAGACGCTGAGCACCTGCGTGTTGACGGCAAGTGCTGCCGAGCCCGCTGCGAGTATCCCGACAACGGACAGCACCAAGGCCGCTCCCGTTTTCATGGCTCCACTCTAGGGCCAATGGGGCCAGGAAGGGCCCAAGGAATATCCAAGATTCGTCAAAAGATTGAGCGTTACCAGCAGTCCGGGCATTAATAGGAAAAGTCGTCGGGCGGGGCGAGCCCAACGGCCGGGCGAGATGGGGCTGCCCTGTCGTTGCCGTGTGGGGCGCTGGAGCGCCCCGGCGATGTCAGTCGGTTGAGGAGAGCAGCTCAAGAACGAAGCGGACCATCTCCACCCGTCCGGCCATGAACGTACGCAGTTCCACCGAGTCTGGCTCTGCCAGCCGCTGGCTGGGCACCGCCTGCAATCCGGCAAACAAGGCCATGGAAGCTGCATGCCCCCGCCGCACAGTCAACTCGGGAACGTCTGTGCCGGAGTAGGCCAAGCCCTCGCAGTAGGCCTGCAGGCACAAAGGCTCCAGCCGGTACAGCTCAGCCCCTGCCATCATGCCCTGGTTGACCCAGCCCGCGAGCAACTGGCCCAGATCGAAGCCTGCGCACGCTCCCCCGTACAGTCCCCAATCAATCACAACAAACTCGGTGATGCCGCCGGGACCGCCTCCGGCGCTTTCGATCAGGAGGTTTTGCGGACTGGCGTCGCCGTGGGCCGGCAGCGTCGGGAGGGCCAGCATTTCGTCAGCCAGTTCATCCGCCCTGTCGGTCAAGGAGCGCAGTCCGGCAATCAAGTGCCGGTCAGCAGCGTCGGCAACAGCGGGGACCCGCCACAGGTCTTCGCCCCGGATGGCAGGCATGAAAACCATGGCGCCCGGCCCGTCCAGGTAGAACCGCAACCTGTCCGCGTCCCTGACAGCAGAAATATCAGGGCCCAGGTCCCGCGCGGCGCTAGTGCCAGCCAGCCTGCCAAGCAGCGTCGCTGCGTCGCGGAACCTTTCATCGGTCCATGCGGCATCCGGGCACTCGGAGATGTCTTCCATCCAGAGTGCGGTGCGCTGCTCGTCCAGTTCCTCAATGCTGTAAACCGTGGGGAGCCGGCTGCCGGCGGGCATGGCCTCGGCCAGTTTGGACGCATAGACCTCGCCCTCTGTTCGCCACCGGTAATGGCGCGCCAGGCCCTCCCTGAAGGGAGGCGGGACCCTGCCCGATGCCGCTCCATAGCAGCGGCGACTGGACGAGCTTCAGGACCGTGCTGAAACCCCGGGCCGCCCTAGCCTGGCCGCCGTCGCCACAGGAGTTTGTGTGGACCGTTCCTTCCACCCGCCACAGACCGCCCGTGGTCATGTTGAACATCGGGAAAGTGATCTCCGTTGCCTTGGCCGAAAGGACCTCCGCCACTGGCTCGCCCAGGGCTGCGGCCGCTATCCCGGCGAGCGTGGCGGAGTCCACCTCGGCAGCACCGAGAGTCTTCATGTTGTCCAGCTTGGCTTCCTGCATGGTGCGCCCCTTCGAAGGGGACCTGAATCGCTGCCGATCAGGAAATAGTAAACGTGGTTTACCAAATAATGGTAAAGTTACTTTATGATCAGTGTCAATGATCCAAGTGCAGGAGACGACCTGCCCCACATAGCCGACCTCCTGGCCGGCGCCTTTGGGAGTTTGCGCTCAGCCATAAGTGCCCGGTCCATCCCCGGCCTCAGGCCGTCTCACTACAGGGTCATGTCGCTGATTCCCCAGGAAGGTGTCCGCCTCACGGTATTGGCCGAGCGGGCCGCCATCACGAAGGCCGGAATCGGCCAGTTCATGAAATTCCTCGATCACGAAGGGTACGTTGAGCTCGGTCCCGACCCGGGCGACAAGCGAGCCAAAGTGGTGACGCTGACCCCGGAAGGCATCGCCGCCGTCGATCTTTCACGCCAGATCATTGTTGAAACCGAACAGCGCTGGTCCGAGGCTCTCGGGGCGGAACGCTACAGGGAGTTGCGCCGCTCACTGTCCGACGTTGCCTCGCTGACAACGGGCACAGGGACCTGAATCACCGGGATCACTTCTTCGAGATCATCGTCGGCCACCTTACCCGGATGCGGGTCTAAAATGCCGGCCTGGAGGACTGGAGTCACTACCAGCCGCTGTTTCCCTCCCGTGGTGACTCCGCCGGCCAACCCTCCCGGAACTGGCCTGGAAACGTCATCAAAACACAAAGTCGTGCGGCGACTGGGCAAAGAAAAACCGCTAGCACCGGGCTAAGGCCCTTTGTTCTAGCGGTTTCTTGGTGGAGCTGAGGGGACTCGAACCCCTGACCCCCTGCATGCCATGCAGGTGCGCTACCAGCTGCGCCACAGCCCCAAATTGTTTCCGGGATCTTTGCGTTTTCCCGAAGCAACCCGACCAGCGTAGTCCAGAAATCACCAAGATGCGAATCGAGAACGCATGGCGTCCCTCACGTTCCACCGCCGCCCGGAAAACCGGCACGGCCTCACTTCGGGCAAAGAAAAATCCGCCGGAATCTTTCGATTCCGGCGGATCATCCGGTGGAGCTGAGGGGACTCGAACCCCTGACCCCCTGCATGCCATGCAGGTGCGCTACCAGCTGCGCCACAGCCCCGTATTCTTGCTGCTTCAGACCTCGGGCGAAGCCCGATCCATCCGTTCTTCTGTCCGGATCTCTCCGAAGCAACTCAAATATCTTAGAACAGCGTTTCCGAAAATTCCAAATCGGGCATATTCGGTTCTGCTGGCTACTCCTGTTCGGCGGCCGCACCGGCCTTGGCGGAAGCGTCGTCGCCCAACTGCAGGTCCACCACCGGGCAGTCCTTCCAGAGACGCTCCAGGGCATAAAAGACGCGGTCTTCCTCATGCTGAACATGGATGACGACGTCTGCATAATCCAGCAGGACCCACCGGCCGGCCGAACGGCCTTCCCTGCGGACCGGGCGCAGATCCTGTTTGATGAGCTCCTCTTCAATGCCGTCGACGATGGCATTGACCTGGCGTTCGCTGGGTGCAGAGGCAATGAGGAAAACGTCCGCCAGTGCCAGGCGTTCGCTGACGTCAAGGGCGACGATGTTTTGGGCAATCTTGTCCGCCGCGGCCCTGGCTGCGTGCCGGGCTGTGGTGACGGACGATTCGGATGCAGTCACGGGACTCCTTGTGATGGTGATAAAGCGTAGGTGGTGGTACTGGCCGAAGTCAGCGTGAAAGGCCGCTGATGATCATGATGACGCCGGCGACAAGGGCGATTGCGCCCAGCGCGAGGACGCCAAGCTGAATCAGCCTCAACCGGTTGGCCCGGCCAAGCCCGGCAGTGGCTGCGTCCAGGGGCTCCAGCCCATAGGCCGACTTCGCGGACACGGGCGGCAGGGCAGTGACGTCTTCGCCGGACTCCTCGGTCCATTCGGCATTTTGCCGGGCGCTGGCCGGAGGCGCCGCCGCAGAGCGGGCCGCTGCTTCCGCCCGGGCTATGACCCGCGACCGCCCGGTGGACGGCCCGGCTGAGCGGGACGCTTTGGCGGCCCGGTTGCCCCGGACGGGGACCCGCGGACCGGGGTTGGTCACCACGGGAACGTACGAGGTGGCTGGCCGCTTCATGACAGGACGGTCCACACCCGGAACCTGTTCAAATTCCAGCGGCGTCACCATGGCGAGGTTGCTGGCGGTGGACGGACCGTTGTGGCCCGTTTGCGGCGTGGTGTTCTGTTCGGCCAGCTTCTGCTTGGCCATGGCCCGCTTGTTGAGCACAGCCGCCCGTTCAGCCAGGGCGATCTGCTGGGCGAGGATTTCCGGATCCACGGCTTCAGGGTCTGTCGCCGCGATGTGTTCCATCTTGGCGATCTGGTTCTTGGCCTGTTCGGCGAGGAGCGCACGCGCTTCAAGGGCCTGCTCCACCGTCATGCCCTCGGGCAGCCCGTCACTTGCTGGAGTCGCGGGCAGCGGGCCCGGACGGCTGGCCGGCTTGGAGCTGGTGCCAGGGGTGGACCTGCTGCCAGGGCTGGATGAACCGTCTGTACCGGACGAAGCGGCGGGCGGCTTTCCAGCGGAGGCACCGCCGTCGGCCGGCGGCACAATGGGCATCGCCGAGGTGACTGCCTGCTCCTTGAGCTGCATCAGCCTCAGCTGCCGGCGCGTCGGCGGCCCACCGCCGGAAAGCTGTTCTTCCTTTTCGGCAAGTTCCTTGATGGTCCGCAGAGCCGCCCGGTCGCGGGCTCGGATTTGGGACGAGCGTTCGGCGGCCGAACCACTTGCCGGGGTGTCCACGGGACCCGGTGCCGCACGGCGGACGCGTCCTCGGGCATTTGACTGCCCGCCGTCTCCGGCCGGACGGGAGGAGTCAGTTTTTCCGGGACCGGCAGGAGTTGACGTGACCGGGGTTGCGGAGGCGGGACGTTTCGAAACAGGCTGGTTTGGGGCTGGAGCCTTGGGGGCAGCTGATTTCGACGCAGGGGTTACCTCACCGGCACCCTGAGGGGCGGCGTTCCGGTTCTGGGCCAGGGCTTCATCCCGGGCCTTGCGCAGTTCTCGGCGGCTGCGGATCGGTGGCTGTTCCTGACTCATCTCAAACTCATTCAGTGCTGGCTGACGATTGTCTCGGTAGGTTCGGAGCTGCTGTTCCCGGCCGGTGCGGCGTAGAGCTCGTATTTCGCGATGTACTGCACCACGCCGTCCGGAACCAGGTACCAGACCGGATTGTGGGCGGCGACGCGGGCGCGGCAGTCGGTTGACGAGATCGCCATCGCGGGGACCTCGAGCAGGCTGACATCTTTTCGGCCCATGCCGTCCAGTTCATGGCCCGGCCGCGTGACTCCCACGAAGTGGGCCAGCGACCATAGCTCGTCAATGTCCTTCCACGACAAGATTTGCGCCAGGGCATCTGCGCCGGTGATGAAGAACAGGTCGGCGTCCGGCCGCTGGGTACGGAGATCGCGGAGGGTATCGATGGTGTATGTGGGACCGGGACGGTCCACATCGACACGGCTGACGGTAAACCGCGGGTTCGACGCCGTAGCGATCACCGTCATCAAATAACGGTGCTCAGGTTCGCTGACCTTCTTGCTGGACTTCTGCCATGGCTGGCCGGTGGGAACGAACACGACTTCATCGAGCCCGAACTTGGCGGCCACCTCACTGGCGGCCACAAGGTGGCCGTGATGGATGGGATCGAAGGTCCCGCCCATCACGCCCAGCCGCAGCCGGCGCTGCGTATCCCTGTGGAGCAATGCGGCGGAAATGTTAGTGGCCCTGGCCGTGGTCGTGCTTGTTGGGGTGCTGGCGGTGCGGGTCCGCGTGCTCATCAACAGCGGTGTGCCGCTTGCCCAGGTTGCCGTAGGAGAGGGTAACAAACATCAACACCACAAAGATGGCGAACATCGAGATGCCGAAGACCCATGGTTCGGCCCACAAAGGTGCTTTCTCCTCGTGTTCGGCAACTGACGCGGCAATCTGCTGGAGCAGCATTTTCTCCCCTAGGAATAAAAGGATGACGACGGCGGAGATTCCCGCCGGTCCGGACTTCTTTACTAATGTTACCGCTATGTCAGGAGCGGACTTGGCCCTCGCCCTGGACAATCCACTTGGTGGTGGTCAGCTCGGTCAGGCCCATCGGGCCGCGGGCGTGAAGCTTCTGCGTGGAAATGCCGACCTCGGCACCCAGGCCCAGCTCGCCGCCGTCGGTAAACCGCGTGGATGCGTTCACAATGACCGCAGCGGAGTCGATTTCCGCGATGAAGCGCTCGGCGTTGCGCAGGTCATTTGTCAGGATGGCTTCGGTGTGTCCCGTGGACCACGTGCGGATGTGCTTCACGGCGTCGTCCAGGCTGTCCACCATGGCCACGGCCAGGTCCAGGTCCATGTACTCGGTGGCCCAGTCGTCGTCCGTGGCCGGCTGGGATTCCACCGACGCGGGGAGCGCCGCCCGGACGCGGTCATCGGCATGCAACCGGACGCCCGCTTTGGTCAGCGCCGCGGCGACGGCGGGCAGCACCGTGGACCGGGAGTGCACGAGGAGCGTTTCCACCGTGTTGCAGACGCTGGGGCGCTGCGTCTTGGCGTTGAGGAGAATCTCCACCGCCATGTCTTCGCTGGCCGACTCGTCGATGAAGATGTGGACGTTCCCCTCCCCGGTCTCGATGACCGGTACGGAGGAGTTGTTGACCACGGTCTGGATCAGTTCCCGGCCGCCGCGGGGAATCAGCACGTCCACGCGTCCGCGGGCCCGCATGAGGACGTTGGCGCCCTCGCGGCCGTACTGGTCCACGCTCTGCACGGCGTCCGCGGGCAGGCCCACGGACTCCAGGGCCTCGCGCAGCACGCGGATGAGCGCCTCGTTGGTGAAGGCTGCCGCCGAACCGCCGCGGAGGATCACGGCGTTGCCGCTCTTGAGCGCCAGGCCGGCAATGTCCACGGTCACGTTCGGACGGGCCTCGTAAATGGCTGCCACCACGCCCATGGGGACATTGATCTGGCGCAGGCGCAGGCCGTTCGGCAGGGTCTGGCCGCGCACCACGTTGCCCACGGGATCGGGCAGCCCGGCCAGGTTCTCCAGGGCGGCGGCGAGGGCGGCAATGCGGGTGTCGTTCAGGGTCAGCCGGTCCAGGAGCGCGGCGGACGTGCCGTTGGCGCGGCCCGCCTCGACGTCCTTGGTGTTCGCGGCCAGGATCTGCTGTTTGTTCGCGGTCAGGGCGCTCCCGATGGCGCGCAGGGCCTTGTCCTTCCAGGCCCGGTTGGCGCGGCCCATGCTGCGGGCAGCCTGGCGGGAGCGGTCGGCGATAGCGTAGACGGCCGACTCGACCTCTGCCGGTGCGGGCTGGCTGTCTGCCGGCAGGGAGGGGACCGTCGTAGCGTCGTTGGATTTCTCAGCTGCTTGGTTCATCAGTGCCTCAGTCATCATCCAAGTCTAGGCGAGTCCGGCGCCTAGACCAGAACCAGGTCGTCAACGTGAACAACTTCACGGTCGAATCCGCGGCCGAGGGCCTCGCCCAGTTCCACGGTGGACCGTCCGAGCATCTGCGGCAGTTCGGCCGCGGAGTAGTTCACCAGGCCGCGGGCGATCACTGTCCCGCCCAGCGAGACCATTTCGACGGCGTCACCGCTTTCGAAGTTTCCTTCAACGGCCGTGATGCCGGCGGGCAGCAGCGAGGTGTGGTTGTCCCGCACGGCCCGGACGGCGCCGTCGTCGAGGATCAGCCGCCCCTGCACATGGGCGAGGTGCGCGAGCCACATCATCCGGACGGACTTGCGTGCCCCGTTGACGGTAAACCAGGTTCCGACGTCCTCGCCGGCCAAGGCCGCGGCGGCGTTCGAGGTGGACGTCACGAGCGCCGGGATGCCCGAATCGGCGGCCATGAGGGCCGCCTCCACCTTGGTCTGCATGCCGCCGGTGCCCACCCCGGCCTTGCCGGTCCTGCCGATGGAAACGCCGTCCAGGTCCTCCGGTCCGTCCACCTGCGGAATCCGCTTGGCGCCCTCGGCTGGCGGACCGTCGTAGAGGGAATCGACGTCGGACAACAGCACCAGCGCGTCGGCACGCACCAGGTGCGCCACGAGGGCGGACAGGCGGTCGTTGTCGCCGAAGCGGATCTTGTGCGTGGCGACGGTGTCGTTCTCGTTCACGACGGGCACCACACCGAGGTTAAGCAGCCGGTTGAGGGCACGGAATGCATTCTGGTGGTGGCTGCGCCGCATGAGGTCGTCGGCGGTGAGGAGCACCTGGCTCACGGTGACGCCGTGCGCGGCGAAGGCGTGCGTGTACCGCGCCATCAGCAGGCCCTGCCCCACACTGGCAGCCGCCTGCTGCGTCGCGAGGTCACGCGGGCGCTTGGCCAGGCCCAGCGGCGCGAGACCGGCCGAAATGGCACCTGAGGAGACAAGGATGATCTCCGTTCCCGCGTTGCACTTGGCAGCCAGCACGTCCGAAAGCTCGGTCAGCGCCTCCTCCGATATTCCGCCCTTGATGCTGGTAAGGGACGACGATCCTACTTTGACCACAATGCGGCGTGCCCTGGCGAGCATGCTGCGGTCGTCGGTCCTGGGTTCCTCGATGACAATTGCGGAAGTATCGGTCACGTGTGCGGGTTCACTCCTCATTTTCGGTGGTAAGTCCGCTCTCCTTGAGTGGCCGGGCAGCCCGGCGCGCGCTGACGGACTCGGTCCAGATGCCGGCTTTACGCTCGGCTTCCAGCTCGGCCCGTGCCGCTGCCTTCGCGTCGCGGCGCTCGATCTGTTCCTCGCGCTTCTGGCCACGGGTGGGACGGTCGCCGATATCTGCGAACCGGACGTCCGTGCCGCGCGGCGATGCCAGCAGCTCTGCGCCAGCCATCATGGTCGGCTCCCAGTCGAACACCACACCGTCGTCCTCACCGATCACAACGGTGTCGCCGGGCTTGGCGCCCTGCTTGAACAACTCGGTTTCGACGCCGAGCTTGGCCAGCCGGTCCGCGAGGTAGCCAATGGCTTCCTCGTTGGTGAAGTCCGTCTGCTTGACCCAGCGCACGGGCTTGTCGCCCAAAACGCGGAACAGCGGCTCCAGGTTTTTCTCCTCACGGCGGATCCGGAAACCGGTCTCGTTGACGGCGCGGGGCCGCAGTACTGGTGCATGCACCTTCGGCGGCGTCGCCTCCACGCTGTCGCGGGCGGCCTTGACGATCTCTGCCATGGCAAAGCCAAGCTGGCGCAGGCCCTCATGGCTCGTGGCTGAAACTTCGAAGACCCGGTAGCCGCGGGACTCCAGCTCCGGCCGGACGAACTCGGCCATGTCCTTGCCGTCCGGCAGGTCGACCTTATTAAGTGCCACCAGCCGGGGCCGGTGGTTGAGCGGGACAACTTCGCCGTTCGTGCCGGCGTAGCTCATGTCCACCGCATACTTTTCGAGCTCGGTTTCGATAATTGCGAGGTCGGAGAGTGGATCTCGGTCAGATTCCAGCGTACCGCAGTCCAAAACGTGCACCAAAGCTGCGCAGCGCTCGACGTGGCGGAGGAAGTTGTGGCCCAGGCCCTTGCCCTCGCTGGCGCCCTCGATGAGGCCCGGAACGTCGGCGATGGTGAAACGCACGTCGCCGGCCTGGACCACGCCCAGGTTGGGAATGAGGGTGGTGAAGGGGTAGTCGGCGATCTTCGGGCGGGCGGCGGACATGGCCGCGATCAGGCTGGACTTGCCTGCGGAGGGGAAACCCACCAGGGCAATATCTGCGATCGATTTCAGCTCCAGGACGATATCGCTGGCATCACCCTCGATGCCGAGCAGTGCGAAACCTGGCGCCCGGCGCTTCTGTGAGGACAGCGCGGCGTTGCCGAGGCCGCCCGGGCCGCCGGACGCTGCGACGAATTCGGCGCCCTCCCCCACAAGGTCAGCAAGGACCTTGCCGTCCTTGGTCTTGACGACGGTGCCGTCGGGTACGGGCAGGACCAGGGTCTCGCCGTTCTTGCCGCCGCGCCAGTCACCCATGCCGGGGCCGCCGTTGGTGGCGTGGCGGTGGGGTGCGTGGTGGTAGTCGAGCAGCGTGGTGGTTTGCAGGTCAACGCGCAGGATGACGTCGCCCCCGTTGCCGCCGTTGCCGCCGTCGGGCCCGCCGAGCGGCTTGAACTTCTCGCGGTGGACGGAGACACAGCCGTGGCCGCCGGTACCGCCGGATACGTGCAGTACTACCCGGTCTACAAAGCTCGCCACGGTGAATCTCCTCTGTTGCTAGATCCGGCCGTCCTGGACGTCCAAATCGATTGTAATGCGGTTAAAAGAACAGTGGAGCGAGCCATCATGGCCCGCTCCACCGGTTCAGAACTTGTTGTTACTCTGCAGCTGCAGCAGCAACGATGTTGACGACCCGACGGCCGCGGCGCGTACCGAATTCAACGGCACCTGCCTGCAGGGCGAACAGGGTGTCGTCGCCGCCACGGCCGACGCCCGCACCGGGGTGGAAGTGGGTGCCGCGCTGGCGGACGATGATTTCGCCAGCGGAAACTACCTGGCCGCCGAAGCGCTTGACGCCGAGGTACTGGGCGTTGGAGTCACGACCGTTGCGAGTGGAGCTCGCGCCTTTTTTGTGTGCCATTTGGAATGCCTGCCTTTAATTCTGGAAAACTGCGGGGAACCTGTTCAGTAACCGAAGGTTACTTGATGCCGGTGATCTTGACCTTGGTCAATTCCTGGCGGTGACCCTGGCGCTTCTTGTAGCCGGTCTTGTTCTTGAACTTCTGGATGACGATCTTCGGACCACGAAGGTCCTGAAGGATCTCAGCCGTAACAGTTACCTTGGCCAGGTCCGCAGCTGCGGAGGTGACCTTGTCACCGTCCACCAGGAGCAGTGCGGGCAGCTCAATGGTGCTGCCAGCTCCACCGGCGACGCGGTTCAGGGTAACGAAGTCTCCAACGGAAACCTTCTCTTGGCGGCCGCCTGCGCGGACAATCGCGTACACCACTTGGGAACTCACTTCTCTCGACGTCTATTACTAAATTTGCGTGCGGAACCCGGGTCCGGAAATTGGCCTGGTTCGCGCTGTGCCTCAACGCCGTGGATTGCCCAAAGGGAACCCGTGAGCTATCCCAGGAACAAGCCCGAGTGGACTATCCCGGGTCATAACCCAAGTGTTGGCGTAAGCACCGAAGATCTAGAATACGCTAATTCCGTCGTCGGCCGCAAATGAGGCTGGCACCGGCGGTTTGTCCGTGATAAGCGCCACAGGGGCCACCGTCCCGGATCTCCGATGCCGTGCGCGACTATCCTACCGGGCACTGCGGCCGGTTCCGCTCAGCTGTGGCGGCTCGGCGCGTCGAAGAATTCCACCTCGTACCGGCAGGACTGCCGGAAAGCGGTGATCATTGCTTCGCGCTCCCCTGCTGACGCGGCCCGTCCGGCGTCGTCGGCGATTTCGATGGCACGCAGGGTGGCGGCGGCAAAGTCCTCGTCGGCATACGTCCGCAGCCACTCCGCGTAGGGGTGCCCGGCCTGGGCCCCGGCGGCCACATACTCGGCGTGCAAGGTCTCCCCGACCTCGGCGTACAGCCAGAAACAGGGCAGGACCGCGGCGACCAGCACGGCGTAGCTGCCGCCTGCCGACGACGCCAGCAGGTGATCGACGTAGGCCTTGGTGACCGGGCCCAGTTCCGTCTGCACGCTGCGCGTGCTGAGCCAGTTGCGGTGCAGTTCCGACTCAACCTCCAGGCATTGCTGGGCGGAGCGCGCCCAGAACAGCTGCTCGGACTCGCTCGGTGCCAACGCACTGGCCCGGGCTAGGACCCGGGAGTAGCCGTTGAGATAGATGGCATCCTGCGCCAGGTAATACGCGAAGTGCTTTTCCGCCAGGGTGCCCTCGGCAAGGCCACGGATGAAGCCCAGGCCATAAATTGCGTCCAGGTCCGCAACAGTCTCGGCACGCAGCAGTTCGGCGAACCCGCCCTTCCGTTCAGGCTGGGCCAGGTGGTGGAAATGGTTGATCGGTCCGTTGCCGGCGCCGACATCCAGATGCCCGGACGTGCGGAGGGCCTCGGCCAGCCAGGGCTTGACCGCCCGCAGCGATGCTTCCCAGTCGCCCAGCCGTGCCTGCGCCGTGGCCATGGCCGAGGAGAGCGAGCATCCGGTACCGTGGCTGTTCCGTGTGGGGACCCGCTCCCCCGCAACCTCCACCACTTCCGCCGACAGCAGCCCGGCGGTGTTGACGAGGGCGTCCGGGCACGTTGAGCCGTCCAGGTGCCCGCCTTTGACGAGCACCGTGGCACCTGTCTGGGCCGCGAGGCGCCGGCCCTGGTCAAGGGCGGCTGACCAGTCGGCAGCATCCGGCTCCCCGAGCAGCATGGCCAGTTCGGGAAGATTGGGGGTGATCAGGTCCGCCAGAGGCAGCAGCTGCCGCAGCGCAGCCTCCGCAGACTCCCGGAGGAGGCGGTCACCGCTGGTGGCCACCATCACCGGATCGAGGACGACGACGCCGGGCCGCACCTTTTCGAGCCAGCTGCGGACGGCAGCGATCACCTGTTCATCGCCCAGCATGCCGATTTTCACGGCGTCCACGCGGATGTCGTCGCTGACAGCGTCCAGTTGCGCGGACAGGAAGGAGGCCGGCGGAACGTGCACGCCGCGAACGCCGGTGGTGTTTTGCGCCGTGAGGGCCGTAATGGCGGCCATCCCGTAGCCGCCGTGGGCTGCGATGCTCTTCAGGTCGGCCTGGACGCCTGCGCCGCCGGACGGATCCGAGCCTGCGATGGCCAGGACGCGCGGAACGGCGCGGGCCGTCGGGGCAGCCGGCGGCGCCGTTTCCGGCTGGAAAGCGGCGGGTGCGGGCAGGAGTGATGCTGATGACAAGGAAGACATCCCTTCGCCGGTGCTAACCGGACAGGTTCAACGGGTTTGGATCTCAGCCGGCCCTTGCGCGGCACCCCGTGTCAGTCCCCCAGCCTAGCGGTTCGTTGGGCGGGGGGCGCCGAAATGGACATTTACGACAGGTTGCAGGCCGCCGCCTTTGTCCCCTGCCACGGCCCGTTGCAAATGTTCCGGAACCGGAAAGGTCCGGCACCGCTTGCGCGGTGCCGGACCTTTTCCACCGGTGTATTCAGAGCTCAGTCAGCTCAGTGTCCAGTCAGCTCAGAGTTCAGAGGCGGGTACCCCGACCCCCAGGATGATCGGCTCACTGGCATGCAGAGCCGGCTGGGTTCCCTGCGCGTTTCCCGCCTCAGGTGCCTTGGCCTCGTGTGAGTGCCCTTCGGCGGCAGCCGGAGCAACCTCGTGGTGTTCCACGGATGTCTCGTTGGCTGCACCCTGGGCGCGGCTGGCACTGCGGTTGCGGCGGGGACGGCGGCCGCGGGACGGCACCGTGGAGCTTTCCGGCGGCTGCCGTACAGCGGGCCTGGTTTCCGGTTCCTGGGCATGCGCCGCTTCGGCCGGCTCCGGAGCCGACTCGTCCTCGGCGGGTGCAACCGGGGCGCCGAGGTGTGCGAAGGCTTCCTCGAGCCGGTCCAGCGTCAGGGCAGGTGCCTCCTTGGCTGGCTCTTCACTGTGGTCAACGAACGGAAGAATCACCTTCTCGCCGCCGAACGTGAGCACTGCGCCGGGACGTCCGGAGACGCTTTCCGTTTCCGGAGCACGGTGCACCACAGGGCTTTCCGGTGCGGCGGCCGCAGGTGCTGCCGGACGGGCTGCCTCACCCTCCGCGGCGGCACTGTGCGCTGCTTCCTCATGCAGGTGCGCCGCGTGCGCCGCTGCCGCAATATTGGCGAGGGCTGCGCGGGTCGCTTCAGCCTTGGCGTGCCGTTCCGCCTCCGACGGTTCGGGGTGGTGCGCGGCAGCAGGTGCAGCCGGAACAGTCTCCGGGACCGGCACTCCGCCCTTGCCGCGGCGGCGCTTCCGTTCCGTCCGGGCCGGCGGCTGGATCTCCGCACGGTGGATGTGGTGCTCAGCGGCCACCGTGTTGGCGCGGCGGTGCTCCACCGGCTCGTCATGGGTGACGACGCCCCGGCCGGCACATGCCTCGCACTGCTCGCCGAAGACTTCCAGGAGACCGGTGCCCATGCGCTTGCGGGTCATCTGCACGAGTCCCAGCGTGGTCACCTCGGCCACCTGGTGCTTGGTCCGGTCGCGGCCGAGGCACTCCACCAGGCGGCGGAGGACCAGGTCGCGGTTGGACTCCAGCACCATGTCGATGAAGTCGATGACGATGATGCCGCCGATATCGCGCAGCCGCAGCTGGCGGACGACTTCCTCTGCCGCCTCCAGGTTGTTCTTGGTGACGGTCTCTTCGAGGTTGCCACCGCTGCCGGTGAACTTGCCGGTGTTGACGTCAACAACCGTCATGGCCTCGGTCCGGTCGATGACCAGCGAGCCGCCCGACGGCAGGAATACCTTACGGTCCAGTGCCTTGTGGATCTGCTCGTCAATGCGCCAGGCGGAGAAGATGTCCTCGTCCTTGGTCCACTTTTCGAGCCTGCCCACCAGGTCCGGGGCAACGTAGGTGACGTAGGCCTCGATGGTGTCCCAGGCTTCGTCGCCGGAGACGATCAGCTTGGAGAAGTCCTCATTGAAGACGTCGCGCACAACCTTGATGGTCAGGTCCGGTTCACCGTAGAGCACTTCGGGTGCGAGGACCTTGGTGGACTTCGCCTGGCTCTCAATCCCCTCCCACTGGGCACGGAGACGGTTGATGTCGTGTGTCAGCTCCTCCTCGGAGGCGCCTTCAGCGGCCGTGCGGACAATGACGCCCGCGTCCTCGGGGAGGCGGTCCTTGAGGATCCGCTTGAGGCGGTTGCGTTCGACGTCGGGCAGCTTGCGGGAGATGCCGGTCATGGATCCGCCGGGGACGTACACGAGGTACCGGCCCGGGAGGGAGATCTGGCTGGTGAGCCGCGCACCCTTGTGGCCCACCGGATCCTTGGTGACCTGGACTAGGACGGAGTCGCCGGACTTCAGCGCGTTCTCGATGCGGCGCTGCTTGCCTTCGAGGGTGGCTGCGTCCCAGTTGACCTCGCCGGCGTACAGCACGGCGTTGCGGCCGCGTCCGATGTCCACGAAGGCGGCTTCCATGGACGGCAGGACGTTCTGGACCTTGCCCAGGTAGACGTTGCCGATCAGGGAGTCCTGCTGCGTCTTGGAGACGAAGTGTTCAGCCAGGACGCCGTCCTCCAGGACGCCGATCTGGATTCTGTCGTCGCGCTGGCGGACGATCATCTGGCGGTCCACCGACTCCCGGCGGGCCAGGAACTCGGCCTCGGTGATCACGGTGCGGCGGCGGCCGGTGTCCCGCGATTCGCGGCGGCGCTGCTTCTTGGCTTCCAGGCGGGTGGATCCCTTGACGCTGGTCACGCGGTTGCTCGCCGGTGCCTCGCTGATGGCCCGGGGGGCGCGGACGCGGGTGACCGTGTTGGGCGGATCGTCTTCTCCCCCGCCGGTCAGTTCCAGGTCCTGGTCACCGCGGCGGCGGCGACGGCGACGGCGGGACGTCACCCCGTCTTCCGGCTGCGCACCCTCATCCTCGCCGTCCTCTTCGGAATCGTCTGTTCCTTCATCGCCGTCGGTGACCTCGCGGTCGGTCCGGCTGCGGCCGCGGCGTCCGCGGCTGCGCCGCCGGCGTCGGCCGCCGTCGTCGTCGTCCTCCAGCTCGTCCTCGCCCTCTTCGGCGGCCGTTTCCTCTTTCGCTGCGGAAGCGGCGGGACGGATGACCGTGTTCAGGTCGGGGGCCTGGAAGATGATCGACGTTACTGACGCCGGCTCCAGGAAAAGCGAACCCAGCGGCGACTGTTCGGCAGTCTCCTCCTCAGCTTCTTCCTCGGCGGCGGCGTCCGTTGCAAAGGCCGGCGCAGCAGGGGCTGCTTCGGTTGCGGGCGCGGCGGCAGCAGCGTCTGCAGACTCAGTTGTTGCAGGCTCTGTGGCCGCTGCGGCCGTGCCAGCAGCAGGGGCCTCGGCGGTGTTTTCGGCCGGCTCGGTGACCTTGGGCTTTGTTGCGCGGCGGCGGCGGACCGGCTTCGACTCGGCGGCCGGCTCCTCAGAGGACGGAACAGCCTCGGCTGCCGGCACATCGGTTACCTGCGCCTCAGCTTCCGCGCCCACGGATTCTGCAAAGGCAGGCAACGGTTCTTCGGCGACCTTCTTCCGCGCGCGCGTCCGGCGCACCGGTGTCTTGGCGGGGGTTTCCGCGGCCTCCGCGACGGCCTGCTGAGGCGCACCGGTTTCGGTAGCTGCCGCTTGGGTCGCTGCGGCTTCCGGCGTCAGGGTCTCCGAGGCCGGAGCTTCCGATGCCGGCGCCTCCGCGTCCGCTGTGGCCTTAGGCGACGGCTTGCGTCGGGTCCTGGTGACCTTCTTTGGTGCCTCGGCAGCTGCGTCCCCGTTGGCAGCCGGTTCTTCGTTAACGGCTATGACCTGGTCATTATCCATATGTGGCAACACTCCTGCCCCTGACGTACCGCCACATCCGGCACCCGTTGGGGCACATATTGTCAAAACCCGCGGGCATTGACAGAAGTCAATTGGATACCAGCAGGCTCGCACCGGCAGTGGGGTGCGGCAGGCCTGACAGGCCGGCGGGCTTGTTACTGGAACCCGTTGTTTCTGACAACCACAACAGGTGCCGTCCAATGGAATGCGGGAGGCCGGATCTTCTTTCCAAAGCCTGCACCACTGCTCATTGGCGGTCTTGAGAACAAGCCACCGGACTGGAGTACGAATGTGGTTCGCGCTCCAGCCACGTTCATTCTCTCATATGGACCTTCAAACACGCTGTAAGCGTGTGACAAAGCCGGTCAAGACGCCGACGGCGCCGGATCCAGCGTGCTTCAAGCCTGCGGCGATACAATCTGGGCAGGAAGCACCCCAGACAAAAGGACGCCATCCCATGCCACGCACTTCGCCTCCAACGGGCACGGACTTCGATCAGGACCATCAGGAGGGGACCGGGGCCGCCGCGGCTTCGGCCGGGGGCTCAACGCCTGCCATGACCCGCGACCGCCCCTTCGGCTGGCTGCTGGTGATCACGGGCATCGTGGGCTGGCTGGCGTCCGGAACCCTGGTACTGGAGAAGCTCGAGGTCCTCAAGGATCCCAACCACACCACCGTCTGCGACGTGAACCCCTGGATTTCCTGCGGGCAGGTCATGCAGACGTGGCAGAGTTCGGTATTCGGCTTTCCCAACATGTTCATCGGGATTGTCGCCTTCGCCATCACGGTTACCGTGGGAATGGCGCTGCTTGCCGGCGCCCGGTTCGCCCGCTGGTACTGGCTTGGACTGCAGGCCGGCGTCACCCTTGGCTTCATCTTCGTGGTGTGGCTGTGGTCGCAGGCGCTCTACTCAATCCACATCCTGTGCCCGTTCTGCATGATTGTCTGGGCAGCGATGATTCCGCTCTTTGTCTGGGTCACGGTGCGGAACGTTGTCCGCGGCGTGATTCCGGCGCCGGCAGGCCTTGCCCGGATCATGGGCGACTCGGGCTGGATCATCTCCGCCCTGCTGTATGTCGCCGTGATCGCCACGATTTTCTTCGCGTTCATCCAGGTGTTCGCCGGTACCTCAGGTTTCTAGTCCAACGAAAAAGCGCGAACTGGCAGCTAACGCCCTGAAAACCAGCTTTTCGGGGCTTCAGCTGCCAGTTCGCGCTTAACCTGCCCGCGCGCTTAGCCTGTCTGGAAGATCAGGCCTGGAACCAGATCTTGATTTCGCGCTCGGCCGAGTCCCCCGAGTCGGAGCCGTGGACGAGGTTCTGCTGGACCTTCAGGCCCCAGTCGCGGCCGAAGTCGCCGCGGATGGTTCCGGGCGCGGCCGTCGTGGGGTCGGTGGTGCCGGCCAGAGACCGGAAGCCCTCGATCACGCGGTGGCCTTCGAAGATGGCCGCGACCACGGGGCCGCTGAGCATGAACTCCACGAGCGGCTCGTAGAACGGCTTGCCCACGTGCTCCTCGTAGTGCTGCTCGAGCAGCTCACGGCTGGCGTTGGTCTTCTTGAGTTCGGCCAGGGTGTAGCCCTTGGCTTCGATCCTCTTGAGGATTTCGCCAGTCAGGTTGCGGCTGACGCCGTCCGGCTTGATCAGGACAAGGGTGCGCTCAATGCTCACAGTTGCTCCAATGAGGTTGGTTGTGGGTTTCGACGGTAAGTCTACGGGGTTCGGCCGGCGCCATCGTTGCCGGCGGCATCCGGGTGCGCGGCCTCCCATTCAGCCTGCTCGCGGTCCCGCTGGGCGGATTCACGGTCAATCCGGATGCCGGCACGGATGCCGTACCACCAGGCGATGGCGAAGAGCACACCGACGAGGAACATCATGGGTTCCGCGAATCCGGTGAGGATGAGCACAACCTGCAGGATCCAGCCCAGCGCCACACCCCACGGCCTGGACAGCACGGCGCAGGCGAGGACCAGCACCACGCTCAGCCCGATGCCCACGGAGAGGATCAGCGCCGGGGAAATCTCAGCGCGGCGCAGGCCGAACACCGCCAGGGTTGCGAAGAAGACCACGAAGGCCTCGAGCAGCAGGACCGTCGAGCCGAACATGACCTTGGTGGACCGGCGCTTCTTGGGCATGCCGGGGCGCCATTCGCGCTGGGCCTTGGTGAGCCGGGCCATCAGGCGGCTGCCTTTCCAAGCAGGATTCGGGCGTCCGCCACGAGTGTGATGGACCCGGTCACCAGCACGCCGCCGGCGAGGTCGTCGTTGGCTTCGGCGCGTTCAACGGCCCACTCCAGCGCATCGTCCAGCTTCTCGGCGATGTGCACGTTTTCCTCGCCAAAGCCGAGGTCGACGGCGAGCTCCGCCAGTTCCGCCGCAGGCACCGCCCGCGGGGAGTTGGACTGGGTGAAGCAGAATTCCTCCGCGAGGCCGCCCAGTGACTCCTTGAGCTGGCGCAGGATCTCCTCGGCGTCCTTCTCCTTGAGCACACCCACCACCACCACCAGCTTGCTGAAGCTGAATGCCTCCTGGATGGCCTCGGCGGAGGCACGGATGCCGTCCGGGTTGTGGGCAGCGTCCACGATGATGGTGGGGGCCGTGCGCAGAACCTCCAGGCGGCCCGGGGACGAGACCGTGCCGAAGGCTTCCTGCAGGATCTCCAGTGACAGCTCCTTCTCGCCGCCGCCAAGGAAGGCCTCCAGGGCGGCCACGGCCACGGCAGCGTTCTCGGCCTGGTGGGCGCCGTGCAGCGGGACCATGAGGTCCGGGTAGCGGCCGGCGATGCCCTGGACCGTCACCACCTGTCCGCCGACGGCGACCTGCCGGGATTCGACGCCGAATTCCACCCCTTCGAAGCGGAACGGCACCTGCACCTCCTTCGCCTTCTCCAGCAGGACCTGCGCGGCATCCAGCGGCTGGGCCGCGCTGACGAGGAAACCGCCGGGCTTGATGATGCCGGCCTTCTCATGGGCGATGTCCTCGGTGGTGTCGCCCAGCAGGTCGGTGTGGTCGAGGGAAATGGGCGTCACCACGGACACCTGGCCGTCGCCCACATTGGTGGCGTCGGTGATGCCGCCGAGCCCCACCTCCATAATCGCCACATTGACCGGCTGGTCGGCGAATACGGCGAAGGCCAGGATGGTCAGGCACTCGAAGTACGTGAGCCGGGGCTGGCCCTCGGCAGTGAGTTCGCCGTCGACGATCTGCAGGTACGGCCGGATCTCGTCCCAGATCCGCACGAACGTCTCGTCGGACACAGGCTCGCCGTCCAGGCTGATCCGCTCCGTCACCTTGGACAGGTGGGGACTGGTGTAGCGCCCGGTGCTGAGGCCGTGGGCGCGCAGGCCCGCCTCGATCATCCGTGCCGTGGACGTTTTACCGTTGGTGCCGGTGATGTGGATGATCGGATAGGCCTTGTTCGGCTCCCCCAGCACATCCATGGCCCGGAACAGCGGCGCAAGCCGGGGCTCCATCTTGTTTTCCGGCGCCCGGCCCAGCAGCTCGGCGTAGACGCTCTCCACGGAGAATTCGTCGCTCATGTCTCAGGCCCCCACTTTTTCGACGGTGATGCGCGGTTCMGAGGCGTCGGCGGGCACCGCTTCCAGCTCCAGCGTCAGCGTTTCGGTCTTCACGAGCTCGGCGTTCGCCAGCAGCGCGTCGATGATGTTCTGCGCGGCGGTGACCGTGGTCCGGATCCGGTCGCTGACGTTCAGCCCGGCGTCTTTGCGCGCCTGCTGGACGGCACGGACCATGTCCCGGGCCTGGCCTTCGGCCTCGAGCTCCGGGGTAACTTCCGTGTTGAGCACCACGAAGCCGCCAGTGGGAAGAACTGCGGCAGCAGAAGACGCAGCTGCCGAACCGCCGTCGGACTCTGCCACGACCGTCTCCAGTGTGTATTCCTGCGGTTCCAGCTCAAGGCCGCCCGCGGTGACCACACCGGCGTCGGAGACTGACCACTCTCCGGATTTGGAACCCTTGATGGCCAGCTGCACGTTCTTGCCGAGGCGCGGACCGGCGGCCCGGGCGTTGACCACGAGCTTCTGCTCGATGCCGAACTCCTCCGGGGAGGCGCTGGCGGCGTCGAGCAGGCGCACCGAGCGCAGGTTAAGTTCGTCGGCGACGACGGCGGCAAAACCGCCCAGCGCATCCGCGCCGGGTGCCACGACAGTGAGTTCCTGCAGCGGCAGGCGCACGCGCAGGTTGGCTGCCTTCCGCAGCGAGGAGCCGGTGGAGCAGATCTGCTGCACGCGGTCCATCGCCTCGACCAGCGCGGCATTGGACGGGAACAGCTCCGGATCCGGCCAGTCGGCGAGGTGCACGGAGCGGCCGCCGGTGAGGCCGCGCCAGATCTCCTCGGAGACGAGCGGCAGCAGCGGGGCGGCCACGCGGCACACAGCTTCCAGGGCGGTGTACAGCGCGTCGAAGGCGTCGGCGTTCTCGTCGAAGAAGCGCTGCCGGCTGCGGCGGACGTACCAGTTGGTGAGCATGTCAAGGTAGCTGCGGAGTTCATCGCAGGCACCGGAGATGTCATAGGTGTCCAGCTGGGCGGTCATGTTCCGGACGAGGTCGCCGGTGTTGGCCAGCAGGTACTGGTCCAGCGTGTCCATGTAGCCGTCGTACCGCAGCTGCGCGTCGTAGCCGTTCCCGCCCTTCGCGGCATTCGTGTACAGCGTGAAGAAGCTGTACACATTCCACAGCGGCAGGATGACCTGGCGAACGCCGTCGCGGATGCCCTGTTCGGTGACCACGAGGTTGCCGCCGCGCAGGATGGGGCTCGACATGAGGAACCAGCGCATCGCGTCGGAACCGTCGCGGTCCAGCACCTCGGAGACGTCCGGGTAGTTGCGCAGGCTCTTGGACATCTTCTGACCGTCGGAGCCCAGCACGATGCCGTGGCTGATGACGTTCCGGAAGGCCGGGCGGTCAAACAGCGCGGTGGACAGGATGTGCAGCATGTAGAACCAGCCGCGGGTCTGCCCGATGTACTCCACGATGAAGTCGGCCGGGTTGTGCGTGTCGAACCAGGCTTCGTTTTCGAAGGGGTAGTGCACCTGGCCGTAGGGCATGGAGCCGGAGTCGAACCAGACGTCCAGCACGTCCTCCACGCGGCGCATCACGGACTGGCCCTCTTCGGGGGTGCGGGGGTCGTCCGGGTTGGGGCGGGTCAGTTCGTCGATGAACGGCCGGTGCAGGTCCACCTGGCCGTCCTTGTTCAGCGGCAGCCGGCCGAAGTCGGCCTCGATTTCGGCGAGCGAGCCGTAGACGTCCGTGCGCGGGTACTCGGGGTCGCTGGACTGCCACACGGGGATGGGGCTGCCCCAGTAGCGGTTGCGGCTGATGGACCAGTCGCGGGCGTTGGCGAGCCACTTGCCAAACTGGCCGTCCTTGACGTTGCCGGGGATCCAGTTGATCTCCTGGTTCAGCTCGGACATGCGGTCGCGGAACTTGGTGACCTCCACGTACCAGGAGGAGACGGCGCGGTAGATCAGGGGGTTGCGGCAGCGCCAGCAGTGCGGGTAGCTGTGCTCGTAGCTGGCCTGGCGGACCAGGCGGCCCTGGGCGCGGAGCACCTGGGTGATGGGCTTGTTGGCTTCGAAGACCTGCAGCCCGACGATGTCGTGCAGGTCGCCGTGGGCGAACAGGTGCAGGAACTTGGCGCCCTCATCCACGGAGAGGACCACGGGGATGCCGGCTTCCTCACAGACCTTCTGATCGTCCTCACCGTAGGCCGGGGCCTGGTGGACGATGCCGGTGCCGTCGGTGGTGGTGACGTAGTCGGCCACGAGGAACTGCCAGGCCTTCTGGGTGCCGTATTTTTCCGTGTCGGCGAAGTCGTGCCAGAGCGCCTCGTAGGCGAGTCCCTCGAGCTCGGCTCCGGTATGGGTCGAGGTTACAGCGGCGGCCGCGGCAGCGGCGTCGTCGTATCCGAGGTCCTTCGCGTAGGTTCCCAGCAGGTCCTCGGCGAGCAGGAAACTGCCGGTGACGGGCGCTTCGGCCGAGGCGGCCTTGACGCCGTTCGGTCCGGCGGGCAGCACAGCGTAGCTGATGGACGGCCCGACGGCGAGCGCCAGGTTGGTGGGCAGCGTCCAGGGCGTGGTGGTCCAGGCGAGCGCCTGCACGCCGGCCAGCTGCTTGGACAGTTCCGACTCCCCCGCCTTGACGGGGAACGTCACCGTGACGGTCTGGTCCTGGCGGTTCTTGTAAACGTCGTCATCCATGCGCAGCTCATGGTTGGACAGCGGCGTCTCGTCCTTCCAGCAGTACGGCAGCACGCGGTAGCCGTTGTAGGTCAGGCCCTTCTCGTGCAGCTGCTTGAAAGCCCAGAGTACGGACTCCATGTACTCGACGTTGAGCGTCTTGTAGTCGTTGTCGAAGTCCACCCAGCGGGCCTGGCGGGTGACGTAGGCCTGCCACTCGTTGGCGTACTTCATCACCGAGGCGCGGCAGGCGTCGTTGAACTTGTCGATGCCCATGGCCTCGATCTGGGTCTTGTCCGTCATGCCCAGCTGTTTCATGGCTTCCAGCTCGGCGGGCAGGCCGTGGGTGTCCCAGCCGAACCGGCGCTCCACGCGCTTGCCGCGCTGGGTCTGGTAGCGGCCCACCAAATCCTTGGCGTAGCCGGTCAGCAGGTGGCCGTAGTGCGGCAGGCCGTTTGCGAAGGGCGGGCCGTCGTAGAACACGAATTCGTTGCTGCCGGGGGCGCCGCCGGGGAGGTCCGCGCTGCGCTGGTCGATGCTTGCCTGGAAGGTGCCGTCCTGGTCCCAGTACTTGAGGATCCGCTCTTCGATCTCCGGAAACTTCACGGAGGCGGACACTCCTGCAGAGGAGCCCGGACCGGACGGGGCTGCTGAGGCCTTAGGGTAATACGTCATCTCGACATCCTGGGTTGAGCTGGTGAACAAGTGGATCATTCAGGATGCGAGGACGGCGCGTGTGCAGCCATCCAACAGCGTTGGACAACGCACCCGGCACCGCGGTACCACCTCACTTACCGCCGCCTTACACCAAGGGAGTTCGACGAACGGCCGCTCATTGCTGCTGTGACGGGCTTACCCGTCCGGTTCTACTGGCCCTGGTCCGCAAGCGATTGGTTGTCCGCAAGCGGGCCGGGTGTTCTTCCGGAAGCTCACCGGTGATGGCCGGGTCAAAGCTGATGGCTCCAGTCTAACTGCTGCGGCCGCGGCGGCCATAACCATGCAACAGCCACGGCCTAGACTCGATCCATGACTGCTTCGGCCAGGGTGTTGGCGCTCTGCATACTCCTGCCGGTCGCATTGCTTTCGGTGTTCCGCGCCGTCCCGGCCGAGTGGCCAACACCGGTGGTCCAGTTGCTCTCCTTCACGCCGTGGCTGATGATTCCGGCCGCCCTTGCGCTGGTTCTGGCACTGCTGGGCCGGCGGCTCGTGGTCACCGCCGCTGCCGCCCTGCTCCTTGGTGCCCAGCTTTTCTGGCTCTGGGCGCCGGACGCAGGTAGGGCGGACGCAGGACAAGCGGGCGCGGGCCGGTCGGACTCCGGCGCGCCCGGTCCCGGCAGTACCGTTCCACTGACGGTGATGAGCATCAATTCCCGCTTCGGCAAGGCCGATGCCGCCGAAATCGTCCGGCTGGTCCGGGACAACGGTGTGGAGCTCCTCGCCATCCAGGAGTACACCCAGGGACTGGAGGACCGGCTGGCGGCCGAAGGCCTGGGGAGCCTTCTTGCCCACCGGATCAGCAGCCCCATGGAGAACGGTTCTGGCAGCGCAACGTACTCAAAACACCCTATCCAAGCCATCGGGCTGATCCCCGACACACCGTTCCAGATGCCGACCTTCCGGCTGACCCTGCCCGTTGCTGATGGTGGCAGGGCAGCCGCCACGCTCGAGGTCACCAACGTCCACACCCTGCCGCCGGTGGATGTCCGCGTAGGGCAGCGGCGCAGCGACCTGGAATCGCTGGGCCGGCTGGTCACCGGCAACGGGGCTGGGGGCCAAGGCAGCCAACTGCTGCGCAATCAGCTCCTGCTTGGTGACTTCAACGCCACCTATGACCACTCGGAGTTCCGCAAACTGCTCGACGGCGGCCCGGACGGCCGGAAACTGGTCGACATCGGCACGGCCTCCGGGGCGCGTTTCACGCCCACCTGGCCGATGGACGGCCAAGCGCTGCCCGGCATCACCATCGACCACCTCATCACCAGTGCCCGCCTTCCGGCGTCGGGCTACGCCGTGCACCGCGTCGCGGGAACGGACCATGCGGCCGTGCTGGCCACGCTGAACGTTCCGGCCGCGGGTTAGGGACGGCGGGCTAGCGGCTCAGGCCTGCTTGCGGATCAGCTTGTAGGTCGAGGCCTGAGCCACCGGGCGGATGACGATCTGGTCGAGGTTCACGTGGTGCGGTGCGCTCACGGCGTAGCGCACCACATCGGCCACGTCCTCGGCCGTGAGCGGCTTCTCCACGCCCTGGTACACCCTGCCGGCGGCCTGGGCGTCACCAAGCCGGTTGAGCGCGAACTCCTCGGTCTGGACAAGACCGGGGGCGATCTCGATGACCCGGACGTTGTGATCGGCCTCTTCCAGCCGTAGCGCCCCGGTCATGGCATGCTGGGCGAACTTGGCGGCGTTGTAGCCGCCGCCGCCTTCGTAGGCATCCAGCCCGGCCGTGGACGTGAGGTTCAGGACGGTGCCCTCCCCATGCTCGCGCAGCATCGGCAGGAAGGCGCGCGTGAGCTTCATGGTGCCGAGGACGTTCACGCGGTACATCCACTCCCAGTCCTCGGTCACGGCCTGCCCCACACGGTCCGCTCCGCGGGCACCGCCGGCGATGTTGACCAGCGTGTCGATCCCGCCGGCGGAGGTCACTTCAGCCAGCAGATGGGCGACGTCCGCGTCTTCGGCAATATCCGCCGCGATGGCGACGGCGCCGGTCTCCGCTTCCAGCGCGGCCAGCCGTTCCTGGCGGCGGGCGACGGCGTACACGGTCCAGCCCTCTGCGCGGAGCGCCCGCACGGTGGCCTCGCCAATGCCGGAGCTGGCGCCGGTAACAAGAGCTGCCTTGCGGGTGGACTTGTTGGTGGACACGTCAGAGCTTGCGGAAACCTCAGTCATGGCACCACCCTAGCGGCAACCACTGGGTGAACCAGCCCAATGTTTACTTCCGAGAACCCCTTGCTGACGCGGTTCCGCCTACTTTTTTCGGCCACGTGCTGCAAGGAACTCCAGGAGAACCCTGGCATGGTTCACGTCCGGATCCTTGGCCGCGTACAGCAGCGTCACCTTCCGGTGCTGTCCCGCAAGTTCCAGGAGCTGATCCACCGCCGAGTTGTCAGCCAGTTCGTCCTCATACTGGGCACGGAAATCGGCGAACCGCTCCTGCATGTGGGCAAATTCCTGCCGCAGCGGCGGGGACGGCGCGACGTCTTTGAGCCACAGCTCCAACTGGGCCCGTTCCTTACTGACCCCGCGCGGCCAGAGCCTGTCCACCAGAACCCGGCAGCCGTCGTCGTCCGCTGGTTCCTCATAGATGCGCTTGATCGCAAAGGAAGCGCCTGCTTTCGCCATGAGCCGCATGCTACTCCCGTCGTCGTCCCGCTGCAGCCGCCCGCCGCCGGGCAGGAAACAACGGCCCGGCATGAAACAATTGGGCCATGGCTGAATCAACGCAGGGTACAGACACGCCCGCCACCGCCCCCATCAATGTTCCCGACAAGCCGGCCCTGGAAGGCCTGGAGGCTGCCCTTACGCAGCGCTGGCTCGAGGAAGGAACCTACCGGTTCGACCCGGACACCACCCGGGAGCAGGTCTACTCGATCGACACTCCCCCGCCCACGGCTTCCGGTTCCCTCCACGTTGGCCACATGTTCTCCTTCACGCAGACCGACGTGCAGGCCCGCTACATGCGCATGACCGGCAAGAACGTCTTCTACCCCATGGGCTGGGACGACAACGGCCTGCCCACCGAGCGCCGCGTCCAGAACTACTACGGTGTCCGCTGCGATCCCGCCATCCCGTACAACCCGGATTACCAGCCGCCGGCACAGCCAGCCAAGAACCAGCGGGACTTCGACGTCGTCTCCCGGCAGAACTTCATCGAACTCTGTGAGGAACTTGCGGTCGAGGACGAAAAGGTCTTCGAGAACCTCTTCCAGACCCTTGGACTGTCCGTCGACTGGAACCTCACCTACCGCACCATCGACGACACCTCCCGGGCCGTCTCCCAGCGCGCGTTCCTCGCGAACCTGACCGCCGGCGACGCCTACATGGCCGAGGCCCCCACCCTCTGGGACGTCACGTTCCGCACCGCCGTGGCCCAGGCCGAGCTCGAGGACCGCGAGGTGCCTGGCGCGTACTACCGTTACCCGTTCTTCACGGCCGACGGCGAGAAGATCTTCATCGAGACGACCCGTCCCGAACTGCTCGCGGCCTGCGCCGCCCTGGTGGCAAACCCCGACGACGAGCGGTACCGGCCGCTGTTCGGCAAGACGGTCAAGTCCCCGCTATTCGACGTTGAACTCGAGGTCAAGGCCCACCCGCTTGCCAAGGCGGACAAGGGCTCGGGCATCGCGATGGTCTGTACCTTCGGCGACCTGACCGATGTGACCTGGTGGCGCGAACTCCAGCTCCCCACCCGCGCAATCGTGGGCCGCGACGGCCGCATCCTCGCCGAGACTCCGGAGTGGATCACCACGGATGCCGGCCGCGAGGCGTACGCCGCCATCGCCGGCAAGACGGTCTTCTCCGCCAAGGAGGCTGTGGTGGAGCTCCTCACGGCGGCGGACCTGCTCGACGGCGAGCCCAAGAAGATCACCCACCCGGTGAACTTCTTCGAGAAGGGTGACAAGCCCCTTGAGGTGGTCACGTCCCGGCAATGGTACATCCGCAACGGCGGCCGCGACGAGGACCGGCGCGAACGCCTGATCGGCCGCGGGCAGGACATCGACTTCCACCCGGCGTTCATGCGTTCCCGGTACGAGAACTGGATTGCCGGCCTCAACGGGGACTGGCTGGTTTCCCGGCAGCGCTTCTTCGGCGTGCCGATCCCGGTCTGGTACCCGCTGGATGCCCAGGGCAACCCGGACTACGACAACCCTGTCCTGCCGTCCGATGACCTGCTGCCGGTGGACCCGGCCGCCGACGCCGCCCCGGGCTACAACGAATCCCAGCGCGACCAGCCCAACGGCTTCACCGGTGACGCCGACGTACTGGACACGTGGGCCACCTCATCCCTGACCCCGCAGATCGTGGGCGGCTGGAGCCGGGACGAGGACCTGTTCGCCAAGGTGTTCCCGTTCGACCTGCGCCCCCAGGGACACGACATCATCCGCACCTGGCTGTTCTCCTCCGCCGTCCGCGCCGACGCCCTGCAGGACGTCGCACCCTGGAAGCACGCGGCCATCTCCGGCTGGATCCTGGACCCGGACCGCAAGAAGATGTCCAAGTCCAAGGGCAACGTGGTGGTACCGACGGATGTCCTGAACGAGTATGGCTCCGACGCCGTCCGCTACTGGGCTGCCTCTGCACGCCTGGGCGCGGACACGGCCTACGAGATCGCGCAGATGAAGATCGGCCGCCGCCTGGCCATCAAGCTGCTGAACGCCTCGAAGTTCGTGCTGAACCTTGGCGCCACGGAAAACTCGGTGGTTTCCACAGACCTCACGGTCCTGACCAATCCCTTGGACCGTGCCCTGCTGGCCCAGCTCTCCGACGTCGTGGCCCAGGCCACCAAGGCGTTCGACAACTACGACTACGCCCGGGCGCTGCAGATCAGCGAATCGTTCTTCTGGCAATTCACCGACGACTACGTCGAGCTGATCAAGGACCGTGCCTACGGTGCCGCCGGCGAGACCGAGCAGGCTTCCGTGCTCGCTGCCCTGGCCACCACACTGGATTCGCTGCTGCGCCTCTTCGCGCCGTTCCTGCCCTTCGCCACCGAAGAGGTCTGGGGCTGGTGGCGGGCCGGTTCCGTGCATCGCGCCGCCTGGCCGGCGCCGCTGGAGATCACCGACGGCGACACCGGCATGCTGGGCACCGTGGGCATTGCGCTCAGCGGCATCCGCAAGGCCAAGTCCGAGGCCAAGGTCAAGCAGCGCACCGAGGTCCTGACGGCGACGATTACGGCATCAGAGTCGCTCGTGGCCCAGCTTCAGGCAGGGCTTGGGGACCTCAAGGCTGCGGCCAACGCACAGGACATCACGCTCACCACGGGCGAGGGCGAACTCACCGTCAGCAACGTGGAACTGGCCCCGGCGGAGGAGCCGGCGCAGGCCTAAGACACGCAGGGAGCCCGCCGCATTCCGGGTTCCCCCGGATTATTCCGGGCAAAGGGGAAGCCCCATCAGCGTTTTGCCGTTGGTGGGGCTTCGACTTTTCGGCTGTCTGGTGACATCTGTGACAGTCTGGCAAGATCCTTAGAATTTCAGGTCTTCCTACCCTGTCACTGGTAGCCTGCTTCTAACTTTGCCGAAGGCTGCGTCGGAAGCATGTCACTGAATCTTTGGTTCTTGCGTCTCACTTCTTTCGAAGTGGGTAAGAACCATCATTGTCCTCCCATTGCGGATGCGCAAGAGCCCCGCCGGAACTACTCTCATGTAGTTCCGGCGGGGCTCTTAAGCGCCCGACGGCGGCACAGCGGACCGCGGGCTCCACGGCTAATCGAAGGCAGGGCTTTCCGTTCGGCTGCGCTTGATCTCAAAGAAGTGCGGGTAGGCCGCGAGGGTGACCGACGCGTCCCAGATCTTTCCGGCTTCCTCTCCCCGGGGAATGCGGGTGAGGACGGGTCCGAAGAACGCGGTGCCGTTGAAGGCGACCACGGGGGTTCCGACATCCTGGCCCACCAGGGAGATGCCCTCTTCATGGCTGGCACGCAGCTGCGGATCGTACTCGTCGGAACCCGCGGCGGCGGCCAGCGCGGCGGGAAGGCCGCAGTCGGCCAGGGCCTTGCTGATGACGATCGAGAAGTCCTTCTGGCCGGCGTCGTGGATCTGCGTTCCCATGGCGTCGTACAGCGGCTTGACCACCTGGTCGCCGTGCTGCTCCTGGGCGGCGATGATGACCCGGACCGGCCCCCAGGCCTTGGCCATGGCTTCGCGGTACTTGGGGTCGAGGTCGCGGCCTTCGTTCAGCACGGACAGGCTCATGACGTGCCACTCTGTCTGGATGTCGCGGACTGCTTCCACCTCGCCGATCCAACGGGAGGTGATCCAGGCGAACGGGCAGAGCGGGTCGAACCAGAAATCGGCCTTGTGGGGGGCAGCTTCAGACACAGCAAGTCTCCTCAGGAAAGTCTTCGGGGTACGGCGCACCGCAATGTAGCCGCATTCGGCATGGCACGCTTAAGCGACAGCGCCCGACTGCGTGGTTTTATTCCGTCCAGTCGAAATTCTTGGGGCTACGCGGACTTGTTCCGGCGTTTGGCCACGACGTCGTGCGTGATCATGGTGGGCTGGGCCTTCTTGGCCACCACGTCGGCGGTAATGACGACGCTGGCGATGTCGTCCCTGCTGGGCAGGTCGAACATGACCGGCAGGAGGACTTCCTCCATGATGGCGCGCAGCCCGCGGGCTCCGGTTCCCCGTTCCAGGGCCTGGTCTGCAATCAAGTCCAGGGCGTCGTCGTCGAACACCAGCTCCACGCCGTCCAGCTGGAACATCTTCTGGTACTGCTTGACCAGAGCGTTCTTGGGTGTGGATAGGATCTGAATCAGCGCCGGACGGTCAAGGTTGGACACGGTGGTGATGACCGGCAGGCGGCCGATGAACTCCGGGATTAGCCCGAACTTCAGCAGGTCTTCCGGCATCACCTCGCCGTAGGAGTCGGTATTCTTGACCTCGTTCAGCGGAGCACCGAAGCCGATGCCCTTGCGGCCGGAGCGGGAACCGATGATGTCCTCCAGGCCGGCGAAGGCGCCAGCAACGATGAAGAGGACGTTGGTGGTGTCGATCTGGATGAATTCCTGGTGCGGGTGCTTGCGGCCGCCCTGCGGGGGAACAGAGGCAACCGTTCCTTCCAGGATCTTCAGCAGCGCCTGCTGCACCCCCTCGCCCGAGACGTCGCGCGTGATCGAGGGGTTTTCGCTCTTGCGCGAGATCTTGTCGATCTCGTCGATGTAGATGATGCCCTGTTCGGCCTTCTTGACGTCGTAGTCGGCGGCCTGGATGAGCTTGAGGAGGATGTTCTCCACGTCTTCGCCCACGTAGCCCGCTTCGGTCAGGGCGGTGGCGTCTGCAACGGCAAACGGGACGTTCAGCCGGCGCGCCAGGGTCTGCGCAAGGTAGGTCTTGCCGCAACCGGTGGGACCGATCAGCAGGATGTTGGACTTAGCGATTTCAACGTCGTCGTGATGGACGCCGTCGGCCAGCGTGCCGCTCTTGGGCGCATGGCCGGCCTGGATCCGCTTGTAGTGGTTGTACACCGCGACGGCGAGGGACCGCTTGGCGGGTTCCTGGCCGATGACGTATTCCTGCAGGAAGTCAAAGATCTCGCGGGGCTTGGGCAGTTCGAAACTGCCCAGATCGGCGACCTCTGCGAGTTCTTCCTCGATGATCTCGTTACAGAGCTCGATGCACTCGTCGCAGATGTAGACGCCGGGCCCGGCAATGAGCTTGCGCACCTGCTTCTGGCTCTTGCCGCAGAAAGAGCACTTGAGCAGATCCGCGCTCTCGCCAATCCGAGCCATATGTGAACCCCTTAGTATCTTGCCGCAAGGGCAGCTTTGCACCGGTTGCTGGAATCACGGCCGGGATCCGGCAATGAATACATCCACTCTAGGTCACATTCGGCCCGAGGGGTGGAAACCGGGCGCCGGTGCGGTTCAAAAATCTCAACCGCACCGGCGCCCTTTACTGCTGTTGACCCGGCATGTACCCGTATTTACCGGGCAAGTGCCTGCGGCTTGATTTTGCGGGAATCGAGGACCTGGTCGATTAGGCCGTAGTTCTGTGCCTCGGCGGCGGTAAGGATCTTGTCACGCTCGATGTCGTTGTTGACCTGCTCCGAGGTGCGGCCCGAGTGGTGGGCCAGTGTGTCCTCGAGCCAGGTACGCATTCGCATGACTTCAGCTGCCTGGATTTCGAGGTCCGAAGCCTGCCCGCCCTGGCCGCCGGACAGCGCCGGCTGGTGGATCAGGACGCGGGCGTTCGGCAGCGCGAGGCGCTTGCCCGGCGTACCGGCAGCCAGAAGGACGGCGGCGGCGCTTGCCGCCTGGCCCAGGCACACGGTCTGGATCTCCGGGCGGATGTACTGCATGGTGTCGTAGATCGCGGTCATGGCGGTGAAGGAGCCGCCTGGCGAGTTGATGTAGAGGGTGATGTCGCGGTCAGGGTCCGTGGACTCCAGCACCAGCAACTGTGCCATGATGTCGTCGGCCGACGCGTCGTCCACCTGGACGCCGAGGAAGATGATGCGGTCCTCGAAAAGCTTGGTGTAGGGGTCCTGGCGCTTGAAACCATAGGGCGTGCGCTCCTCGAACTGCGGAAGAACGTAGCGGCTTGTCGGCAGGTTGCCGGCAGACGACCCGAAATTGTAGTTCATTTTCATTGCTCCTGAATTCAGTTCTGTCTCGATGCCGGTTAGCTCTGGCCGTTGGATGAAGCGTTCTGGGTTCCGCCGCCGCCGGCGACAGATCCTGCGTGAGCCGAGATCTTGTCGAAGAAGCCATACTCGAGCGCTTCAACGGCGGTGAACCACTTGTCGCGGTCGTTGTCCTTGAGGATGGTTTCCACGGTCTGGCCGGTCTGGTCCGCCGTGAGCTCAGCCATGACCTTCTTCATGTGAAGGATCAGCTCGGCCTGGATCTTGATGTCCGAAGCCGTTCCGCCGATGCCGCCGGAAGGCTGGTGCATCAGGATACGGGCGTTCGGGGTGGCGTACCGCTTGCCCTTGGTGCCGGAGGAGAGCAGGAACTGTCCCATGGAGGCAGCCAGGCCGGTGGCGACGGTGACGACGTCATTGGGGATGAACTGCATGGTGTCGTAGATGGCCATGCCTGCCGTCACCGAGCCGCCGGGAGAGTTGATGTAGAGGTAGATGTCCTTGGTGGGGTCCTCGGCGGAAAGCAGCAGCAGCTGTGAGCAGATAGCGTTCGCGTTCTCGTCGCGGACCTCGGAGCCAAGCCAGATGATGCGCTCTTTCAGCAGGCGGTTGTAGATGTAGTTGTCCTGGGCTGCAGGATCGACGGTTGCCATGCGGGGGGCCGCTGCTTGCTGTGACATGTGTACTTACCTCTCGCTGGTGACGGTGACATCACTGAACGACATCACTGAACTTCACTACTTGGACACTAACCGCTTTCGGAGCGGTTTTGTTCGTCGGAATCGCACTGTTCGCTGACGGCGCACGATTGCCCGCAGAGCCGAACAGCGGCCGTTAACGCACCAGCCCCCGGATCCGAGGACCCGGGGGCTGGTGCCGCTGCTGCGTGCTGCTGCTAGAACTTCACGGCCGCGGGATCGTCGTTTGCGGCGCCCTCGGCGGTTGCCTCTTCGGCTTCGGTTTCTGCGTCGGCTTCGACGGCCGGAACCTCTTCGCCGCCCGGGCGGACGAAGTCGCTCAGGTCAACCTTGTTGCCTTCGGAGTCGGTGACCTCGGCCTGGCCCAGGACGACGGCCAGTGCCTTACGGCGGCGGACCTCGGAGACCATCATGGGAACCTGGCCGCTCTGGTCGATGATCTGGGCGAACTGGTTGGGGTCCATGCCGTACTGGCTGGCGGTGGTGACGATGTAGTCGATCAGCTCGTTCTGGCTGACGTCCACTTCTTCCTTCTCGGCGATGGCATCGAGGATGACTTCGTTCTGGAAGGCGCGCTCGGTGTTGGCCTTGACTTCGGCGCGGTGCTCTTCGGTGTCGTGCTCGCCCTCACCATGGGAGTTCTCGGCCGTGAAGTGCTGCTCGAGCTGCTCTTCGACGACGGATTCCGGAACCGGAACCTCAACAAGTTCAACGAGCTTGTCCAGGACCTTGTCGCGGGCTTCGACGCCCTGCTCGACGACCTTGGAGTCGGCGGCCTGCTTGGCGAGGTCCTCGCGCAGCTCGGCCAGGGTGTCGAACTCGGAGGCCAGCTGGGCGAAGTCGTCGTTCGCCTCGGGCAGCTCGCGCTCCTTGACGGACCTGACCACAACCTTGACCTGCGCGGACTCGCCAGCGTGCTCGCCACCCACCAGGGTGGTGTCGAAGATGGCGTCCTCGTCCGCGCTCAGGCCGGTCACGGCCTCGTCCATGCCCTCGAGCATGGTGCCGGCGCCAACCTGGTAGGACAGGCCGGAGGCGGAGTCCACCTCGTCGCCGTCGATGCTGGCCGTGATGTCAATGCTCAGGAAGTCGCCGTCAGCGGCCGGGCGCTCCACGGTCTTGAGCGTGCCGAAGCGGCCGCGCAGTTCGTCCAGGGCCTTGTCGACGTCGGCGTCGGAGGACTCGGCGGCAGCAACCTCAACCTTGATGCCGGCGTAGTCGGGCAGTTCGATCTCGGGGCGGACGTCAACCTCGGCCTGGAACTTCAGCTCACCGTCAGTGGCGGAGGGGTCCGGAACCTCGGTGATCTCAACCTCGGGACGGCTCAGGGGACGGATGCCGGATTCCTGGACGGCGGCCTGGTACCAGCCGTTGAGCCCCTCGTTGATTGCGGTCTCCAGGACGTAGCCGCGGCCGACGCGCTGGTCGATCAGCTTGGCGGGAACTTTGCCCTTACGGAAGCCAGGAACCTGGATCTGCGAAGCAACAGTCTTGTATGCCTCGTCGATGCTGGGCTTCAATTCCTCAAAGGGGACCTCAACATTGAGCTTGACCCGCGTGGGGGTGAGGTTCTCGACAGCGCTCTTCACGGTCTAAGTACTCCTGGTTTTGTTGGATGGGCTCTGCAAACGCGTTGTTGTGACCAGGCCTGGGGCCCGGCCGCAGAGTCGGGGTGACAGGATTTGAACCTGCGACTTCCTGCTCCCAAAGCAGGTGCTCTAGCCAAGCTGAGCTACACCCCGTAATGCACAGGACAGTCTACGTTCATACCTGCCGCGTTTGCACATTTGACACGTGGGGCATGAATTAGGTTTAGTTGTATCCGGCTTGAACAGCCGCCGAAGAAAAGCCCGAAGGCCAACGCCGGAATGCTTTCCCTCGGGGACGTAGCTTAATGGTAAAGCCTCAGTCTTCCAAACTGATTACGCGGGTTCGATTCCCGTCGTCCCCTCCACAACAAAGAGGCCCCCTCGCCGAGGGGCCTCTTTGCGTTAAGCCCTGTCCTCAGCAAATTGCTTAGGCGTGGCCTCCGATGTCCACCGCGCCAAGGGCGAGACGCACTTCGGACTGCAGGAAGCTCCCGACCCGGTCCGCCTGCTGCGCCAGCTCGTCCAGCTGCAGTGACCCCGCCGGACGGAACAATTCGGCCGTAATCTCCACTTTCTTTCCGGACCGGCGGTGGTGCCAGAGTCCGCTGACGACGCCGTCGATGAGTATGACGGGATAGTTGCCTGCCTGCCCCCTGGCCAGGGCACGGGCGCCTGCCGCGCCCGGGAACAGCAACTCCCGGGGCTGGCCGGCCACAACGTAGGAGTCAAAGTAGGGAAGCAGCCGTGCGCCCGCAGGTTCAGTGGTGATTGCGTCCGGGTCGCTCCGCAGTACCCAAGCCGGCGAACCTTCCACGGTGACCGGGGCCAATTCTTCGCGGTGGTCCTCAAAGAGTCGGGAAGCCCACTCGCGCGGAGCCCCCAGCCAGCGGGCAAAATGGGCCGGGGTGGCGGGGCCGTATGCCTGCAGGTAGGACCGGAGGAGCCAACCGAGCGCGGGTGCCGCGTCGGCCGGGCGGAACCCGGGAAGTAGCTGCCCAGGGCTGCGATACGTCGCTGCCCGGCCCCTGCCGGCACCAAAGCACAGCGCTCCGCGGGTTCCCGCGGTGGACATCGCCGCGCGCCAGCGCGGCCACATGCCCTGGAATGCCGGCATCACCGGTTCAGCCGCCCAGGCGCCGGTCCTGTCAACTATGGCGTCGTTGAGTTCGTCGACGGTCAGCTCCCTGTTGCGCAGCGCGTCTGCAACTGCGGCCACGATCTCATCGGCCCGGCCGGGCGTCAGGAATTGTCCCAGCCCCGGATGCGGAGGAATGGCTCCCAGCGCCCCGGTCCACAGGGACAGGTCGGCCGTGGGCAGCAGATGGACAGTGCCGCGGGGGCCAAAGGCCTTAACCAGGGTTCCGTCCTCCCAGAGTGAAGCGCGCACGTCGGCCCGGGAAATTACGGCGCTCCGCATCCCCACGGACAGCTCGGCCGCCGGCATCACCTGGGCGTGCGCGCCACACATGTCCCGCACGATGTCCGCCGGGGAGGCGGTTTGAGAAGGGGCCAAAAGCCACTGGCGCTCCAGGCGCCTGGCACAGACCTGTGCCCACGAATACCCGCGTACGGGCCCGTCAGTCATCGCGGGCAGTCACGAAAGCCGGCTCAGCCGGGCTGCTGGCAGGACGGGCACCAGTACAGTTTGCGGGCCGCGTGTTCGGCCAGGGCAATCGACGTGCCGCAGACCCGGCATGGCTGGCCGTGCCGGCGGTAGACAAAGTGTGCCTCCTCCCCCGGCGGAAGCTGGTCGCTCCGGGTCCAGAAGCCGGAGGTGGTGGTGACGATCCGCCCGTCGCGGACGCCGTCGGCCATCACCGCGGCGGTGTCGTCCCAGAGGACGCCGGCGGCGTCCGCCGTGAGCGCCCGGCCGGGAAGCAGGGGGTCTATCCGGCCGCGGAACAGCACCTCCGCCCGGTAGACGTTTCCGACGCCGGCAATCACCTTCTGGTCCATCAGCAGCGTGGCGAGCGGAGTCCGCTTTGACAGGACGCGCCGGACGAAATCGTCCCGGCTGCCGCCGGCGTTATGGAGCGGATCGGGACCCAGCCTGTCCAGCACGGCTGCCGCCTCGGCTTCGGTGATGGCCGCACACGTGGTGGCGCCGCGCAGGTCGGCCCAGCCGTGGTTACCTGCCAGCCGCACCCGCACGGCTCCCACCGGCGCCGGCGGGCCGGCGTACCCGGCGGGAGCAGCATCGCCGGCCACGTCGGCCGCTTCCCGCTCCCCCACCCTGCGGGGCGCGCCGATGCTGGAGGCGCCGCGGAACTGGGTGTCGCCACCGAAGTCCCAGGCCCCGTAGAGGCCCAGGTGGACGTGCAGCACCAGTGCATGCTCGAAATGCAGGAACAGGTGTTTACCGTGCGCTGACGCATGCACCATGGTGTGCCCGTCCAGCAGCGCGGCACCGGCGGCGAAACGGCCCTGCGGGCTACTGACGGCCAGCCGCTCACCGGCGAATACGTCACCGAACTGGCGGGCGAGCCGGTGTATGGAGTGGCCTTCCGGCACTATTCGACGATCTCGCCGGTGGTCTCGTAGGTGGCGATCTTGCCAATGCGGCGCACGTGCCGCTCGTCGTTGCTGAAGGGCTCCTGCAGGAAGGCCTCGATCAGTGACGTGGCCTCCTCAACGCTGTGCTGGCGCCCGCCGACGGCCACGACGTTGGCGTCGTTGTGCTCGCGGGCCAGCGTGGCGGTGGCGTGGTTCCAAGCCAGGGCCGCGCGGACACCCTTAACCTTGTTGGCCGCGATCTGCTCGCCGTTTCCGGATCCGCCCAGCACGATGCCCAGCGCATGGACTCCTGCTTCCTGGTCCGCCACCACTGCGAGCGCCGCGTTGATGCAGAACGACGGGTAATCATCGAGGGCGTCGTATTCCTGGGGGCCGTGATCCACCACGTCATAGCCGTTCGCCGTCAGGTGCTTGACCAGGTGGGCGCTCAGCTCCATGCCGGCGTGGTCGGTGGCGATGTGGACCCGCGGGAACACAGGGTTTGTTGTCACGGTAGCTTCCGTTCAGTCATGAGCACCGGGGCGCAGCCGGGCTGGTACAGGTCAAATCAACAGATCCAAGAGTACTCGGTGTGCTTCCGGCCGCGGGGTGCCTGCCAGGCCGTTACGCGTCCGCGTCGCCCTGCGCCGGCGGGCGCGTGTCGCGGCGGGCCCTCGCCGCCACGCGAGTCAGGACCTCCGCCAGATGGGCAGCGGAGTCGGGGTTGCCGCCGCTTACGGCCAGCCGGTGGCCGTCGGTTTTGCGGACGACGACGGCGGGGCCGCTGCTGACGAGCACCGCTGCGGTTCCGTCGTGGTTGCGGTAGCCCCAGCCGCCGTAGTCGGCAGCCCGGACGTCCGCGGGATGTGCGGCGGAGATGGCGGTCGCGGGAACATCGATGACACGCAGGATGCCGGCCAGGAAAACGCGCAGTCCGCTGCGGTCCGCGGTGACCCTGGCGAAAAGGAACGCGGCGCCCACCAGGGCGGCCGCCACCAGCAGGGCCCCCAGCCATGGCACGACGATGGCAAGCAGCGAAGCGGGAAACAGGCTGGCAATGGCGATCATGACGAACACGGAGCTGCGCGCGTGCACCCAGAACCGTACGGAATCCCCGGCAAGGTCCGGGTCGAGTTCCTGCTCCAGCGCCCGTTGCAGGGCAAGATCATCCTCGGGGGTCCATTGGTGGTCCGCCTTGAAGACGAAGCCGATGATGACCCCCAGGGAAAGCGCGGCACCGCTGCCCGAAGCAAGGACAATGACGTCCACACTGGACTCCCGGGCGTCTGCCTCCCCCGCCTGGCCGACGAGAGCGGCCGCCAGCACGGTGGTGACAAAAAGGCTCACTGTCAGCCCCGCGCCCATCAGGATCCGGCGCATCACGGTGGGCCGGGAAAGCGGCACAGCCTGCAGCAGCACCAGCCAGCCGATGACAACGATCAGGGCAGCCCCGCCGCCCACGAAGGCGGCGAACGGCGCGAAGGCTGTGCCGCCGTCGGCGTTCCACATGACCGCCAGCGGTTCCGGCAGATCCGGCCGCAGCAGCACGGCACAGACAGCGAACGCTACCGCAAGGAGTACGGGGAAGCCGGCCGCGAACCGCAGCGCCTTGGTGTCCACAGCCTCGAGGATCTTTCCCATGCCTTAACGCTACCCCCGCGCCCGCCGGCTGGAGAGGGCTCCCGCAGGGAACGGGCCACAGAAGTGAGCCAGCTAACTTGCCAAGCGGCGCCGGAATGAAACAATGGCTTCACAGTGATGCAACCCCGTGCGTGAACACCGCGCAGCAGCCGGCGGGCCGGGCCAGTCCGGCCACCACAACCTCTGGAGGCACAACCTTGCCAGGCATGAACCTGACCCGCGCCGAAGCACGCGAGCGCGCCGCCCTGATCGCCGTCGACTCCTATGATGTCAGCCTGGACCTGACCAGGGGCGGGACCGTCTTCGGTTCCACCACCACCGTCAGGTTCACGGCGGCCCCGGGATCGTCGACGTTCATCGACGCCGTGACAGACGCTGTGCACAGCGTGACGCTGAACGGGCGCGAACTGGACCCAGCCGAGGTGTCTGACGGCGTCCGGATCAAGCTGCCGGACCTGGCCGCGGACAACGAGCTCACAGTGGTGGCGGACGCCCCCTACATGAACACCGGCGAAGGCCTGCACCGCTTCGTGGACCCGGTGGACGGTGAGGTGTACCTGTACACGCAGTTCGAGGTGCCGGACTCGCGCCGGATGTTCGCAGTCTTTGAACAGCCCGACCTCAAAGCCACCTTCCGGTTCCGCGTCACAGCACCCTCGCACTGGGACGTCGTCTCCAATTCCCCGACGCCGGAGCCGGAGGCGGCTTCCCCGGGGAACGACGGCGGCGCCCGCTCGGTCTGGGACTTTACGCCCACGCCACGCCTGTCCTCGTACGTCACCGCGCTGATCGCCGGACCGTACCAGTCGGTGCGCAGCGATGTCACCAGTTCGGATGGCCGCGTCGTACCGCTGGGCGTCTTCGCCCGCAAGTCCCTTATGCAGTACCTGGACGCGGACAACATCTTTGAGCTCACGCGCCAGGGATTCGAGTTCTTCGAGGCCCAGTTCGGCTGCCCCTACCCGTTTGAGAAGTACGACCAGTTGTTTGTGCCGGAGTTCAACGCCGGCGCGATGGAGAACGCCGGAGCGGTCACCATCCTCGAAGGCTACGTCTTCCGCGGCAAGGTCCCGGAGGCGCAGGTGGAACGCCGCGCCATCACCGTGCTGCACGAGTTGGCGCACATGTGGTTCGGCGACCTCGTGACCATGCGCTGGTGGAACGACCTCTGGCTCAACGAGTCCTTCGCCGAATACATGTCCCACCTGGCCGCGGTGGAGAACACGAAGTTCCAGAGCGCCTGGACAACGTTCGCCTCGGTGGAAAAGTCGTGGGCCTACCGCCAGGACCAGCTCCCCACGACCCATCCGATCTTCGCCGAAATCAACGACCTGCAGGACGTCGAGGTGAACTTCGACGGCATCACCTATGCCAAGGGCGCCTCCGTGCTGCGGCAGCTTGTGGCCTGGGTGGGGCCGGACCAGTTCATGGCCGGCATGCGTGAATACTTTGCCAAACATTCCTGGCGGAACACCGAACTCGGCGACCTGATGGTGGAGCTGGAGAGGGCCAGCGGACGCGATCTGGACCAGTGGGGACGCCTGTGGCTGGAAACGGCCGGAGTGAACTCGCTCAAGCCGGAGCTGGCGGTGGATGCCGACGGCACCATCACGTCATTCGCCATCCTGCAGTCAGCGATCGCCGAGCAGCCCACCATTCGCCCGCACCGCCTGGCGGTGGGCTTCTATGACATCACCGACGAGGGCACGCTCGAGCGGGTGCACCGCGAGGAGCTGGACGTTGACGGTGAACGCACCGAGGTGCCGGAACTGGCTGGACTCAAGCGGCCGGACCTGATCCTGCTCAACGACGATGACCTCGCGTACGCCAAGGTGCGGCTGGATGAGCAGTCCCTGGCCACCGCCACGGCGCACCTGAAGGATTTCCGGGAGAGCCTGCCGCGGTCGCTGGTGTGGGGCTCGGCCTGGGACGCCGCAAGGGACGGGGAAAGCCCCGCCCGCGGTTACGTCGAGCTGATCCTGGCCAACATCTCCTCCGAGTCCGATTCCTCGGTGATCCTGGTGCAGCTGCGGCAACTGGCCACCACGCTGACGTTCTACGTTGCCGAGGAACACCGCGAAGCAACCACTGTTGCCGCCGTCGACCGGCTTTGGGAGCTGGCCTCGAGCGTACCGGGCGGATCCGACGCCCAGCTGCAGTTCACTAAGTCGTTCGCGCTCCTTGCCCGTAGCGGGCAGCAGCTGGACCGGATCGCCGGGCTGCTGGACGGCTCAGTCACCCTGGCCGGGCTGACTGTGGACCAGGACCTCCGCTGGGAGCTCGTGGCCTCCCTTGTGGCGGGCGGCAGGCTGGGGCAGGCGGAGATCGACAAGGAACTGGAGCGGGACAACACCTCCAGCGGCCAGAACGCGGCGGCGCTGGCCAAGGCTGCCATACCCACCCCGGAGGCCAAGGCGGAGGCATGGGAGTCGATCGTGGTCAAGGGCGAGCTCTCCAACGCCATCCAGGCCTCGGCCGTCGCCGGCTTCACGCGGGTGCTGGACACTGCGCTGCTGGAGCCGTTCGCGGAGAAGTACTTCGAGGCCGTTCCCGGGATCGTCGCCGAACGGACCAATGCCCTGGCGCAGCAGATCGTCGTCGGACTGTATCCGGCACAGCTGACCAACCAGGCCACCGTGGACCGGACTGACGAGTTCCTGGCGTCGCTGCCGGAAGAGAGCGCTGCGCTGCGCCGGATGATGCTGGAAAACCGCGACGGCGTGGCCCGGGCGCTGCGGGCCCGTGCGGTGGATGCGCGGGCCTGACCGATGGCACTCGACGAACACCACTATGCGCTGACGGTCCGCTGGACCGGCAACCTTGGAAGCGGCACGTCGTCCTACCGGGACTACTCCCGGGACCACGACATCGAGATTCCGGGGCTGCCGGTCCTGCAGGGCTCGGCCGACCCCACCTTCCACGGCGACCGCACCCGGTATAACCCTGAGCAGCTGCTGCTGACGGCGCTGGCGCAGTGCCACATGCTGTCCTTCCTGCACGTGGCCGTGAGGCATGGCGTGGTGGTCCTGTCCTATGAGGACAACGCCACCGGCGTGATGCGGCTGAACCGGGACGGCAGTGGCCAGTTCGAATCCGTGACGCTCCGGCCGCGGGTGACGGTGGCCGATGCCGGGCACACTGCGTTGGTGGAGCAGATGCACCATGAGGCGAACCAGGTGTGTTTCATTGCCCGTAGCGTAAATTTCCCCGTACGGCACGCTCCCGTTACCACAGCCGCAAGTCCCTAGCCAGCGGCAGACCCCGCTAGGCTTAAAAGTGACCAAGGAGCGGCCGGTCTCCCCGGTAAGCGCGGAGACCGGCCGCCGCCGGACAGCAGCAAGGAGCCTTCCTGCAGATGCACAGCATGTTCACAACGCCCTCGGCCTCACTGGAACCCACCGGCCTTGACCTGGCCGGCGTGGCCATCAGCCTCGGCGCAGGCATTGTCCTGTGGCTGATCGCAAGTTTCCTGATCGCCAGGATCACCAAGAGTGTGGCGAGCGGCACGTCACTGTTCAAGAAGCCCCATTTCCGCTGGGTGGCGCCGGCGCTGCGCGCCCTGGACCATGAGCGGCGCGTGCAGCGGGCCAACACGATCGGATCGCTCCTCAAGAGCGGCCTCGGCGTGATGATCGCCGTCATCACCACCATCTACATGCTGAAGAACCTCGACGTCGACGTGGCGCCGCTGCTGACCAGCGTGGGAATCCTGGGTATCGCCATCGGCTTCGGCGCCCAGCAGCTCATCAGGGACTTCCTCGCCGGCATCTTCATCACCATTGAGGACCAGTACGGCATCGGCGACATCATTGAGACCAGCGAAGTGGTGGGTGTGGTGGAGTCGATCGGGCTGAGGATCACGCGCGTCCGCGACGAGAACGGCGCCATCTGGTACCTCCGCAACGGCGAAATCCTGCGCGTCGGCAACCGCTCACAGGGAAACTACGCACCGCCCGCCGAGACGGACGCCTCGGCCGATGCCGAGCACGCACCCCAGCAGAAGGCCGGAGAATAGCCATGACCATCCCCTCCCCACTCACCCCGCCAGAGCCCGGCGTCCGCAAGCCGCTGATGCGCAACGACCCCTTCAGCCAGCCGGGTTACACCGACAACTTCTTCGACGCCGTGGGCGGCCACGAGACGTTCGTGAAGCTCATTGACGTCTTTTACGACGGCGTGGCCACCGATCCGCTGCTGCGCCCAATGTATCCGGAAGAGGACCTGGCGCCGGCCAAGCGGCGGTTCCTGATGTTCCTGGAGCAGTACTGGGGCGGCCCCACCACCTACGGCGAGGAGCGCGGCCATCCGCGGCTGCGGATGCGCCACATGCCGTTCCGGGTCACACCCGAGGCCAAGGACCGCTGGCTCCGCCACATGCGGACCGCTGTGGATTCCCTGGATCTGCCGCCGCTGCATGAGGGAACGCTGTGGGACTACATGGAACGCGCCGCGCTCTCCATGGTGAACAGCCCTTCCGAGGCGCAGGGCTGAAGCCGGCGGCACTCCTGGCCTTGGAGCCGGGGGCTTTAAGTCAGGCCGGCACCCGCACGCGCCAGCACGTGGCCGCGGTTTCCGCTGAGCCGGAACCAGCGCCCGGAGCGGTAGAGCTTCTGTTCGCCCTCGCCCAGGAAGCCCAGGGCCAGGGCGGCGAAGGCCGCCCCTGCCGGTACCCCGTGCCGCCCCTCGAGCCCGCGTCCCCAGACGGCGGCGCGGGCGTTATTCACGATCATGGCTCCGGGTTTGTCCGGAACGATTTCCGCCACCTCGGCGATGCCGGCTTCGGCGGCCTGCCGCAGTTCAGCGTCTGGCACAGAGTCCACAAGTTCCCAGCCCCCGCGCGGGGCGCCCACGCCAGCCCATGATTCGGTGACGGTCGACGGCGGGACCGGCAGGTCGGCGTCGTTCTCCCCCGCCCGGGCCAGCCGGTCCAGGACCGCAGCCAGCGGAACCGTGACGTCAGTTGCCGACGGCTCTGCCAGTCCCATGGTGCGCAGGCCGAGGATGGTGGGCGTGGACTCGCCCAGGATCCGTGGCCGGAGCACGCACACGTAGGCGGCCAGTACCGTTCCGGCCGCCTGCAGGCGGATGGCGCCGTCATCGATGGCCTTCGCGCGGGTGGCAAAGGTCTTCAGATCGGAGAGGTCGCGGGGGTCAGCGAAGCGGAAAGACTGGGTAAGGAGATCAGACACGTTAAGAACACTACCGGCTGGGGCCCGGTTGAGCGGTGCCGGGGCGCCGTCTAGAGTCAAACCATGACTGAAGCGGACGCCGGATTGCAGGCCTTGCCCACGAATGACCCCACCAACTCCCTCCTCGAACTGCTGGACCTCGGTGAGCTGGAAGGCGCCCGCACCGACGAGGATATTTTCATGGGGCCGTCGCAGCGCCAGCCGCACCAGCGCGTCTTCGGCGGCCAGGTCCTGGCCCAGTCCCTGGTCGCGGGAATGCGTACCGTGGACGAGGACCGAACCGTCCATTCCATGCACGGCTATTTCCTCCGGCCCGGTGACGCGAACAAGCCCATCACCTTCGGCGTCCAGCGCCTGCGGGACGGCCGCTCGTTCTCGGCACGGCGCGTACATGCGTATCAGGACGGCACGCCGATCCTATCCATGATCGCCTCATTCCAGGCCGGGGATGACGGCATTGAACACCAGTCCGAGATGCCGGCCGGCATCCCCGATCCAGACACCCTGCCCAGCACGGCTGACCTGCTGGGCAAGTTCGACCACCCCGTCGCCCGGCACTGGGCCTACGAGCGGCCCTTCGACATCCGCCACGTGGATCCGGCCCTTTATGTGGCGGCCACGGGGAAGAAGGAAGCGCGCAACGCCGTGTGGATGAAGACCTTCAGCCCCATGCCGGACGACGCCAACACGCACCGCGCTGCGCTTGCGTACGCCAGCGACTACACCCTGCTCGAATCGATCCTTCGCAAGCACGGGCTGAGCTGGATCACGCCGGGCATGAGCGTGGCGAGCCTCGACCACGCCATGTGGTGGCACCGTCCCGCGCGCGTTGACGAGTGGCTGCTGTACGTGCAGGAGTCCCCCAGCGCCCAGGGAGCGCGGGGCCTGGCGACCGGCAAGATCTTCAACCGCGAGGGCGTGCACGTGGCGTCCGTGGCGCAGGAAGGCATGGTCCGGGTCCCGACGGACATCAAGAGCAAGGTGGCCGGCGCCGTCCAGACGAAGATCCTGCAGCACCAGATTCGCAAGGCCTGACGGATTTCAGGTACGTAAAGTCGGGCATACGAAAGGCCGGCCCCGGGTTGAACTCTTCAACCGGGGCCGGCCTTTTACGTGCCCAGCGCCTAATGACCGCGGCTTGATGAGCCGCGCCTTATTGGTCGCGACTTATTAGTCGCGGGCCAGGTTAGTCGCGGGTCAGGTTAGTCGCGGGTCAGGCGGCGGTGCGTGACGCGGTGCGGCTTGGCGGCGTCGGGGCCGAGGCGCTGCACCTTGTTCTCCTCGTAGGATTCGAAGTTGCCTTCGAACCAGTACCACTTCGACGGGTTCTCCTCGTCGCCTTCGTAGGCGAGGATGTGGGTGGCCACACGGTCCAGGAACCAGCGGTCGTGGGAAACCACGACGGCGCAGCCCGGGAATTCCAGCAGCGCGTTTTCCAGGCTGCTGAGGGTTTCGACGTCGAGGTCGTTAGTGGGTTCGTCGAGCAGCAGCAGGTTTCCGCCCTGCTTGAGGGTCAGCGCCAGGTTCAGGCGGTTGCGCTCACCGCCGGAAAGCACGCCTGCCTTCTTCTGCTGGTCCGGTCCCTTGAACCCGAACGCCGCGACGTAGGCGCGGGACGGCATTTCAACATTGCCCACCTGGATGAAGTCCAGGCCGTCGGAAACAACTTCCCACAGGGTCTTATTGGGATCGATACCGCCGCGGCTCTGGTCGGCGTAGGAGATCTTGACCGAGTCGCCGATCTTCAGTTCGCCGCCGTCGAGGGGCTCAAGGCCAACGATGGTCTTGAACAGCGTGGACTTGCCCACACCGTTCGGACCGATGACGCCGACGATACCGTTGCGGGGCAGGGAGAAGGACAGTCCGTCGATCAGCGTGCGGTCGTCGAAGCCCTTCTGCAGGTTCTTGGCTTCCAGCACCACTCCGCCAAGGCGCGGTCCCGGCGGAATCTGGATCTCTTCGAAGTCCAGCTTCCGGGTACGGTCAGCCTCGGCTGCCATTTCCTCGTAGCGGGCAAGACGCGCCTTGGACTTGGTCTGCCGGCCCTTGGCGTTGGACCGGACCCAGTCGAGTTCTTCGGCGAGGCGCTTGGCCTGCTTGGCGTCCTTCTTGCCCTGGATTTCCAGGCGGGCGCGCTTCTTCTCCAGGTACGTGGAGTAGTTGCCCTCGTACGGGTACAGGTGGCCGCGGTCCACTTCGGCGATCCATTCCGCGACGTGGTCCAGGAAGTACCGGTCGTGGGTGACGGCGAGAACTGCGCCCTCGTAGGACGAGAGGTGCTGTTCCAGCCACAGCACGCTCTCGGCGTCGAGGTGGTTGGTGGGCTCGTCAAGGAGCAGCAGGTCCGGCTTCTGCAGGAGCAGCTTGCAGAGCGCCACGCGGCGGCGCTCACCGCCGGAGAGCAGGGTGACATCCGCGTCGGCCGGCGGGCAGCGGAGGGCGTCCATGGCCTGCTCGAGCTGGGAGTCCAGATCCCAGGCATCGGCGGAGTCGATGGCTTCCTGCAGGTGGCCCATCTCTTCCAGGAGCGAGTCGTAGTCAGCGTCCGGGCTGGCCATCTCTTCGGAGATCTCGTTGAAGCGCTGGATCTTGCCGTAGATCTCGCCAACGCCCTCCTGGACGTTGCCCAGGACGGTCTTCTCCTCGTTCAGCGGCGGTTCCTGCAGCAGGATGCCCACGGTGTAGCCGGGGCTCAGCCGGGCTTCGCCGTTGGAGGGGGTGTCCAGGCCGGCCATGATTTTCAAGATGGTGGACTTACCGGCACCGTTGGGGCCAACAACACCGATCTTGGCGCCCGGGAAAAAGGACATGCTTACGTCGTCGAGAATAAGTTTTTCGCCAACAGCCTTTCGGGCCTTGGTCATTGTGTAGATAAATTCCGCCATGGTTCCAAATCTAGTGGGTTGGCGGGCATATCTCACATTCGCGTCAGGCCGGAGCGCCCACGAAGCACTTCCCGTTCGATAGCACCGGCAGCACAGCCACGGTCACCTTTCCTTCGCGAATCTGGCCGATCACACATTCTTTGCCCTGGACTGCCGCGGCTTCCATGGAATCCACGTCGAGTCCGGTGGGTGTCCTCCCCGCGGATACCTCGAGGTTCCGCGCCGGAACACCTGCCGCCGTGAGTGCCGCTGTGATGTCCGCCGAAGCAGGTTTGGAGTTGGCTGCGACAACGCTTCCGAGGACATCGGTCATGGTCCGCTGCAGCGCTGCCGTAGTCGCCGCAGCGGCGGGGGCGCCGGTAGCAGGGGCATTGGTCGCCGGCGAAGTCGACGACGGCTTTGCCAGCGCTGACGCTCCCGTTGCTGCCTGGGCGGCCGCCGGCTGACTCACCGTCGCCTGATCTCCTGACCCCGTGCACGCGGCGAGCGCGGACAGCAATACCACCGCCAGTGCAAGCCGGCCGGTAACTCGCGTGGTGTTTCCCCAGGCGCCAGTGGCGTTGCCGCGGAGTGCATGGTTCCGCTGAAGTGTCGTCGCTCGCATCACGCTGCCATTCTGCCATGCGGCACCGCCAGGGGGTGCGGTGCCGCACGGCACCCGGCGTTCAGGCAGCGGCTCCGGTGAGTTCGCCCGTTTCGGGATCGAGCTGCAGTTCGTCGCCGGTGTCGTCGAGGAAGATGCCTGCCGCGGCCGCGTCCCCATCGGAGTCGTCATCTTCCTCCCGGTCCTCGTCGGCCCCATCCTCGCCCGCGCCTGAGGGGCCGGAAGTGCTTCGCTCACCGTTCGCGGGGCCGAAGTCAGTGGCCTGTGGGTTGCCGGAGTTGCGGATGAAGTTGGCGGTCCCCCACTTGAGGTCGTGGCCCACCGCGTCGGCGTCGATCTCGGCGTCGTGGTAGATCCGGCCGTCCTTCTCCCAGCTGCGCATTTTCAACTTGCCCATGATGATGACGCGCTGGCCCTTCTTGATGCTGCAGCCCATGTTTCCGGCCAGCTGACGGTATCCCTGCACGGTGAACCAGTTAATGTTGCCGTCCACCCAGGCGTTGGCGGTGCGGTCGTACCGCCGTTCAGCGGAACCGAGGCGGAACGAGGCGGTGGGAACGCCCCCGGGAGTGGTGGAGCTGCGGATCTCCGTGGCAACGAAGCCGCGGACAGTAATGGTGTCGGTCATCTTGGTGTCCTGTCTCGAATGGTCGTGCCCTAGCAGGCATTCCAAGCATCAACCGGCAGCAGGGGGACAGCGAGGGCCGATGTTCCGTATGTGGAAAACCGGAGCGCGCGGCCTGTGACGGGAGAGTGAAACAGCCGGCGCCTGACGCTGGCGGCGCGCAACTCAATGTAGACTTTTTACGCGCCAGCAATGTGTCGGCCAGCCATTGCCCCAGTAGCTCAGGGGATAGAGCAGCGGCCTTCTAATCCGCCGGTCGGGGGTTCGATTCCCTCCTGGGGCGCGTTGTGATGAGTCGGGACATCCGTGACGGGTGCGCCGGGCATCGGTGACACCCCGGTCTTCGGACCGGGGTGTTTTTCTTTGCCCAGTGAAAATATGCAAAGCATGCTTACTAATATGCCCGAACTGTGCCTATGATCGGACTGGGCGCCGGCGTCATGTACAGGCCGGTCCAACCTGCACCTACCGTCGAGGAAGGAACACCCGCATGCAGCAGAGCCAGCCGGGCGGATACCCCACCGATCCGGAAACGCCAGGGCCCGCGGGCCCGGCGGCCGCCCAGCCGGGCGCCGCGGCGCCCAGTGAACCAACCCCGACGGTCGCGGCCACGAATACCGGCGCGGCAGGGCGCCATCCCGGCACGGCCGCCATCCCAGGCTACGACGGAACAACGTCACCGCAGCCGGGCATGCCCGAGCCCGAACGGCGCGTGACCCGCGCCGGGATGATCTGGGCGGCGGTGGCCTCGGCCCTGGTGGTACTGGTGCTCCTGATCATCTTCATCCTGCAGAACCAGGAACTCGTCCAGGTGAAGTTCCTGGGCCTGGAAGGGGCGGTGTCGCTCGGGATGTCCCTCTTCATTGCGGCAGTGGGCGGTGGTGTCCTCGTGGCCATGGCCGGCGCAGCCCGGATCATCCAGCTTCGCGCTGCTGCCCACCGGCGCCGGGTGTCCACCCGAAAGCGGTAAAGCCGAACGCGGTCAGGGCCGCGGCACCAGTTACCCCGCCAGGTACTCCTTGAGGTTTCCAAGCACCATGCCCCATAGTTTTTCCGACTCCGCGGCTTCGCCATCACTTTTGTTGTTGCCCTGAATGATGGTGACGCGGGTGCCCGCCGCCACGGGCTCCAGCCCGTAGTCAACGGTGTGGTAGTTCTCCGGCTCGTCGGGCAGTCCCGACAAGGGGCTGTAGTGGGTGATGCGCAGTAGCTCGTTGGGCCGGACCTCCAGCACGGTCCCGGTGTCCCGGTACGTCTTGCCCTGCCACTCCCCCTCGAATGTCACGGGTTCGCCCACCCGCCAGGTCGAGGTGACGCGAGTGCCGAGAAAGTATTCCTTGACATCGGCCGGATCCGTCAGCGCCTTCCACACGCGCTCCGGTTGTGCGGGGACAACAATGCTCGCTTCGGCGTCCCTGAATTGTTTGTCCATGGCTTCCCCTCCTGGCGCCACCCTACCCGCGGACGGCCGCCGAGGTAAGGCACAGGCCTAGGCGAAGGGCTGCACCAGTTCCGCGTAGCGGTCCTTCATCCTCGCCAGGACGTCGTCGCCGTCCGCGTCCCAAATATCCTGGTTGAAGATCTCCACTTCGATGTCGCCGGTGTAGCCTGCATCCCGGACCCAGCTGCCGATCGTGGCGAAGTCAATCACACCGTCGCCCATCATGCCGCGGGAAAGCAGCGCGTCCGCGGCGATCGGAAGGTTGAAGTCGCACACCTGGTAGGAGGCGATCCGGTTCTCCCTGCCGGCCCGCTCGATCTGGACTTTGAGTTCCGGATCCCACCAGACATGGAAGGTGTCGACGGCCACCCCCACCGCCCGGGCATCGTACGGAGCCGCCAGGTCCAGCGCCTGCCCCAGAGTCGAGATGAGGGCGCGGTCAGCGGCGTACATCGGGTGCAGGGGTTCCAGCACCAGCCGGACGCCGTGTTCGACGGCGAACGGGACGAGGTCCTCGAGCCGGTCAGCCACGCGCTGGCGGGAAGCCACGACGTCCTTCTCCCCCTGCGCCAGGCCTCCGACCACGAGGAACAGTTCCTGGGTGTCCAGCACCACGGCTTCCAGGATTGCGGCCCTGTTGTCGGCGAGCGCCGCCTCCTGCCCATCTGCGTCCGGAGCCGTGAGGAACCCGCCGCGGCACAACGAGGAAACCCGAAGCCCGGCGTCCTTGATGAGCTTCGCCGCCTTGTCCAGTCCGGCCTCGGCAACGATGTCCCGCCAGGGCCCGATGGCGGGGATGCCGGCGCGCACGCAGCCGTCAACGGCCTCGGCTAGCGTCCATTTCTTAGTGGTGGCGCTGTTGAGGGAAAGCCGCGAAAACGGGGACGGTTCTGAAAAGAGGCTCATACTCCCACTCCGTTGATGCGAAGGAAGTCGGACATGCGGAACGCTGCGAGCGCAGGGTCCTTCAGCAGCCCGGCTTCGTCGGCCAGCTCAAAGGTCTTGGCCAGGTGCACCACTGAACGGCCCGAGTGCAGCCCGCCGACCATCTGAAAGCCCGGCTGCTTGCCGTTCAGCCAGGACAGGAAGGCGATCCCGGTCTTGTAGTAGAACGTGGGGGCGCTGAAGATGTGCTTGCCCAGGTCCCTGGTGGAGTCCAGGATAGCCCGCGCCTTCGCGGCGTCTCCGGCGTCGTAGCTCTGCAGCGCCGCGGACGCGGCCGGATAGATGGCCGCGAAGATGCCCAGCAGGGCATCGGAGTGGAGGGTGCCGTCGCCGTCGATCAGTTCCGGGTAGTTGAAGTCGTCCCCTGTGTAGAGGCGGACGCCCGCGGGAAGCGCGGCCCGCAGGGCGACTTCATGCGAAGCGTCCAGGAGGGAAACTTTGACGCCGTCCACCTTGTCCGCGTACTCGCGGATGAGGGAGAGGAACGTCTCGGTGGCCGCGGAGACGTCGTCGGAGCCCCAGTAGCCGGCCAGCGCGGGGTCGAACATGGTGCCGAGCCAGTGCAGGATGACCGGCTGGCCGGCCTCCTGGAGCAGGGTGGAGTAGACCTTCAGGTAGTCCTCGGGACCGGACGCCGCCTGGGCCAGCGCCCTGGAGGCCATGAGGATCACCTTGGGTCCGGCCTCACTGACGACGGCGGCCTGCTCGCGGTATGCGGACAGGACTGCCTGCAGCCCGGCCTCTCCGGATGGCAGCGTGGCGAGGTCCAGCTGGTCGGTGCCGGCGCCGCAGGCCACGAGGTCGCGGACCGTCATACCGGCGGTGGCCGTCCCGCCGGCGGAGACCACGGAGGCTGCCTCCGCCCCGGTGCGCTTGATCAGCTGCTGCGTGGCGGCCCAGTCCAGGCCCATGCCGCGCTGGGCGGTGTCCATCGCATCGGCAACGCCGAGCCCGTAGGACCACAGCTCGTGCCGGTAGGCCAGGGTGGCCTCCCAGTCCAGCCGGGCCGGTGCACCCGGGGTGTTGTCGGCGGTGACCTCGGGGATGACGTGGGCAGCCGCGTAGGCACGGCGCGATGTCAGCGGCGCTGTCGGCTTGGTCCAGGTGGTGGCGGAGCGGAGCCGGTATTCCCGGGTTCCGCCGTCGGATGTGGGCAGGATCAGTGAAGTCATTAGAGCGTGATCTCCGGGATGTCGATGGTGCGGCGTTCGTCGCTGGACTGCAGGCCGAGTTCGGCGAGCTGCACGCCGCGGGCGGCGGAGAGCAGCCCAAAGCGGTGCTCGCGGCCGGCGACGACGTCACGCAGGAACTCTTCCCACTGCAGCTTGAAGCCGTTGTCCAGTTCGGCATTGGCCGGGACTTCCTGCCACTGGCTGCGGAAGGATTCGGTGACCGGAAGGTCCGGGTTCCAGACCGGCTTCGGGGTGTGGGCCCGCTGCTGCGCGACGCACTTGTTCAGCCCTGCGACGGCGGACCCGTGGGTACCGTCGATCTGGAATTCGACCAGCTCGTCGCGGTAGACCCGGACGGCCCACGAGGAGTTGATCTGGCCGATGACATTGTCCCCGCCGGGGGTAACCAGCTCGAAGATGCCGTATGAGGCGTCGTCGGCCGTTGCCTTGTACTCCTTGCCGGCCTCGTCCCACCGCGTGGGGATGTGGGTGGCGGTCTTGGCGTTGACGCTCCTGACCTTGCCGATGATGCCTTCGAGGACGTAGTTCCAGTGGCAGAACATGTCCGTCGTCATTCCCCCGCCGTCTTCCTTGCGGTAGTTCCACGACGGGCGCTGTGCCGTCTGCACGTCGCCTTCGAAGACCCAGTAGCCGAACTCGCCGCGGAGGGAGAGGATCCGGCCGAAGAACCCTTCGTCCACGAGGCGGCGCAGCTTGACCAGACCGGGGAGGTAGAGCTTGTCGTGCACCACGCCAGCGGTGACCCCGGCGTCCTTGCCGATGCGGGCCAGTTCGATGGCCTCCTCGAGCGTTTCCGCCGTCGGCTTTTCGGTGAAGATGTGTTTGCCGGCCTGCATGGCCTTCTTCAGCGTTGCGGCCCGGAGGCTGGTCATGGAGGCGTCGAAGACGACGTCGACAGTGGGATCGTTGATCACGCCGTCGAGGTCTGTGGTCCACTCCGAAATCTTGTGCAGCTCGGCGAGCTCGCGGATTTTCGCTTCATTGCGGCCGACGAGGATCGGCTCGACCTGGACCCTGGTGCCGTCCTCCAGGGTGAAACCGCCGGCGTCGCGGATCGGAACGATGGAGCGCAGGAGGTGCTGGCGATACCCCATCCGGCCGGTGATGCCGTTCATGGCGATGCGGATCGTCTTTGTTTCGAAGCCCATGAGTCCTCATTCAGTGGTAAGTGGATTGATATCGGGAAAGCGCGTTCCCGCTGCTTCTATAGTGCAGAACGCCGAGCCGATCTGGCAAGCGCTTTCCGAAGATTTCTGCAGCTGCGATAATGTGAGCATCAGCCGAGTTTTCCCGAGGCTGGGGCCGTTGAAAGAGGAGTTGCGCCTGTGGCTGCAAGCACGCTGACCGAAGTAGCCCGCCTGGCCGGAGTCTCCCCTGCCACCGCCAGCCGTGTCCTGAACGGTTCGGCCAGGACACCCGGACCTGACATCGCGGAACGCGTCCGGAAAGCCGCGGACTCCCTGGGCTACATCCCCAACGCCCAGGCGCAGGGCCTCGCGAAATCGAGCTCCGGCCTGATCGGCCTCATCGTGCACGACATTGCGGACCCCTACTTCTCGGCCATCGCCCGCGGTGTCCAGACCGCGGCCCGGCACCAGAACAAAATGGTGCTGCTGGCCACCACCGCGGGCAGCCCCGCTGATGAGCGCGCGGCTGTGGCGGCCTTTGCCGCACGCCGGGCGGATTCGATAGTGATAGCGGGCTCGCGCTCTGCGCGGACGGCCGACAAGCAGGGCAATGCCGAACTGGCCGCGGAGCTTGACCGCTACTGCCGCAACGGCGGGCGGGTGGGTGTAGTGGGCCATGCCGTGGTCGGCGCCGAATCCGACGAGGGCTACCAGGTGGTTGAGGTTCCCAACGAGGAACTCGCCGCCGAACTCGCCCGGTCACTGGCCGCCACACACTCCGGAGCGTTCGTGATCATCGCCGGCCCGGAGGGCCTCCTGACCTCCGACGACCGGGTGCGCGGCTTCCAGCGCGGCCTCACGGACGCAGGGCTGCCGCCGGCAGACGTTCTGCATACCGGATTCGACCGCACGGGCGGATACGACGCCGGCCTGGAGCTCGCCGCCCGCATCGACCCGCACGGCGGAAACGGCGGCGAAGGTCCTGAAGGAGCCGGACGGCCCCGGCTTTGTATCTTCGCCGTCAACGACGTCATGGCGATCGGGGTCACCGCCGCACTGCGCTCCAAAGGCCTGCGCATCCCTCGTGACGCCGCCGTCGCCGGGTTTGACGACATCGAAACGCTGCGCGACTTCCGGCCGGCGCTCTCCACCGTCCGGCTGCCCCTGGAGGAGATCGGCAGGCTGGCAGTTCCCGGCGCCGGTTCCGGCCAGCCGGCAGCCGTCGCGGTCACCGGCGAAGTGACGCTGCGCCGCAGCACCGAGCCGGCCGGCGAAGCCGCTTCGTAGTCCTGCGGCAAGATAGCCCTGCGGCAAGGGAAGGCGGCCATGACAGATTCTTCGCAGGAGGCAGCGGACGGCATCACCACCGCGGCCGCCGAGTGGCCCGCCGTCGAACAGCTGTTCGGTGTCCGGGGCGAACCAGCACGCTGCTGGTGCCGGTTCTTTGCCCTCCCGAGGGCCGATTTTGCGGCCACGCCGACCGGTGACCGCAAGGCCCAGCTGAAGGACAAGTTCGACGGCGGCAGGCCGGCGCCGGGCGTTCTGGCGTACCGCGCCGGTTCCGCCGTCGGCTGGTGCGCCGTGGAGCCGCGCGGGCGCTACCCGCGGATTCTCCGTTCGCAGGTGTTCAGGGCGGCCGGCCGCGCCGTCGCCGACGACGGCGACAGCGACCGGGACGGAGACGGGGAGAGCGTCTGGTCGGTGAGCTGTTTCGTTGTCTCCCCCGGGCACCGGCGCAGCGGCGTGGCCGCTGCCCTGCTGACCGCCGCCGTCGACCACGCACGCGCCAACGGGGCCGCCGTCGTCGAGGGATATCCGGTGGATCCCGCGCAACGGCCGAAGGCCGGGCCGCCGGACCTCTACCAGGGCACGCTCGGGCTGTTCCTGGCCGCCGGGTTTGAGGTCGTGAGTGACGCTGTTCCCGGGCGTGCGGTGGTGCGGCTGCGGGTGCGATAGCAGAAACTCCGCCTCAGGGCGGGGTTAGGATCACCGGCTATCTTGGCAGCATGGCAAACGAAGCGGTGCTGGCGTTGATCCGCTCCGAACTGCAGGCGGCTGCAGACCCCGTCCGCGGCGCCGCGGCGCAGGCGTACATGAAGTCCCCAACGCCATCCCTCGGCGTCCGCGTGCCGGATGTGCGCAAGACAACCAAGGCCGTGGCCGCCGCCCATCCCTTCGAATCCGCCGACGACCTGCGGTCAACGGTGCTTGCCCTCTGGCGTGAAGCCCGTTACCGCGAGGAACGTTACGCGGCGATCGACCTGACCGGACTGCGGAGTGTGGCCGGAGACCCTCTGATGCTCCCGGTGTATGAGGAGATCATCCGAACGGGCTCATCGTGGGACTATGTGGACGGGGTGGCCCACCGGATCGGCGCACTGCTCCAGGCCCGCCGGGAGGAACTTACCTGTGTCCTGCTGCAGTGGCGCGTCGACCAGGACTTCTGGATCCGGCGGGCGTCCATCACGGCCCAGCTGGCAGCAAAGTTCCAGACGGATACCGGGCTGCTCACTGACGTCATCGAGGCGAACATGGCCGACAAGGAATTCTTTATCCGAAAAGCCATTGGGTGGGCGTTGCGTGAGTACGCCAAAACCGACCCTGAATGGGTCCTGGAGTTCGTGACCCGGAACGGCCCGTCCCTCAGCCCGCTCTCGTGCAGGGAAGCCCTCAAAAACCAGCAGGTCAGATGATTGGGCGCGTCGTGACGGGCTGCTCCGCCTTGCTGAACAGCAGCTTGGTGCTGCGGTCGAGGAAGATCAGGTACAGCGCAAACAGCAGGGCGATGATCGCGGCCGCGTTCCGGGCCAGCGCCAGGGCCAGGCCCAGGTCATCGGTCTGCAGGTAGGGGAAGACTTCCAGCTGGTCGGAGATGGCGTAGACCATGAAGAAGGAAACGATGAAGTAGAGGGCCTTGACCTGCCAGTCGTCGCGGATGCCCGTGACGGCGAACAGGGGGATCAGCCACACCACATACCAGGACTGGATCATGGGCGCCAGCACCACAACTGCCGCGAAGGCGAGGGTCAGGCGGCGCATGAGGCGGTCATGGTCCCCCCTGAAAATCTGCCAGGCGACGATGCCCACGGCAAGAAGCTTGCCGGCGTCGTAAACCCATTTGGCGAGCCCCCAGCCGTCCAGGCTGAAGGCGTTGGCGATGGACGCCACCACCAGGCCAAGCAGACCCACGGGGGCGTACCAGATCCAGACGCTGCCGGGCGCCGAGAGACCGTTGATCCAGCCGAATCCGAAACCGTTCACAAGGCTCATCAGGTAGAGCAGGGCAAAGCTGATTCCGGCCGTCAGGCCCCAGAACACAAACTTCCTCGGCCAGCTGGCCCCCTTGCCCGCCCAGAGCAGGCCGATGAACGGAAGGAACACCACGGTGATCGGCTTCACCGCGATGGAGGCAGTCACGAGAATAATGCCGAGGATGACGCGCCGCGTCGCGCAGTAGTAGAGGCCCGCGAGGGCGAGCCCGATCATAAGCGAATCGTTGTGGACGCTGGCGATGAAGTTGGTCAGGAAGAGCGGGTTCGCCGCCGTCAGCCACAGGGCCCGGTGCGGATTGACCCCGTGCAGCTCGGCGAGCTTGGGGACGTAGACGATGCACAGCACCACGCCCACAACGGCGGCGAGACGGAACAGCATGATGCTGGCTTCCGGCTGCACGTTGGTAGACCAGACCACGAACTGCTCGATCCACAAAAACACCTGGCCGTAGGGAACCGGGGCCTCGGTCCACATCTTGTCCGCGCCCAGCTGGAAGTAGTTCGACAGCGCCGAGATCCCGTTCTCGTACGGGTTGAAGCCTTCCACCATCAGCCTGCCCTGGCCAATGTAGGCGTAAACGTCCCGGCTGAACAGCGGTACCGTGAACATCATGGGAAGGCCCCACGCGAGGATCGCCTGTAGCGTGGCCTTGCGGGCCTCCCGGCCCCATACGTGGACGTGCTGGCCAAGCCTGAGCCACGCCCGGACCAGCAGCATTCCGCCCACCGCGAGCAGCACTATGGACAGCCCGACGCCGAACGCCTCGGTGCGCATCCAGATGAACAGCGGCATCCGCCGCAGTTCGGAGACGGGCGCCAGCCAGCCCACGCCAAGCGAGCCGATGAGCAGGAACATGGAACCGATAAAGCCGGAGAGTATCGGCGAACGTGGGTTATCCACTTCCGGCCGGGCCGGGTCCGTGGAAGTGCCGGTGGCCGTTTCCCCTATCGCAGGCACAGGCGCCGTCATCTCAGGATCGTCCAATCTCTTCTGCGCCTATTTTTAGGCATGTTTCTTTGGGCGTGCTGCCCCATGTGCAGCCAAGCTGAGCGGCCAGTCGAATTGAGCGGCGCCGGGCTCGTGGCCGCCGCAATAAGGCGTTGCCACGTACCCGAAATATTAGCATCGGAGCGCCTCTCCAAGGCTTGCGCGCGGCTAAACGGTAGGCTGAACGGGTGCCTATTACTAACGAACGCATCGTCTGGATCGACTGCGAAATGACCGGCCTCGACAGCGTCAACGACGCCCTGATCGAGGTGGCGGCCCTGGTGACCGACTCCGAACTCAACATCCTCGGAGACGGGGTGGACGTGGTGATCAAGCCGGACGACGCCGCCCTCGCGCAGATGAACGACTTCGTCCGGGACATGCACACCCGGTCGGGACTGCTGAACGAGCTTCCGGCGGGGAGGACGATGGCCGAGGCCGAGACCCTCGTACTCGACTACATCCGCAAGTGGGTGCCGGACCCCCGCAAGGCGCCGCTGGCCGGCAACTCTGTTGGGACGGACCGGGTCTTCCTCGCCAGGGATATGCCCTCCGTGGTGGAACATCTGCACTACCGCATCATCGACGTCAGCACCATCAAGGAACTGGCCCGGCGCTGGTATGCGCGTGCCTACTTCCAGGCCCCGGCCAAGCTCGGCGGCCACCGGGCCCTGGGGGATATCAAGGATTCGATAGACGAGCTGCGATATTACCGGGAAGCCGTCTTCGTTTCCGCTCCCGGGCCGGACAGCGCCACGGCCCAGAAGATCTCCCAGCGCATCGCGGCGTCGCCCTCAGCCGTTGAGCAGCGGGCTTCTGAAAGCGTTCCGCCGCCCGCAGCGCAGCAGCCGGGAAAGTAATCTGCGCCACGTTTGAAGGAAATTTTGCCAAAACAGCCAAAAATGGCAAAAGCATCCCCCAACAGCAGGTAAGCTATTTGTCGTTGCCTTTTCGGACGGCCGGGACACCGGATAGTCTGCAGGGCACATGGTGGGCGTAGCTCAGTTGGCAGAGCGCCTGGTTGTGGTCCAGGAGGTCGCGGGTTCAACCCCCGTCGCTCACCCTCACCGAGGACGGCAGTTCATTGCCGGCCAGCAACAAAGGCCGTACCGGTTATCCGGTGCGGCCTTTGTTTGTTTTCCACCCCTGCCGGCTCCTGTCCGGCAAAGCGCCGAAGGAATCCGCTGCCATGACCGTTCTGCCCATCACGATCTGGGGCGAGCCGGTGCTGCACCGCCGGGCTGCTGAAGTGGAGAAGTTCGACGACGGGCTTCGCCAGCTGATTGCCGACATGTTCGAAACCAACGACAAGGCGAACGGCGTTGGGTTGGCCGCGCCCCAGGTCGGCGTCGGCAAGCGGATCTTCGTGTACAAGTACGAGAACGAGGACGGCGCTCCCCCGGCAGGCGCGGTGGTGAACCCCGTACTGACCCTCTCCAAGGTATCCGGCGCGCTGCCCGATCCGGACGAGGAAGTTGAGGGCTGCCTGTCCTTCCCGGGCGAGCAGTATCCACTCAAGCGCGCCGACTGGGTGCGCGTCCAGGGCTTTGACGGGCACGGCGAGCCGGTGGACTTCGAAGCTACGGGCTGGTTTGCCCGGATCATCCAGCACGAGTACGACCACCTGGATGGCAAGCTGTACGTCAACCGCCTCATCGACAGATATTCGCGGAAGGCGATGAAACAAGCCAAGAAGAGCGGCTGGGGTGTCCCGGGCCTGACCTGGATGCCCGGTGTGGATCCTGACCCGTTCGGCCACTGATACCCCCACCTCTTTGACCTCCAGCCTTACCGTGGCACCACGGTCTGCTGTTGGGGGCATGAACCCAGTACGCGGGCCATGGCATCCTTCTCCGGCTGTGTGATCCAGAGTCCATACGCTGCTTTCACCGAGATCTGGCGTGCCACGTAGTGGCATCGGAGAGCCTTGTTCTTCGGCAGCCAGGTGGCGGCATCCGACGCACTTTTCTCCTGGTTGGCGTCACCGTCCGCGGCGATGAGGTTCAGCGGATCGTTGGCCAGGTTCTGCCGCTCCTTCGCTGTCAGCCGCTGGGCCCCCTTTTGCCAGGCGTCGCCCAGCGCCACGACGTGGTCAATCTGCACGTCCTTACTGGAGTCTGCGCCGCGGACGAACCTGACTACCTGCCCTACATACGGTTCCTGCATGCTGCCGGACGCAACCCTGCACTTGGATCCCTTGCTGAACGAAACGTCGCGAAGGTCCCGGCGCAGGATGTCGTTGCGGGTGTCGCAGCCGTTGTGGTCGGCGTCCTGCCACGCTTGGCCGAAAGCTGACCGGTCATAGTGGCTCCCAGACGCCCTGCCCTTCACCGCCAGGGTTTCCAGCGCAGCGGCTGCACCGCCACTGGGCACCGGGTGCGGGGGCGTCACGGGCTTCATCCAGGCAACATCGAACACCGGCGCCTCGCTGGGTCCGGACACGGCAGGCTCCGCGACGATGTACTGGCCTGCAATAAAAAACCATAGGGTGGCAGCCACCAGCGAAGCGGCGACGGCACCGAGCAGCACCCAGGCCTCCCGGGAGCGTCGGCGCGCACGCCGGTAGGTGGCCCAGCTGCTACTCACAGGGCCGCCCGAGGGCACGGTGGCACCCCAAGGGCGATGCTGATTCCGGGCAGGATCTCGGTTCACACCCAGGAGCCTAGGCGAAACCACCCGTGGCTGTGCGGGTATCCACAGTGTTGAGGAGGGGTGTCCTGTGGAGGGCGGGTTGCCTACTGCTCCCGCATGACCCGATGGAGGTCGGTGTTGGCGAGATCAAGGAGGCGCTCCAGCTGGGCCACCCTGTCGTCGCGGATGTCCCCTGCCGCATGTGAAGCGCGAGCCTCGTCCAGAAGTCTTTGGGCTTCTTTCTGGTTGGCCTTTGCAACATCAAGGGCATGTTCCAGGGTTGTCTCATGCTCGATGGTCGGGTTCTGTTCCATGACACAAGTTTGTCCCCGATTACCGGCCGATTCCAGAGAATTGCCCGGGAACTTCCCGTGAATGGGTCAGCCCCGCCGGCACCACTGTGCTGACGGGGCTGACGAAAGGTACCGGTTAGGCGGAGGCTGCCACGGCCAGGAGCGGGGCGGCGTCCTTTTCCGAGTCCTTGACTGGGAAGGCCGGCGGGTTGACCCCGGCCATCTCTTCCATGACACGGACCACCTGGCAGCTGTAGCCAAACTCGTTGTCGTACCAGACGTAGACAACCAGGTTCTTGTCGTTGGCGATGGTGGCGAGGCCGTCCACGATGCCGGCCCGGCGGGAGCCGACGAAGTCGGTGGAGACGACTTCCGGGGAGTCGATGTAGTCGATCTGCTTGCGCAGGTCCGAGTGCAGCGACATCTCACGCAGGTAGTCGTTGACCTCGTCCTTGGTGGTTCCCTTTTCCAGGCTGAGGTTCAGGATGGCCAGGGAAACATCCGGGGTGGGAACCCGGATGGAGCTGCCGGTGAGCTTACCCAGCAGTTCGGGCAGCGCCTTGGCCACGGCCTTGGCGGCGCCCGTCTCGGTGATCACCATGTTCAGCGCGGCTGAGCGTCCGCGGCGGTCGCCCTTGTGGAAGTTGTCGATCAGGTTCTGGTCGTTCGTGAACGAGTGGACCGTTTCGACGTGGCCGTGGATCACGCCGTACTTGTCGTTGAGGGCCTTCAGCACCGGGGTGATGGCGTTGGTGGTGCAGGAGGCTGCCGACACGATCCGGTCCGCCTCGGTGATGGCGCGGTGGTTGATTCCGTGCACGATGTTCTTCAGGTCACCCTTGCCCGGTGCGGTCAGAAGGACACGGGCCACACCCTTGCTCAGCAGGTGCTGGGACAGTCCCTCGGCGTCGCGCCAGCGGCCGGTGTTGTCCACCACCAGGGCATTGTTGATGCCGTAGGACGTGTAGTCGATGGTGGCGGGATTGTCCGAGTAGATGACCTGGATCCGGACGCCGTTGGCCGTGATGGTGTTGGCGTCGGTGTCCACCCGGATGGTTCCTTCGAAGGAACCGTGGACGGAGTCGCGGCGCAGCAGGCTGGCGCGCTTGCTCAGGTCGTTGTCCGAGCCGCGCCGGACCACAATGGCGCGCAGGCGCAGGCCGTGGCCGCCGCCGGCCTTTTCGATGAGAAGGCGTGCCAGGAGCCGGCCGATCCGGCCGAAGCCGTACAGCACGACGTCGGTGCTGGTGCGGTCGTCGCCGCCGCGCTTGCCCACGATCTCGGCAAGTTCGGCGCGGAGGAATTCCTCCAGAGTCAGGTCGCCGCCGTCGGACTTGAACTTCTGGTTCAGCCGGGCGATGTCGATGGCAGCGGCACCCAGGTCCAGCTGTGCCAGCGTGTTCAGCAGCGGCGCGGTCTCCTCCAGGAGCAGCTCGTCCTTGCTCATCCGGCGCGCGAAGCGGTGCGCCTTCAGGATGTTCATGGTGGACTTGTTGATCAGGCTGCGGCCGTGGATGGAGGTAACCACGTTGTTTTCACGGTACAGCCGGCCGATAACCGGGATCATGGCCTCGGCGAGCGCCTCTCGGCTCATCCACGTATCAAGACAAGAATCTGACGTCTGGCTCACAGAACTACCTTCCTTGGTTCAACCGGCTACGTCCTCGTAAACCGGATGGCGGCCACTGGAAGTTATCCAGGGCATGCTGGCACCGGCAGGGTTTCGGTCCACCCCGGATGCCGTTGGACGTGCAAAGAAAAACCGCCGGCTGCGAACGCAGATCCGGCGGAGGAACTTCTACGTTCACTATCCATTCTAGGTGGGCCCCGGGTCCCGAAAGGTCCGGGCGTCCGTGAAATCACTCACACCGGGTGTGATGCCTGTCGCCCGGTCAAGAAAACCCGGTCAAAAAGTGGATGGGTTGACCGATACGCCGGGTTCTGTGCTCCCGGGCCGTTGCCGGCACGGGAGTAGCGGCCATCCATCTACGAACGCCGTTGCCGACGCCCTCCAGCGGCCTACCCGGACACTCGGGCGGGCAGCCCTCAAACGTGTCCTGTCTGGCCTTGCTCCGGGTGGGGTTTACCTAGCCTTCCCGGTCACCCGGGAAGCTGGTGGTCTCTTACACCGCCGTTTCACCCTTACCTGCTTCGTGCCGCTTTCAAATCGGCGCGACGCAGGCGGTCTGTTTTCTGTGGCACTGGCCTGCGGGTTACCCCGAGTGGGCGTTACCCACCACCCTGCCCTGTGGAGCCCGGACGTTCCTCGAGCCACTTGCGTGGCGCGCGGCCGCCTGGTCAACCCATCCGCAGTCCAGTTTACGGGCTTTCCCGCACGCCCGGACACGCGCCGGTTCCGGGGTCTAAGATCGGGAAATGGACGAGTCGTCCTTTCCACGGCGGCGCATGCTGCAACTGGCAGCCGTCGCTGCCGGGTTGACCGCAGCCGCGGCATCCGCCTGCACGGCGACGCCTCCCCCGGTTCCCGGCCCCACAGCGACCAGCCCCGTGCCCGACTCGGCGGGAACGACGACGGCGGCCATCCCGCCGGCTCCCCCGTCTACAGTGTCGCCTTCCACAGTGTCGACCCGGACAGGCGCATTTGTTTCCCGCTTCCGCCTGGCTGTCACCACGCATTGGTCACTGGCGGTGCCGCTTCCGGAGCACGCAAACCAGTTGCTGCCGGTGGCGATCTTCCTGCACGGGCTGGGCGGCAGCAGCGAGATGCTGTTGCGCGACCTTGAGGCTGACCGGGCGATACAGCGCCACTTGGACGACGGCGGGCCGCCCTTTGCAGTTGCCGCGGTGGACGGCGGCGACTCCTGGTGGCATGCCCGCGCCGACGGCAGCGACACGCAGTCGATGCTGGTGCAGGAGTTCCTTCCGTTCCTGGGCGATCAGGGGCTCGACCTCGGAAGGGTTGGCATCTTCGGCACGTCGATGGGAGGGTTCGGTGCGCTGCTCCTGGCGTCGCGGGGCAGGGTGTCCGGACTTCGCGCCGTTGCGGCCATGAGCCCGGCCATCTGGCCCAGCTACGGGGAGGGGATGTACGGCGCCTTCGACGGCCCGGCCGACTTCGCGGCGAATAACGTTTTCGCGCTCCGGCCGAGGCTTGCAGCGATTCCCAAAAGGATCGACTGCGGCAGTGAGGATGAACTGGCCCCCGTGGTGCGCCAGTACCGTGCGGGACTTCCCGGCCGGGTGGAGGGAGGCTTTCAGCCCGGCGGCCACGACGCCTTGTACTGGCGGTCAGTCCTGCCGGACGTGCTGGACTTCCTGGGCCGTTCCCTCGACTGAACGAATGCACCGCGACTGCATCCGAGTACGTCAACTGGTTCGCCCGCACCTGGCCGGTAAGATCGTACGGTGCTGATTCTGCTCCCCCCGTCCGAGGGCAAGACTCCGCCCGTCCGCGGTGACGCCATGGACTGGGCCTCGTTGAGTTTCCCTGTGCTGAACTCCTACCGGGCCAAGGTGCTCGACGCCCTGGGGACAGTCAGTGCACACCAGGACGCCCTCGCCCTGCTGGGCGTCGGAGCTTCCCTGAAGGACGACGTCGAACGCAACACCCGGCTCCACGCCGAACCGGCGGCGCCGGCTCACCAGGTGTATTCGGGCGTCCTGTACGACGCCCTCGGCTACAGGTCGATGACGCCGGCGCAGCGGCGGCGGGCTGATGAATCGGTGCTGGTCATCTCCGCGTTGTGGGGCGCCATCCGGTTCGCCGACTCCGTGCCCGCCTACCGGCTATCCATGTCAACGGCACTGCCCGACGTCGGACGCCTTGCCTCATTCTGGAAACCGCAGCTGACCGACGCCCTCGGCGAAACTGCCGCCGGCCAGCTTCTGGTCGATTGCCGGTCCAGCACCTACGCTGCCGCCTGGACTCCGCCGCCGGCAGACACCGTGACGGTCAATGTGTTCACGGAAGTGAACGGCGAGCGGAAGGTGGTCAGCCACTTCGCCAAGCACACGCGGGGCGAACTTGCCCGGCACCTGCTGACGCGGCGGGGAAAGGCCCCGCAGACCCCGGAGCAGGTGCAGAAAGCCGCGGCCGAAAAGTGGCAGGCCGAACTCATTCCGGGCACGGCGCGCAAGGCCCACGCCCTGAACGTCATCCTGCCGGGGTAGACCTGCGCTGATTCAGGGTCAGACCCACTCGGCGGAGCGCACCAGGATGCAGCCGGAGTCAGGGCAGAACACGATGTCGTCCTCGGATGCAGCCTTGATCTCCGCCAGGTCACCGGGGCTCAACTGCATGCCGGAACCTTCGGACGTGCCGTGGAAGAGCCGCGCCGCACCCACTCCGCGCCGGGCCAGCGTCTTCTCGTAGACGGCAAGCATCCCGGCGTCCAGCCCCGCTGCAAAGGCCGCCCGTCTGCCGGCCACTTCGGTCTCCTCGGCGGCGACCTCGGCCAGAGCAGCGTCGAGCTCGGCCCGGATCCCGCCGAACGAGCCCTGAATGTCGTCCACAATGCTCTGCTGCGCCGCCTGCCGCGCACGCAGTCCGTCCAGCCGCTCCATGACCTCCAGTTCAACATCCTCCAGGTCTGACCGGCGCTTGTTAAGCGAGGCAATGTCCTTCTGCAGGGCGACGAGGTCCTTGGACAGGCCGGTGCCGCTGTTGAGCCTGGCCTCGTCCCGTTCGATCCGGGTAGCCACCTGCTCCACATCTGCCTCGGCCCGCTTCAGTTCCGCTTCGGCGTCATGGACCGCGAGTTTCGCGGCGCCCAGTTCCCCGTTGGCAACGCTGAGTGCCGCTTCAAGATCGGTGATCCGGGGATCGGTCTCAAGGCTGCGGCGGCGGTTCGACAGTGACTTCAGCCGGGCGTCCAGGCCCTGTAGCTCGAGCAACTTTAATTGTTCCGCCGGTGCTGCCTTGGCCACGTTTACCTCCGCTTGATCCCATCCGGCCCCTGGCCGGCACCCCTGTGGGGTTTTCTAGACTCTAGCGCCTAACGCGCTCCCCAGCCTCGCTACGCTCACCCGGGGGCCCCTCGCGCGCCAGGCTTAGCCGGGAGTCAGTATGAAGTCCCACGGATCGCTGTTGGTGGTGCTGACCCGTATTTCGACGTCGAGGCCCTGGTCTCCGAGCACGTTGCCCAGCGCCTCGGCGGCAGCCGGGAGCCACAGCCATTCGCTGGCGAAGTGCGAAACATCGATCAGGTACGGGCGGTCATTGACGGCAGCTTCCCTGGCCTCCGACGCCGGATGGTGGCGGAGGTCCGCGGTGACGTACAGGTCGGCGTTGCTGGCCCGGACCTCGCCAAAGAGGGAGTCCCCGGCCCCGCCGCACACGGCGACCCTTTGCACCAGCCCGTCCTTGTCCCCGGACACCCGCACGCCGCCCGCCACCGCGGGAAGGATGCCGAAAACCCGGGCGGCGAAGTCGCCCAGGGTCATCGACTCGCTGAGGTCCCCAACCCGCCCAATGCCTTCCTCGGGCAGGCCGTCCGCTGCAGGGGTCAGCGGAGACACGTTCTCCAGGCCAAGGGCGTCGGCCAGGACGTCGGAAACGCCCCCCACCGCTGAGTCGCCGTTGGTGTGGACCGTCAGGAGCGCCGTACCGGATTCGATCAGGCGGTGCACTGCCCGGCCTTTGGGGGTGTTGGCGGCAACCGAGGTGACGCCCTTGAGGAGCAGCGGGTGATGGGTGATGAGCAGCTCCGCGCCCCATTCGATGGCCTCGTCGATAACCTCAATGGTGGGATCCACGGCGAACATGACGCGCGTGACTTCAGCGGACGGATGGCCGGCCACGAGGCCCACCTCGTCCCATGACTCTGCCAGCGACTCCGGCCAGAGCTCCTCCACGGCCAGCATGAGCTGCCCCAGCGTTGCGGCGGCGGGCGACTCCGCGGCATCGGGAGCTTTTTCCGGTTCCGCTGCAACGTCGCTGTTCACAGGTTCCATACTCATATTTTTACCCTACAGTCGTCTCTGGCCACTGCCCGGCATATGAGCCTAGGGTTGGCTGGGGGAATCATTGGCGTGCCTGGATCATTAAAGAAGCATGAGTAAAGAGGACATGAAGACTTTTGTGCTTGGCGGGGGTTGCTTCTGGTGCCTGGACGCCGTCTACCAGAAAACGAAGGGCGTCACATCGGTGGTTTCGGGGTACACCGGCGGCCATGATCGCGACCCGGACTACTACTCCGTCTGCTCCGGCACCACGGGTCACGCGGAGGTGGTGGCTGTGACGTTCGATGAGGGTGTCATCCCGGCCGAGGTCATCCTGGACATGTTCTTCGCCCTGCACGACCCCACCACACTCAACCGCCAGGGGTACGACGTCGGCACGCAGTACCGGTCGTCAATGTTCTATGAGACCACCGAGGAGAAGATCCTCTTCGAGGAGGCGATCGAACGGAACCAGGCATTGTGGTCGCGGCCGATTGTGACCGAGGTCAGCCGACTCCCCGCGTTCTACCCGGCGGAGAACATCCACCAGAACTACTACGCCAAGTTCCCGGAGCAGGGCTACTGCCAGGTCATTATTAACCCGAAGCTGGCCAAGGCACGGAAATATTACTCTGCGTGGCTTAATGCTTAGCGGGGGCGCTGACCCCATCGTTAGGCTGACCAAAGTATTCCCTCCTGAGAGATAGGCGCAAGTACACATGGCACGGATCTACGACGATGTAACACAGCTGGTGGGCGGCACCCCGCTGGTCAGGCTCAACCGGCTGACGGAAGGCCTGGACGCCACCGTTGCGGTCAAGCTCGAGTTCTACAACCCGGCCAACAGCGTCAAGGACCGTATCGGCGTCGCCATCATCGACGCCGCGGAGAAGTCCGGCGCGCTCAAGCCCGGCGGAACCATCGTCGAAGGCACCTCCGGCAACACCGGCATCGCCCTGGCCATGGTGGGCGCAGCCCGCGGCTACAAGGTCATCCTGACCATGCCGGAAACCATGTCGACCGAGCGCCGCGTCATGCTCCGCGCCTTCGGTGCCGAGATCGTGCTGACCCCGGGTTCGGAAGGCATGCGCGGTGCTGTGGAAAAGGCACAGGAAATCGTGGCCAACACGGAGAACTCCATCTGGGCCCAGCAGTTCGCCAACGAGGCCAACCCGCAGATCCACCGTGAAACCACGGCCGAGGAAATCTGGACCGACACCGACGGCAAGGTGGACATCTTTGTCTCCGGCATCGGCACCGGCGGGACCATTACGGGCGTCGGGCAGGTCCTGAAGGAGCGAAAGCCGGGCGTCCAGATCGTTGCCGTCGAGCCCAAGGACTCCGCCATCCTCAACGGCGGCGCCCCCGGCCCGCACAAGATCCAGGGCCTGGGCGCCAACTTCATCCCGGAACTCCTGGACACCAGCGTCTACGACGAGGTCCTGGACGCCACCCTGGAGGACTCCGTGGCCGTTGCCCGCGAGCTCGGCATCAAGGAAGGCATCCTGGGCGGCATCTCCTCCGGCGCCATCGTTTGGGGTGCCCTCGAACTGGCCAAGCGCCCGGAAAACGCCGGCAAGCTGATTGTGGCGGTCGTCTGCGACTTCGGCGAGCGTTACATCTCCACCGTGCTCTATGACGACATCCGCGGCTAGACCTTAGCCACCCGCTTTCCGTTTCCTGTAGAAAGAACTTTGTGGGTTTCTTCGCAAGACTTAAGGAAGACCTCGACGCCGCCCGGTCCCACGACCCGGCGGCTCGAGGTTCTTTCGAGAACTTTTTCGCGTACTCCGGGCTTCACGCCATTTGGGCGCACCGTCTGACGCACAAGCTGTGGCAGGACCCGTCCACGCGGTTCCCCGCCCGGCTCATTTCGCAGCTGACACGCTTCCTGACGGGCATCGAGATCCATCCGGGTGCCACGATCGGACGCCGCTTTTTCATTGACCACGGCATGGGCGTGGTCATCGGTGAAACGGCCGAGATCGGCGAGGACGTCATGATCTATCATGGCGTCACCCTCGGTGGCCGTTCCCTCGCGAAGGTCAAGCGGCACCCCACCATCGGGGACCGCGTGACCATCGGCGCCGGGGCCAAAGTCCTGGGACCGATCACCATCGGGCACGACAGCGCCGTGGGGGCGAACGCCGTCGTGGTCAAGGACGCCCCGCCCGAGTCCATTATCACTGGCATCCCTGCGAGCTGGCGGCACCGCGACGCCCTGCGGGAAACCAAGCCCGCCGTGGACCCGGCCGAGTATTACATCGAATACCGGATCTGATCCCTTATTTTGGCCGGCTGTGCCCTGTGGGCAGGCTTGTTGAGCTGCGGCGCCGGCCGCATCAGCGGGCAATGCGTTTCAGCACCGCTGTCACCGCCAGATCGTAGACCCGGTCGGGCAGGAGCCGCCGCAAGGCCGTAATGGCGGCGGCGCCCCTGCCCACCGGGTAGCGGGTCCGCGGACGTGCGGCGGTGGCTGCCTGCAGTACCGCCCCGGCGACGACGTCCGGTTGGGTGGACGTTGCTGGCCTCTCGGTGGACGCCAGCACGGCGGACATCTCCCTGGCCTGGTCCGCGTACGGCCCCTCGCCTGAACTGGCCAGCAGCCCCGCGGCGGCGATCCGGCCCCACTCGGTGACGGTGCTCGCGGGTTCGATGATGGACACGCCGATCCCGTGCGGCTTCAGTTCCAGCCGCAGCGAATCACTGAGCCCTTCCACAGCGAACTTAGTGGCGTGGTACCACGCGCCAAGCGGCTCATAAAACTTCCCTCCGATGGACGAAATGTTGATGATCCTGCCCCGCCCGGCAGTACGCATCGAGGGCAGGACCAGCTGCGTCATCCGCGCCAGCCCAAAGACATTCACGTCGAACTGCCGGCGTCCCTCCGCCAGCTCCATCTCCTCCAGCGCGCCGAAGGAGCCGAAACCGGCGTTGTTGACCAGGACATCGATCCGGCCCTGCTCCCGCATGACAGTGGCCACCACGCCCTGCATGGACCTGTCATCCGTGACATCCAGCGGCAGGACCGTGACCCCGTGCGCCTTGAGCGGCTCCATCCTGTCCACCCGCCTTGCCCCGGCGTACACAGTGAATCCGTTGGCGCTGAGCAGCTTGGCCGATTCGAATCCGATGCCGGTGGAGGCTCCGGTGACAATCGCTACGTGCTGGGACACTCGGCACTCCTAGGGGCGGATCGTCGTCGAGACATGGCCGGAGCCGGACGCACGAACGGCCGGCACCTCCCAGACTATCCGGGAGGGCCGGCCGTTCCTGCGTTTCACCGGGTGTGACTAGTGGGTGTCCACTGCCTCGACCTCGGACTTGTCTTCGCCCCACAGCGTGTGGAACGTTCCCTCGGCGTCGACACGGCCGTACGTGTGTGCACCGAACAGGTCGCGCTGGCCCTGGATGACCGCCGCAGCGAGGCGCTTGCGGCGCAGGCCGTCGTAGTAGGCGAGCGATGAGGAGAATACGGGTACCGGAATGCCGAGCTGCACGGCGGTGGCAACCACGCGGCGCCAGGCCGGGAGCGCTTCCGCGATGGCCTTGGTGAAGGCCGGGGCGAACAGCAGGTTGGCCGGCTTCTGGTCCGCGGCGTAAGCCTTGGTGATTTCCTTGAGCAGCTCGGCACGGATGATGCAGCCGCCGCGCCACAGCGAGGCGATCTGGTCCAGCTTGAGGTCCCAGCCGTATTCCTTGGCGGAGGACGTCAGCATGTCCAGGCCCTGGGCGTAGGAGATCAGCTTGGAAGCATACAGCGCCTGGCGGACGTCTTCGACGAAGTTTTCGGGGATTTCGACTGCGATTTCCTCGCCGGCCAGCAGTTCCTGGCCGAGTTTTCGCTGCTCCGCCTGGGAGGAAAGGGCCCGGGCGAAAACCGACTCGGCGATGCCAGAAACCGGGGAGCCCAGTTCGAGCGCGGAGATGACGGTCCAGCGGCCGGTGCCCTTCTGGCCGGCGGCGTCCACGACGACGTCGACGAACGGCTTGCCGGTCTTGGCGTCCACGTGACCGAGAACCTCGGCCGAGATTTCGATCAGGAAGGAAGCGAGCTCGCCCTTGTTCCATTCGGCGAAGATCCTGGACTGTTCGGCAGGCTCGATGCCGGCGCCGGAGCGCAGCAGGTCGAACGCTTCGCCGATGACCTGCATGTCGGCATATTCGATGCCGTTGTGGACCATCTTGACGAAGTGGCCGGCGCCGTCGGTACCGATCCAGGCACAGCACGGCTGGCCGTCAACCTTGGCGGAGATCTTCTCCAACAGCGGGCCCAGGGCGTCGTAGGACTCCTTGGAGCCGCCGGGCATGATGGACGGGCCGTTGAGGGCGCCTTCCTCACCGCCGGAAACGCCTACGCCCACGAAGTGCAGGTCCTTCTCGGCCAGCGCGGCTTCCCGGCGGCGGGTGTCCTCGTAGTGCGAGTTGCCGGCGTCGATCACGATGTCGCCCGGTTCCAGCAGCGGAACGAGCTGGTCGATGACCGCGTCGACCGGCTTGCCGGCCTTGACCATGATGAGCACGCGGCGCGGCTTCTCCAGGGAGTCCACCAGCTCCTGCAGCGTTTCGGTGCGCACGAAGTCGCCGTCCGTGCCGTGCTTTTCGAGGAGGGCGTCGGTCTTTTCGACCGAGCGGTTGTGCAGGGCAACGGTGAACCCGTTGCGGGCCAGGTTGCGGGCCAGGTTGGCGCCCATCACCGCAAGGCCGGTGACACCGATGTGTGCTGACATCAAAAACTCCAATTCAGTGTGTGCAACGTGTTGTGCATTGCGTCCCGCACGTCCTGCGGAACGAACTTTAGAAAAGTAGGCTGTGAATAAAGCATATATATTCGCGGTCGAGGGCGAAAGCGGGTGACCACTCCTTGGACGCAAACCGCGCCCTCTAGAGTCTAGGCCGCGCCACTCCGGCGACGTCCAGACTCCCCCGGCTGCAGGGCACCAAAGCCTCCACGCCGGATTATGCTTACCACTATGTCAACCAGCCTCCACCACCGTGCCGTCGAGCACCTGGGTACCAGAATCGTCGACGGCAGCCTCCCGCCAGGGCATGTGATGCTGGCGGAGCAGCTGGAGGACGAACTGCAGGTATCCCGGTCTGTCATCCGCGAAGCGGTCCGGGTGCTGCAGTCCCTGGGCCTCGTGGAGACCACCAAGCGCGTGGGAATCAAGGTCCTGCCCGCGCACCGCTGGAATCCGTTCGACCCGCTCGTGATCAGGTGGCGGTTGGCGGGGGAAGGCCGCGGTGCCCAGCTGCGCTCCCTCGCGGAGCTGCGCTCCGCCGTCGAACCCGTGGCCGCAGAACTGGCGGCGGTCAACGCACCGCAGGAACTCCGGCAGGAACTGCTCGACGTGGCCCTGGCCATGCGCGACGCCGGCAAAGCCGGCGACGTCCCCCGCTTCCTGGAGCTGGACATCCAGTTCCACTCCCTGCTGCTCAGCGGCTCCGGCAACGAGATGTTTGCCAACCTCGTGGGCCAGGTGGCCGAAACCCTGACCGGCCGCACGGTGCACGGCCTCATGCCTGACCGCCCCCGGGACCTCACGCTGCAGTGGCACCTCGATGTGGCCGAAGCCATCTTTGGAGGCCACGCATCGGAGGCCCGCGAGGCGTCGAGCAGGATCATGCGCCGCACCATCTCGGAAATGGAGCCCGTCTGGGTGGAGCAGCCGAGGGTTTTCGTTCCGCTGCAGCCGCGGACGCAGTCCGCCTAGCCCCCTGGTTGGTTCCGCCTGCTGATCCGGCCTGAAAGCTGTGGCTGGCTTTAGCCGGCGAAGTTGAGGAGGACTTTGCCGGATTGGGCGGAGTTGCGGGCGATGTCGAAGGCTTCGAGGGCGTCGGTGACGGGGTAGTCGTGCGTGATGACCGGGTCGATGG
>NZ_JBFTLC010000014.1:0-110424 GCF_056396245.1 Arthrobacter sp. 05T423
GACGCCACCGACTACACCTTCGGCTTCGACACGGCGGTGCAGATCGCTACTGAGGCAATCGACCGGCTCCGGACCACCGGCGAATCCCACCACCGCTGCATGATCGCCGAGGTCATGGGCCGCCACGTCGGCTGGATCGCCCTGCACGCAGGTATGGCCTCGGGCGCCCACGCCATCCTGATTCCTGAACAGAAGACCAGCATCGAGCAGATCACCAAATGGGTGACCGAGGCCCATGACCGTGGCCGCGCCCCGCTCGTCGTGGTGGCCGAAGGCTTCGTGCCGGAGCACATGGAATCACCGCACTCCGAGCGCGGCCTGGACACCTTCGGCCGGCCGCGGCTTGGCGGGATCGCAGACCAGCTGGCTCCGGAAATCGAAGCCCGGACCGGCATCGAGACCCGCGCCACCATCCTGGGCCACATCCAGCGCGGGGGTGTTCCTTCTGCCTATGACCGCGTGCTGGCCACCCGGCTGGGCATGGCCGCCGTCGACTCCGTGGTGGACGGCCGTTGGGGCACCATGGTGGCCCTCAAGGGAACGGACATCGAACACGTGGGCTTCGACGCTGCCCTAGGCAAGCTCAAGACCGTCCCGCAGCACCGCTACGACGAGGCCGCGGTCCTCTTCGGCTAAGCCTGCTCGGCTTCCCCGCTCCCTGTGTTCCAGCAGCGCGAACCGGCAGATAATGCCCTGTTTTCTTGTTTTTGAGGGCATTATCTGCCAGTTCGCGCTTTGTTACAGGGCCGCAGGTATCCGTCACTCGGGGCGGCGAGGGCTGGGCACGTGGGGCGGCGGGGATCGGTAGGCTGGGATCATGAGTCTTGACCCCGGATCCGCCGCCATCATCCAGCTTGCCTGGGCGCGCCGCCTGGAGCTCGACGACGGCGCTTTCGCCCGTGCGCTGGAAACCGGCGAGCGGATCACCAGGGTTGACGATTCCGCGCACTCGGTCGAGTTCGTGCGATTGTTCGGCAGTTCAGCCCTGGTGGGCCCGCAGTGGGCGCTGGACGCCGCGGCCGACATCGCTGATGAGGAGATGGCCCAGCACGTCACCCTGCTGACCATCACCCGCCAGCACGGCGGGCACGGCCAGGGCTCGGCGGCGCTCTTCTTCGCCGACGACCTGCCGCTGCTGCAGCTGGCCGAGGAGCTGACGGTCTCACACGGCAACCCGGAGGCCATCGAGCTGGAGGGCTTGTGCCCGCCCGACGATGTGAACGAGGTGGGCCTGTCCGACCTGGAGAACCGCTACACCATCATTCACGACGACGAGGGCCGGCGCGTGCCGGTGGCGTGCGGCGCCTACTCGGAATGGGAAGGAATCCTGGCCCACATGGGGGTTCTCGTGGCTCCCGAATGGCGCCGCCGCGGGCTGGGATCGCTGGCGGCGTCGGTGGCCGCCCACGAAGCCCTGGCCTCCGGCCTGACGCTGCAATGGCGCACCGACGTCAGCAACAAGGGCTCGCTGGCCACGGCACGCAGCCTCGGCTTTTCCACCGGCGGCATCCAGACTAGCGTGCTGCTCGGCTAGCGTGCTGCTCGGCTAGCGCGAAGTAGCCTCCGCGTCCTGGCCGGCGGCCGGACGCTGGCTGCCGCCCCAGCCCTGGACCGCCTTGGGCCGGGCGAAGAACAGGGCCACCGCGGCGCCCAGCACGATCACAGCTGCAGGCAGCATGATCGACTGGCCCATCGCCGTCGCGAAGCCGTCATGGAGGGCCGGCGGCAACTGGCCGCCGAAACCGCCGGCCTCACCGCCGCTCCCGGACGTTCCGCCGGGTGCCGCCGGAAGTTCGGCAGCGAGCCTGGACTGCATGAGGACGGCAATGGCGGCGCTGCCAAGGACGGCGCCGATCTGCCGCGTGGTGTTGTAGACGCCCGCGCCGGCTCCCGCCTGCCGCATCGGCAGGTTGCGGGTGGCGGTGGAGCTCAGCGGCGCCCAGATGCCTGCGTTCGCGAAGCCCAGCACGGCGCTCGGCAGCAGGAACAGCCACACGGGGGTGTCCGGATGCATGAGGGCAGAGTTCCAGAACAGTGCCACGGCCATCAGCAGCAATCCCGTGGACGTGATGTATTTGGGGTTGACCCGGTCGATGATCTTGCCCACCAGGGGCGCCAGGCCGCCGGAGATCAGCGCCATGGGCGCCATCATGAGGGCAGACTGTGTTGGGGTCATGTCCCGCACGATCTGGTAGTAGAAAATCAGCGGCAAGCTAAAGGCGGTGACGGTGAATCCCACGGTGGTGATCCCGATGTTCGCCAGCGAGAAGTTGCGGTCCCGAAAGAGGTCCAGCGGGAGCAGCGGCTCACCCTTGTTCGCCGCCTGCCAGCCGACAAAAAGCGCCAGCACCACGATTCCGCTGATGATCAGGCCCCATACCGTGACCGGCCCCGCGATGGTTCCCCAGTCGTATGTCTCGCCTTCCTGGATGCCGAACACCAGCAGGAAAAGCCCGGCGGCGCTGAGCACCACACCGGGCACGTCGAACTTGTGCGGGTGGGTGGTGAGGGACGGAACGAAGCGCCAGGCCAGGATGAAGCCCACGATCCCGACGGGCACGTTGATGAAGAAGATCCACTCCCAGCCAAGGCCGTCCACGAGCACGCCGCCCAGGATGGGTCCAACGAGCGTGGCCACCCCGGCAGTGGCACCCCACAGGCCCATGGCGGCGCCGCGGCCGTTCGGGGGGAAGATCCTGGTGATGACGGCCATGGTCTGCGGGGCCATCAGCGCTGCGCCGAGGCCCTGCAGGACGCGGGCGGCGATGAGCATCCCGACCGTGCCTGACAGCCCGCACCACAGCGAGGCGAGGGTGAACACCACGAGGCCGGAAAGGTAAAGCCGCTTCGGCCCGAACCTGTCGCCGAGCCTGCCGGTGATCAGCAGCGGCACCGCATAGGCCAGCAGATAGGCGCTGGTGACCCAGATAACGGCGTTGATGTCCGTATCCAGGCCCTCCATGATGCGCGGGTTGGCCACGGAAACGATCGTGGTGTCGATCAGGATCATGAAGAAGCCGATGACGAGGGACCAGAGTGCAGGCCAGGGCCTGTTGACGTTCTCCAAAACCTCAGCCCAACAATTCCAGGATGTCGGCGCGGGCGAACATCTGGGCGGCGGCACGCGCGGAGGGGGTGCCGGCGTCGGGATCTGCCCCCGCGTCGATCAGCACCCGGGCGACGTCCGAGTACCCCTTGAAGACGGCACCGGCCAGCGGGGTCTGTCCGCGGTCGTTCGCGGCGTTGGCGTCCCCGCCGTGGTGCAGGATCAGCTGCACGGTTTCGGCGTGGCCGTGGTAGGCGGCGAGCATGAGCAGCGAGTCACCGGCGGAGTTGGTCAGCGTGGCCGGCGCACCGGCGCTGAGGTAGCTGCGCAGCAGTTCGGCGTCACCATTGCGGGCGGCGTCGAAGAGCGTGTGTGCCAGGGCGAGGGTTTCCTCGTCGGGCTGCCCCGGTGTGGGCTGCTCCTGCGAAGCCGGCTGCTGCGAAGCGTTGGCTCCGGACGTGGTGGAGTCTGTCATTTGTGGGTCCCCCTCAGGAATCCTGTCTGCCTTCCGACGACCTGTCCGGCGTCGGGCGCCACGATCACTTCCTGCGCGGCTGTGTACGGTTCGTCCCCGTCCATAATCGTCAGTATTTCATCCGGGGCGACCGAACGCTTGATGACGGCCAGCGCGATGGGGCCCATCTCGTGGTGCTGCGCCACGGAGGTCACGGTACCCACTTTGCGCTCCCCCACCCGGACTTCGCTGCCGGGGGCCGGCATGGTGTGCTGGGAGCCGTCTAGCTGCAGGAACACGAGGCGCCGCGGCGGGTGGCCGAGGTTGTGCACGCGGGCAATCGTCTCCTGGCCCTTGTAGCAGCCCTTCGCCAGGTGCACCGCAGTCCGGAGCAGGTCCAGTTCGTGCGGAATGGTCTTGTCGTCCGTTTCGGCGCCGAGCCTCGGACGCCAGGCAGCCACGCGCAGGGCCTCGGCGGAGAGGACGCCGGCGAGCTTGCGGTCCCCCACCGTCTGCACAAGTTCGGGGGCCGGCACGAGGTACTCGAACCAGGGGCGTTCAGCGCCGGGGTGGGTGTCCTCGGGGACCACGGCGTAGGAGTAGCCGCCGGCCCCCACGTGCGGCCAGGGGTCCTGCCACACCAGCAGGGCTGACCATTCGGGCACAGCCTTGGTGGATCCCACCACAGCCCAGTCCGCGGAGACGTCCGCTACCTCAACCCGGAGCATGAACTTCATCCTGGTCAGCCACTCGGCCAGCGGACCCGCTTCGGCCGCCTCGACAATGAGCCAGGTGGTCCCGCCGTCGTCCACGACGCGCGCATCAAACTCGATGCGGCCCTGCACGCTCAGGAGCAGCAGCTCGCTGGACTCACGGGGCTGCAGATTGGTGACCTGCTGGGAGGACAGCGTGTTGAGCCAGCTGAGGCGGTCCGGTCCGGTGACCGTCACCACGCCGCGGTGGGAAAGATCAACGACGGCGGTTCCGGCCGCGAGGGCGCGCTGCTCCCGGAGCGGCTCGCCGTAGTGGGACGCGACGCCGGCGTCGGCGCCGCCCGCTTCAACGGCGCCAGGGCGCGACAACAGAGGGCTCTTGATAGTCATATGAAGGGGAACGTCCTTGGCTGGGAGGGTATTCCGGCCACCTAGCGGTACTCCGGGTTTTCGAAACCAAACTTGGTTCCGGCCTTCCATTCTTCCGGAAGGTTGCCGTAGGCGGGAATTCCGCCGGCGTCCTTGAGTGTCCGGGCCAGGTGCAGGAGGTTCCACGTCATGAACGTGGTGTTCCGGTTCGTGAAGTCGCTTTCCGGTCCGCCCGAGCCCTCGTCCAAATAGCTGGGCCCCGGCCCTACGGGACCGATCCAGCCGGCATCGGCCTGGGGCGGGATGGTGAAGCCGATGTGCTGCAGGCTGTAGAGGACGTTCATGGAGCAGTGCTTGATGCCGTCCTCATTGCCGGTGATCAGGCAGCCGCCCACCTTCGGATAGAAGGCCCACTGGCCCTTCCCGTTGAGCTGTCCCGAGTGGGCGTAGAGCCTCTCGATGAGCTTCTTGGTCTGCGAGGAGTTGTCCCCCAGCCAGATGGGCCCGGCCACCACCACGATGTCCGCTTCTTTTACGGCCGGGTAAAGCTCCGGCCACGCATCGGTTGCCCAGCCGTGCTCGCGCATGTCCGGATAGACGCCGCTGGCGATGTCATGGTCGACAGTCCGGATGACCTGGGTGGCCACACCCTGCTTCTCCATGATCAGCCGGCTCACCGTGATCAGGCCCTCGGTGTTGCTCTTCTCCGGCGAACGCTTGAGCGTGCCGTTGAAGTACACCGCCTTAAGGTCGCTGTAGTCAGCCGGGGGCTGGGATTCATCCATCGGTCACTCCATCGGTTGCTGTGGACTCAGGCTGTGAGACCTGAGGCCAAAGTAGCCGAAGGGAGCGCCGGCGAACAGAGGGTGTGGAACAGCAGGGTGGCGGCGGTCAGGAGACCTTTTTAAGAAAGGCCGAGGCGTGGGCTTCGAGGCCGTTGCCGGCCTCCGAGACCGTGCCGCTGACCGAGGGGCTGCCGGTGGCCACGTCCCAGCGCCACAGCAGGTTGCCGTCAACCAGTCCGAAGATCCGGGTGGCCGCGCTGTAGTCCTTGGAGTGGCTGCCGCGCATCACCATGTCGGTGCTGAGCTGGATCTGCGGCCCCTTGATCTGGCCGTAGTACAGCTCTGAAATGCCGCCCGGGTGGCTGATCGAAACCGAGATGTCGAAGCCGCCATCCTTGTTGCGGAGGACTTCGACCTCGTCGGCGCTTTTCAGCACGGGCACGATGTCCCCGGGAACCAGGCCGGGGCCGCTGTCGGCCTCCAGCTGTTTGCGCTCCAGAGCCCAAAATCCGGTCTCAACTGTGAGTGGCCGGAGCTTGGTGCCGTCCTCGTCGGTCAACCAGCTTTCCGCACGGTACTGCAGGTAGGGCAGACCGTTGTGGGTGAAGGAAACATGCTGCAGGAAGTGCTCTGAACTTTCATCACCGGCCCCGAGCCGGCCACGGCCTTCCCACTCGCCAATGAGCCAGGAGAGGGGAACCAGTTCGGGGGTCAGGTCTGTAGGAATCTCAATAGGCACAGCCGCTACCTCTCGAAACCGCTAAGCAGGGGTTCTACCGCTGTCCTTTGAACAGGCGGTAAACAACAAAACCGGCAAACCAGGCCATGGAAAGGCTGGCGACGCCGAGCAGGACAAGGAAGAAGATTTCAAATGCAAGTACGGACATGATGCCATCCTAACGCGTCAGGAGATGAGTAGTTTGTCTATGAAGTAGGCGAGCGAACCGACCGCCGCGATGGGCGCCAGACCCATTCCCAGGGCAGCCGGAAAGTTCAGCGGAGTGCCCCGGAGAGTCACCAGCCTGCGGAAACTGACCAGGACCGCGCCCACCACCACGCCGAACACCGCGGCGGGCAAAACCGCAATGTCGGAGAACACCAGGCCGGCAAGCGGCCCGGCGAGTCCGGCCAGGGTGATGCCGAGGGGCGCAATGATCCGGTCCGGCCAGCGGATGAGCCCGGTAAGCAATGCGACGGCGGCGCTGATGCCGGCCACCAGCACCATTTCCTTGACGCCGTTGAACCTCGCCCCGGCGATCCATCCCGAACCCAGGCAGGACAGGAGGACGCCCACGCAGCAGCCGAGCGTCGACTCGAGGCGCTGCGCCTGGCCGGTGCCGCGCACCAGCTGGACGAGGAAGACGGCGGTGACGCCCAGGGCGATGAAGCCGGGCGTCCAGTTGAGGTAGCCAGGGGCTGCGGCGAAGGCGGCGGCAACGGCCGAGCCGGCCCCTGACAGACCGATCACGGCGGCGAGGGTCTTCTTGGCCGGGATTTCCAGGTAATGCGGCCAGCCGACGCCGATGGCCAGCGCAATCAGTACGGCAACGGCGAGGAGGACGTCGGGGGTCCGGAAGACGCTGGCCACGAGCGTGGCCAGGCCAGCCAGGCCAACGATCCCGATGCTCCACGACTTCAGCGTCCGGCCTGCAGCAGCCGGAACACCCACGTCCGGAGCGGGCCCCGGCGTTCTCATTTCGGACTCTGCACTCAATCTGCTGCGACCTCATCCTGGCTGTGCCGTTGACGGGCAGGGCTCTGCCCCCTGACGGTTTCAATCCTGCCCTATGTGAACGCCATATGTCGTAAATAAGGCACGTGGGTGAGCCAGACCAGTATCCGTCCGGGGGCCGTTGGGTATACTCAAACATCAGCTCAGTCGCCCGACGATGCGCGGACAGCCCCATGGAGGAACAATGTCGCACATCCTGTTACTGACCAACAGCACCGGCTCATCGGTGGACATTCTGCCTGCCTTGGAGCTCCTGAACCACCGGGTGCATATCCTCCCCGCCGAGCCCACCGCACTGCTCGAGACAGACCCCTGCGACATCGTGCTCCTGGACGCGCGAAAAGACCTCGTCGGCGCCCGCTCCCTTACCCAACTCCTGAAGGCCACCGGCCTGAGCGCGCCGCTGGTGCTGATCCTCACAGAAGGCGGCATGGCCGCCGTCTCCTCCGCCTGGGCCGTCGACGACATCGTGCTCGACTCCGCCGGCCCCGCCGAAGTGGAGGCCCGGATCCGGCTGTCCGTTGCCCGTGCTGTACCGGAGCAGGAGGAGGCCCCCTCCGAGATCCGGGCTGCCGGCGTCGTCATTGACGAGGCGAGCTACACGGCGCGCGTCAACGGGGCAGCCCTGAACCTGACCTTCAAGGAATTCGAACTCCTGAAGTACCTGGCGCAGCACCCTGGCCGGGTATTCACCCGGCAGCAGCTCCTCACCGAGGTGTGGGGCTACGACTACTACGGCGGCACCAGGACCGTGGACGTGCACGTCCGGCGGCTCCGCGCCAAGCTGGGCGCAGACCACGAGAACCTCATCAGCACGGTGCGCAACGTCGGTTACCGGCTCACGCTGATTCGCCAGCAGGAGGACGAGCTCACCGAGGCCTAGGCCCCGGCGCCCTGGCCGCAAGGCCCCTGCCACAAGCGGAATTAGGCATCAGAAAATGCAGAACGGCCCGGCTCACCAGAGCCGGGCCGTTCTGCATCGAAACTGAATTCAGATAACTGAGTGGAGGACATACGGGTCGAACGTATCGAGGCCACCCCAGTGGTGGATCCCCCTCACAACTGCCATAAATGGCGGCTGAGGTAACGACTATACGGGGCGCCACGGCCTGTTCCAAATCGGGCATGCACGCGCGGCGTCCGTATAGCCTTACAGCATGAGTTCTGCGCACCCGGAGAAATGGCCCGTCCTTGTCATCAAGGGCGGTGTGGACGAAGAGCTGCTGCGGGACGTCGGGGCACTATTGGCGGCCGCGGAAGAGTCGGACGGCAATCCCCCCGTCTCCGAACAGACCCTCGTGACCATGCGCGCGGCGGACGCAGGGCCGCACACTCTGCTGACGCTTGCCCTCTACGCACCCGACGAGCAGTCAGACCCCGCCACGGCGCAGGACCTGGCCGGTTTCGCCGTGGTTGTCGAGGAACCGGACGGGACGGGTGTGGTGGAAATCGCAGTGCACCCCAGCTACCGGAACCAAGGCGTGGCGGACCGGCTAGTCGGCACGCTCAAGTCCTCCCGCGGACTGGAGGGGCTCAAGGCCTGGTCCCACGGAAACCACGAGGCGGCAGCGGACCTGGCCGCCCGGTACGGCTATGGCCCGGTACGGGAGCTGTGGAAGATGCGGCTCACCACCGCGGCCGCAGAGCTGCCCGACGCCGGCCTACCGGACGGTGTAACGCTGCGCGCCTTTGTGCCGGGCAAGGATGAGGACGCCTGGCTGGCGGCCAACCGGGAAGCCTTCGCGCACCACCCGGAGCAGGGGTCCCTGACCAGGGCCGACCTGCAGGCCCGGATGGACGAACCCTGGTTCGATCCCGCAGGCTTCCTGCTGGCCGAGGACCGGGACGGCCGGCTGCTCGGCTACCACTGGACCAAGGTGCATCCGCAGCACGGGCCCCACCCGGCCATCGGCGAAGTGTACGTCGTCGGCGTTACGCCCGCCGCCCAGGGCATGGGCCTGGGCAAGGCGCTGACCATCGCCGGGATCCGGCACCTCCAGCAGCAGGGCCTGCACGCCGTCATGCTGTACACCGATGCGGACAACACCCCGGCCGTCTCGCTATACCGCAGGCTGGGCTTCACGCGGTGGGATATGGACGTCATGTACGGACCGGTTGGGGAACGCTAATCCGGCTCCCTGACGCTTGGTCCGGCCGCCCCGAAATCTTCGGGTCCCGGACCCGTGAATGCTTGTAAGGTTGAAACTAAACCCGCCAGTACTCAAGGAGAGCGCATGCAACCGGAATCCGCCGGAACAGCCACGACCGAAATCAAGGCGGCCCCCGTGCGTGCCCGGTTCGGTTCCTCCGAAGTGCCGGCGTCCCGCGCCACGCAGGACCGGATCGACATCCCCGAGTTCGCCGCCATCCTGGAACCCGAAGGCGAGATCAGCCCGGACCGGTTCCTGGACCGCGAGCTGAGCTGGCTGGCGTTCAACGCCCGGGTCCTCGAACTTGCCGAAGATCCCGACCTGTACCTGCTGGAACGCGTCAACTTCCTCTCGATCTTCGCCTCCAACCTTGACGAGTTCTTCATGGTCCGCGTGGCCGGCCTGAAGCGCCGCATCGCCACCGGACTCGCCGTCCCCTCCCCCGCCGGGCTGAGCCCCGTCCAGGTCCTGGAACAAATCGGCGAGGCTGCCCACCGCCTGCAGCAGCGGCACGCCCAGGTCTACGCTGAGCAGATCAGGCCGGCCCTGGCCTATGAGCACATCCACCTCGTGCACTGGGACGAACTCGACGACGAAGCCCGGCACCGGCTCAGCGCCATGTTCGCGGAAAAGGTCTTCCCCATCCTCACCCCGCTGGCCGTGGACCCCGCCCACCCCTTCCCCTACATCTCGGGCCTTTCCCTGAACCTGGCCGTGGTGGTCCGGAACCCGGTCAGCGACAAGGAGCTTTTCGCCCGCGTCAAGGTGCCGGACCAGCTGCCCCGCCTGATCTCCGTTGACGGCCCCCGGGCCGGCTCGGTGCCCGGCCGCGTGGCCCGGTTCATCGCCCTCGAGGAAGTCATTGCCGTCCACCTGCACCAGCTCTTCGCCGGTATGGAAGTCCTGGAGCACCACACCTTCCGCGTAACCCGCAACGAGGACGTCGAGGTGGAGGAGGACGACGCCGAGAACCTCCTGCAGGCGCTCGAGAAGGAACTGCTGCGCCGCCGGTTCGGCCCGCCCGTCCGGCTGGAGGTCACCAACGACATCAACCCGAACATCCGGGCGCTGCTGATCCGTGAACTCGGCGTGGAGGAATCCGAGGTCTATTCCGTTCCGGCACCGCTGGACCTGCGCGGCCTGTCCGTGATCGGCAACATCGACCGCGCGGACCTGCACTACCCCAAACATGTGCCCCACACCTCCCGGTACCTGAATGAGTCCGAGACGTCCAAGGCCGCCAACGTGTTCGCCGCCATGCGCCGCCGCGACATCCTGCTGCACCACCCCTACGATTCCTTCTCCACGTCCGTGCAGGCATTCCTGGAACAGGCGGCGGCGGACCCCAAGGTGCAGGCAATCAAGCAGACCCTGTACCGCACCTCCGGTGACTCCCCCATCGTCGATGCCCTCATCGACGCCGCCGAGGCAGGCAAGCAGGTGCTGGCCCTCGTGGAGATCAAGGCCCGCTTCGACGAGCAGGCGAACATCTCCTGGGCCCGCAAGCTTGAGCAGGCCGGCGTCCACGTGGTCTACGGCATCGTGGGCCTGAAGACCCACTGCAAGCTCTCCCTGGTGGTCCGCCAGGAGGTGGACGGGTTGCGCCGCTACTGCCACATCGGCACCGGCAACTACCACCCGCGGACCGCGCGCTACTACGAGGACCTTGGGCTCCTGACCGCCAACGAGCAGGTGGGCGAGGACCTCTCCAAGCTGTTCAACCAGCTGTCCGGATACGCTCCGAAGTCGACGTTCAAGCGCCTCCTCGTGGCGCCCCGGTCCGTGCGTTCGGGACTGATCGACAGGATCGAAGCCGAAATCCGCAACGCCCGTGCAGGCATTTCCGCGCGCGTTCAGATCAAGGTCAACTCCATGGTGGATGAGTCCATCATCGATTCCCTGTACCGCGCTTCCCAGGCCGGCGTGAAGGTGGACGTCATTGTCCGCGGCATCTGCTCGCTGCGGCCCGGCATCCCCGGGCTGAGCGAGAACATTACGGTCCGCTCCATCCTCGGCCGGTTCCTTGAACACTCACGCGTGTTCGCGTTTGCAAACGGCGGCGACCCCGTGGTGTACATCGGTTCCGCAGACATGATGCACCGCAACCTGGACCGCCGCGTGGAGGCGCTGGTTCAGCTGTCCGGCGGCGAGGACACCTCCTACGTCCTGGATCTGATGCGCCGGTACATGGACCCGGAGACGTCCAGCTGGCACCTGGACAGCGACGGCGAGTGGACCCGGCACCACCTGGGGGAAGACGGCAGCAAGCTCGATGACGTCCAGTCATGGCTCCTGGCATCACGATCCCGGCAGCGCGCCGTCGTCCGGCGGTAGGAACCCGGCCTTTGAAGAGCAGCGACTCACCCATAGCGGATCAGACGGATCACCCGGGCGAGCCGGTCGCCGTCACGGCCGCCGGCGCCCTGCCTTGGCGCGTCAAGAAGGACCAGCTTGAAGTCCTCCTGATCCACCGGCCGCGCTACGACGACTGGTCATGGCCCAAGGGAAAGATTGACCCGGGCGAAACGGTGCCCGAGTGCGCAGTCCGCGAGGTGGACGAGGAGATCGGCCTCCGCGCGCCGCTGGGCATCCCGCTCCCGCCCATTCACTACCACGTCTCCGCCGGGCTGAAGATTGTGCACTACTGGGCCGTGGAGGTCACCGACAATTCCCTCCGGCCCGACGGCAAGGAAGTGGACAGCGTCATGTGGTGCTCGCCGGAGCGTGCGGCGGCGCTGCTGTCCAACCCGTCGGACCGGGCGCCGCTGGAGTACCTGGCCGCCGCGCATGCCCGCAGGGAACTGCACACCTGGCCCCTCCTCATCGTCCGCCATGCCAAGGCCAAACCGCGCTCGTCGTGGACCAAGGCAGAAGGCGAACGGCCCCTGGCCGCCACGGGCATCCGGCAGGCGCAGGCCGTGCACCGGCTGCTGAAGGCGTGGAAGCCGCTGCGCGTGGTCAGCAGCCCGTGGCTGCGCTGTGTGGCGACGATCGCCCCCTACGCGAAGTCCTCGGACGCCAAGGTAAAACTGGTGGATGCGCTGACGGAGCACCGGCATGCCCGCAACCCCAAAAAGACCGCTGCCGCGGTGGACGCCTTGTTCGACAAGCAGCGTGCGGTGGTGCTGTGCACTCACCGGCCGGCCCTGCCCACGGTGTTGGACCAGCTGGCCGGCTACATGAGCCCGCGGCTCAAGGGCCTGCTGCCGGTGGCCGACCCATACCTCGCCCCGGGCGAAATGATCATCTGCCACGTGGCCCATGGCAGCAAGAGCAGGATCGTCTCTGTGGAGCAGTTCAAGCCCTTCGACGACTGAGTCCGCCAGGAAGCTGCTGCACCTCCACCTTGACCGCGCCAGCTTTGTATCAATACTTGGTACAAAGCTGGCGCTTCAAGGGATCATTGGGGGATCTGATGCCGACACAGTTTTACCTGCCGCCCATGGCTCTGTTGGGGCCGCTGATCGCCGCGCTGGGCATTTACGGGCTGCTGCGCTGGCTGATCTGGGCGCCGGGCGGCGGCACCTCGCCGAAGTCGATTTCAGACCATGCGCTCTGGGTCGGCGTCATCGGCTGGCTGGCCAGCACGCTGCAGGGAGCAGCGAACGCCGGCATCATTCCCCTCAACCCCCAGACGCCGTCGCTGCAGCAACCGGCTGACATCCTGGAAACCCTGGCCTGGCCGGTGGCCGGCTGCCTCGGTGTCCACGCGCTGGGCCAACTCAGCTACCCGGGTCCCCGCGGTCCGCGGCGACTGGCAACCCTGTCCGTCCGGCGGGTCAGGGACTTCCTTCCACGGAAGCTCGCGTGGACCACGTTCGGCATTTTCGCCGCCTCGGCCGCGAGCATCGCCTGGGAGGCGATGCAACCGGCGTACCGTCCGTTGCCTTACGGTTCCCCCCACTACGGGGGACCCGGCTCCACGGTTGGCGGAGACGGGCGCATTGCCGGCACCGAGCTGGCGGCCTGCCTTGGCGCGGCGCTCCTGCTGCTGGCGGCCGGAACCACCCTGGTGCTGTGGCTGATTTCCCACCGCCGGCAGCTCGAAGCGCTGGACGCCGGCGACAACGTTCTCCTCCGCACGATTGCGATGAACCGTTTGCTGCGGACGGTCTCCACTGTCGCCGCGGGCCTGGCGGCCATTGCCTGCAACTACGCCACCCGCCCGGATCCCGCCGTCACCACCACATGGATCAACCCCGTCGGACTGTTGCCCGTGGTGTTGCTGTTCGTGATGTGGCTCTGGCAGCCGCCGCAGCTGGTCAGTGTACGTCCGCGCAAAGTCCCGCCGCAGGTCGGCGTCGTCCTCCGGCCGGAAAGGCATCCGGAACCTCCGCAGCGAGAAGCATCCCGCCGCTGCACTCACCGTGTCCCTCGGCGCCCTCCTCGGGCTCGCCGCGGTGGCGCCCGGGTTCGCCGTCCTGTTCCTTCTGGACTCCACCAATCCGGTCCGTGCCACCGTGATCTCGGCCGTGATGGCCGGCTGTGTCCTGCTGACCATCCTGGCCGGCGAACGGCTCCTCGAACGGAATTACGGTGCTTCCCCGGCCCGCCGCGGCTGGCCCGTCCGGCCGGTGGCACCTGCCCTCCTCACCGCCGCCGTCATTGGCCTCCTGCTGCTGGCGGTCGTGATGGTCATGACCGCCGTCGGAGAAGCGGCGCTTGGGTCCGGAACACCGGCGCTGCCGGGCTGGATCCCGACGGCGGTGGCAACGGCCGCCGTCGCCGTCACGGCTGTGCCCGCTACCCTAGCCGTGCGCCGGCGCCGCGGCATCCTCACCCCGGATGACGGACTGGACGCGGCGCTCCGCGCCGTCACCCTCAACAGGATCATGCGAATTCTTGCCGCCTTCCTGCTGGCACAGGCGGGCGGCCTGTTGATATCGGGGAACCGGACGTGGGGTGCCTTGCTCGGATCGCCGACAGTTCCGGCAGAAATGTGGGAAGGGACGGCGGCCGCCGCCGGGTACGTGCTGGTAGCAGCCGCGGTGGCGCTATCCCTGATTCGCGTGACCGCTTTCGGCCCGGGGGGCCTGCCCGCCGTTCGGCGCGCACCGGTGGACCCTGCGCAATGACAGCGGGCATTTCCGTGGACCTCGGCTCCCCCACTCCCCCGTACGAGCAAATCCGGCTGCAGATCAGCGCGCTGATCGCCGCGGGCGGGCTCACGGCCGGGACCCGGTTGCCGGCAGTCCGCCGCCTCGCGGCAGACCTGGGGCTTGCCGCCGGGACCGTCGCCAGAGCGTACAAGGAACTTGAGCAGTCCGGGCTGACTGAGACGCGGCGCCGGAACGGAACCGTCATCGTCGGGCTTCCGGCGTCCGGTGCCGCCGGTTCCGGTGCCGCCGGCTCCGGCGAGATCGCGGCGGAACTGGGTGCCGCCGTCGAACGTCTCATCCAGGCTGGCACCAACGCGGGCCTGCCCGATGAGGAGCTTCTGGCACTGCTCCGTGCTGGCCTGCAGCGGCGCCGCGGCCTGCCTTCGGGCTCGCCGACGAGCTCCGACTAGACTGGACCCGTGAGCATCCCAACGCCCTATGAAGACCTTTTGCGCGACGTCATGGCCAACGGCACGCACAAATCAGACCGCACCGGCACCGGCACCAGCAGCGTTTTCGGCCGCCAAATTCGCTTTGATCTGGGCGAAAGCTTCCCGCTGATCACCACCAAGCGGGTGCACTTCAAGTCCGTTGCCGTCGAACTGCTGTGGTTCCTCCGCGGCGACACCAACGTCAAGTGGATGCAGGACCAGGGCGTCACCATCTGGAACGAATGGGCGGACGCCGACGGTGAACTCGGGCCGGTCTACGGCGTGCAGTGGCGCAGCTGGCCCACACCGGACGGGGGCCACATCGACCAGATCGCCGAGCTCGTGGACAGCCTGAAGTCGAACCCGGACTCGCGCAGGCACATCGTCTCGGCTTGGAACGTGAGCGAGCTCAAGGACATGGCACTCCCGCCTTGCCACGCGTTCTTCCAGTTCTACGTGGCCGACGGCAAGCTCTCCTGCCAGCTGTACCAGCGCTCCGCGGACATGTTCCTCGGGGTGCCGTTCAACATCGCTTCCTACTCACTCCTGACCTGCATGCTCGCCCAGCAGGCCGGCCTCGAGCCCGGCGAATTCGTCTGGACCGGCGGGGACGTGCACATCTACGAAAATCACATGGACCAGGTCCTGAAGCAGCTGGAGCGGGAACCGTACGAATACCCGCAGCTGAAGATCACCCGCAAGCCGGAGTCGATCTTCGACTACACGCTGGACGACTTCGAAGTGGTGGGCTACCGGCACCACCCCACGATCAAGGCGCCGATCGCCGTATGAACACGGAGGGCACTATGGACGGGCAGGCTTTCAGCGAGGACATCGCCGCAGGGATGACCGGAATCGGACTCGTGTGGGCCCAGACGCCTGCCGGGGTCATCGGCAAGGACGGCGACATGCCGTGGAACCTGCCCGAGGACCTGTTGCACTTCACCAGGGTCACCACGGGCCATCCCGTCATCATGGGCCGCAAGACCTGGCTGTCCTTCCCGGAAAAGTACCGTCCGCTGCCCAACCGGACCAACATCGTCATCACCCGGCAGGAAAACTGGGGCAGCTCGCCCGAGGCGGAGGGCGCCGTCGTGGTTAAATCCCTCGATGACGCCCTGCTGGAATCCCAGTTCGCCCCAGGCTGCGAAGCAGTATGGATCCTCGGCGGTGGCGAAATTTTCAAGGAGTCCACCGGCCTGGCCAACGTCGCTGTGGTCACCACGATCGACGTGGACGCCGACGGCGACACGTACGCCCCGGAGCTCGGCGACGGCTGGGTGGCCGGCACTTCCGTGCCCTCCGACGGCTGGCTGACGGGAGCCAACGGCACCCGCTACCGGTTCACCAAATGGAACCGCTCGGAAGGTTAGAAGATGCTGCGTAAACCCGAAACCCTCTTCGTGCTCGGCTACATGCTGCTGCCGCTGTTTGCCCTGCTGTCCGCGATTGTTGGCCTGACCATGATCCTGGGCGGCAACAAGATCGCCGGCATCATCGTGCTGGTGGTAGTGACGCAGGTGTTCACCTTCGGTGCCTTCTTTGCCCTGCGCGCCCGCAAGACCGCGATGCTGGAGGAGCCCCGCCGCCAGTAGCGTCAGCATGGGGAGTGCTGCCCATCGCGGCGGTCTGGCGTCCGAACTAGAGTGATGGCTGGACTTAGCAGCAACCGGCTCCGCGCGGTCGGTCAGGATTTGGGGGGATGAGCCGCAGTGACAGGTAATTTGTGGGGCGCCGACGTCACGCAGCTTCGCACTCTTGCGCAGCAGTTCGGCAAGGTCTCCGACACCCTGCTGCAGACGTCATCGCAACTGACGAACCAGATCAACAACAACCCTTCCTGGACGGGCAACGACGCCACCCAGTTCCGCTCCGACTGGAACGGCAACCACCGGGCGCTCATCCAGCAGACGGCGCGCGTCCTCAAGGACGAATCGCGCAAGCTGCTGGACAACGCCAACGAGCAGGAGAAGGCCAGCGACGCTTCCCCGGGCTCCGCCGGCGGTCCCGTCACCCTTGGCGATCCCGGCGGATCGCTGGCCGGCGTACTGGGCGGGGTGCTGCTCGGGGGCGTCGGCGCGCTCAAGGCTGGCATGACCATCCAGAAGTTCATCAAGGCCCCGCTCACCCTGGCCAAGCACGTCGGCCAGTACGGCTGGGTGCTGAAGAACCAGCGGGCCGATTTCATCAAGTCGTTTCTGCAGGGGCGCCACCGCATTGGTGGCGCTGGCTTTGCTGCTCACAGGCTGCTCGGAAACTCTGCCCTGGACGACCTGCTGAAGGGGTCTGCATCCGCTCATCGCGGGCTCGGGGTGATCGACAAGGCTTCCGACATCGCGTCACTGAAGAACCTGAACAAGCACGTTGGCATTCTTTCCAGGTTGGGCCCTGTCCTGGAAGAGAAGCCTTGGCTCGGCGCCGGCACCAAGCTCGAATGGCTGGGCAAGTCGGGCCTCGCACGCGGACTTGGCTGGGCTGGCGTCGGCTTCAGCGCCTACGACTCCGTGAAGAGCTTTTCTGAGGGTGACATCAAGGGCGGCCTGGGCGGCGCGCTAAAGACTGGCCTTGGCGTGGGATGTTTCATGCCGCCTCCGGCCGGGACTGTATGCCAGGTGGCCAGCGTCGGCATTGCTGTGTACGAGAATTGGGACACCATCAGCAGCGTCGGAAAGAATATCGGCGAGGGAGTGGTCAATGCCGTGAAGGATCCCGGAAAGTTCGTCAGCGACTCGAAGGATACGTTGGTTGATGCAGGTAAGTCCGTGGGCAAGTTCCTCGGATTCGGCGGCTAGGAGAGAAGCATGACTGTTCAGGACCCAACCCAGCAGGAGCCGCGCCTCGGCGTCGACGTCATCGGTTTCGGCGTGGGCGAGTTTGCCTATTTGCTCAACGTTTTCGAGGGCCCGGCCCGCGACCGTTCCGTCAGCGTTTTCCGTGCAGAAGAGATGGTCGACGACGTCACCCTGTCCACCGCAGGTGCATCGTCACTGCTGGCACGGGACCTGGCCGCTGTTGATGACGACGGCGATCTGGGCGTGAAAGGCGTGGCTGCTGCCGTCGCCACTGCGCTGGGCCACGCTATCCGGTGGACTGAGATCTCCCTCCTGACCAGCGAAACGATGGACAACGTGGCGCTGCTGGAAGCTCCTGGGGTTTCCCTGATGCTCCAGCCACGGCTCCTGGGCACCTGGTTCGTCTTTGCCCAGGATCCGGAAATCAGTTCAGCGGAAGCGACCTTGCGCGTTGTGCACCAGCACGTCGAGCAAAAACAAGGCGGTTCCGCGTACCTCGTTTTCAAGACCCTGACTTCAGAGCAGCACCTGCTGATCCGCCGCGAGGCCGACACGTGGTCCACCGGCATTCCGGACTTTGACAACGACAAGGTGGCCGAGACCGCTGGCGTTGACGACGCCGGTTTGCTCGCCGCGATTGAAGATGCCCGTGGCTAGGCACAGCGAAGGAATTCCGCAGGACCCCAACTATGCGCCTTCCGCGCCTCCCGCGGAGCAGCTGATGTATCGGAGGGCAGCAAACGGGGACATGGTGGGCTACTCGCGCGCCGAATACGGAGTGCGCAAGGACGACGGCGGAGGCCTTGTCAAGCCCGTCAACAGCTCCGGAGGCCTGCTCTTCCTCGCCGTCCTGGTGACCATCTGCTTCGGCGGGATGCTGTACGGCCTCGTCCAGATCGCCATCACGGGCCAGTGGCACATTCTGGGCGAAACCTGGTGGATGTTCCTGTTGATCCTTATCCCCCTCTTCGCCGGCTGGTCCGGCTACTTCAGGGAGCGCCGGGCCGAGAAGCTGCGCAAAGCCCGGAGCCTTCCACGGCCCGTCGACTGAGGTCTTTTCACCCCGTGTGGCAGTGGCGGTGACGTAACCGACTGCGGCCTGCCAAATCCAAAGATAAACTGGCTCAATGACTACAGCAGCTACTCCGTCCGTTGGACTGGTCGGTTGGCGCGGCATGGTCGGCTCCGTCCTGATGCAGCGCATGCAGGACGAGGGCGACTTCGCCAGCATCAACCCGGTATTTTTCTCCACCTCAAACGCAGGAGGTGCCGCCCCGGCTATTGCCGGTGCTGCCGCGGGCGCGGCCGGCAAGCTCGAGGACGCCTTCGACGTCGAGACCCTGGCCAAGCTGCCGATTATCGTCACCGCCCAGGGCGGCGACTACACCAAGCAGGTCCACGGCGAGCTGCGCAGCCGGGGCTGGGACGGCCTCTGGATCGACGCCGCCTCCACCTTGCGCATGAACGACGACTCCATCATCGTCCTTGACCCCATAAACCGCGACGTCATCGACAAGGGCATCGCCAACGGCGTCAAGGACTTCATCGGCGGCAACTGCACCGTCTCCTGCATGCTCATGGGCCTCGGCGGCCTCTTCAAGAACGGCCTCGTCGAGTGGGGCACGTCCATGACCTACCAGGCCGCCTCCGGCGGCGGCGCGCGGCACATGCGCGAGCTGCTCACCCAGTTCGGCACGCTCAACGCCGAGGTCAGCACGGAACTGAACGACCCGGCGTCGGCCATTCTGGACATCGACCGCAAGGTGCTGGCCCACCAGCGCAACGGCGTCGACGCCACCCAGTTTGGTGTGCCGTTGGCCGGTTCCCTGATCCCGTGGATCGACGCCGACCTCGGCAACGGCCAGTCCAAGGAAGAGTGGAAGGCCGGTGTCGAGACCAACAAAATCCTCGGCACCTCGGACGAGAACCACGTGATCATGGATGGCCTCTGCGTGCGGATCGGGGCCATGCGCTCGCACTCGCAGGCGCTCACCCTGAAGCTGCGTGAGGACCTGTCTGTTGCCGAGATCGAAAAGCTGCTCGACGAGGACAACGAATGGGCCAAGGTGGTGCCCAACAACAAGGAAGCTTCGATGGCCGACCTGACCCCCGTGGCAGCCTCCGGCACCCTGACCATCCCGGTGGGGCGCATCCGCAAGCTCGAGATGGGCCCGCAGTACATCAGCGCCTTCACGGTCGGCGACCAGCTCCTCTGGGGCGCCGCCGAGCCGCTGCGCCGCATGCTCAACATCGCCACCGGCACGCTGTAGCCAGCTTCGCGTCACTCGACCGGCTCTGCCCCACACGACCGGCCCTCCCCGCACGACCGGCCCCCGGGCCGTCACGCGGGGCAGGGCCGGTTTTGTGTCTGCCCGGGTGAACGTGCCCGGGGACGGTCGCCCCTGGGCGGTCTGCGGCCAGGACGGGGACGGTCAGGACGCTAGGAACCGCTCGTACCGTTCGGCTGCGCGGCGGAAACCCGCCGTGGCCGCCGGGCCCAGGGGCTTCGCATCGTCGAACGGAAAAGGTACGACGGCGGCCGCCCGCCCGCTCCCCAGCCTCGCCCAGGTGCCGGTCACCTCGCCGCCGGCCACGATGGCCTTCTTGAACACCCCGTTGCCGCCGGGGACGATTTTCTGCGCGTGCTCGGCAGGCAGCACGATGCTGCGGTCCGTGTAGCCGAGGACGAACTCATCGAACCCCGGAAGGGCGAGAACCGCGCGCTGCCCGGGCACGCCGCCGTCCAGCAGAGCCGCGGTCTCCGGTGACAGCCAGTACTGCGTTCCGTCATGGGCCAGTTCCACGAGCTCGCCGCTCACCGCAGGCAGGGCCGTCCGCACCTCGGTCAGCGGAATGCTGGACCACCAGGCGAAGTCGCGCAGCGTGGCCGGTCCGTGGCCGCGCAGGTACCTCAGCAGCAGCTCTGCGATGCCCTCCTCACGGGCCAGGTCCCGTGAGCACGTGATCCAGCGGTCGAATGCAACGAACTTCTGCTGGTTGCCCTCCAGCGGTCCGGGCACCAGTGAGGCGCTCTGGCACAGCATCCACAGAAGGTGGATCCCGCGCTGGGCCTTGGTGGCCTGCCCGGCCGCTTCGTAGGCCGCGAAAAGCTCCTCCCGGCTGGCGGCCCGTCCGCCGTCTACCAGGCCGAGGGCTGTCTCCCGGGCCGCCTCCACGTCGCTACCGGTGATTTCCAGTTGCCGGTGCCGGCCGGCCGTGCCCTGGACCATCCGGTCTGTGGTGATGTTCAGGATCCAGCGCAGATCCTCGGGAGCCAGCAGGTGCAGCGTGCCCCGCATGGGCCACGAGCGGACCACGGCCCGGTCATCCAAGGCCCGGCGGACGTCGCTGAGGCCCGCGCCAGGAACCCGGGCGCCCGCAGCCCACAGAGCCGACTGCAGATCCTGGGCCTGCATCGCGGTCATCGCTCGGACGGCCTCCGGCACGCCGTTGAACCCTGGTCCCAGCAGCCCCTGCGATGCCAGCCTCAGCCGGCCCATCACCTTGAGTGAAACCCGGGTCCTCACAGCAGCTGCCATGAACCCATCCTAGGGCGCCGGCAACGCAGCAGGCGCCCGCAACCGCTAGAGCGCGAGCCCGATCAGGAGAGGTTCAGGGTGCAGTTCAATGCCAAAACGCCCGACGACGCCGGCACGCACCTCGCGTGCGATCGCCACCATGTCGGCGGCGCTGGCCGACCCGCGGTTGGTGATGGCCAGTGTGTGCTTGGTGGACAGCGAGGCCCGGCCGCCGGAGACGCTCCCGTTCTCCAGCCCAAAGCCCTTGCCGAAACCGGCGTGGTCGATCAGCCAGGCCGCGGACAGCTTAACCTGCCCGTCGGCACCGCCCGGGTACCTGGGTGCGGATTCGGGTAGCCCTGACGCCACCTCGGAGGGCACGATCGGGTTCGTGAAGAACGAACCCGTGGAATACGTGTCGCGGTCCGCCGGGTCCAGCACCATGCCCTTTGAGGCGCGCAGCCGCAGAACCTCCCGGCGCACGTCGTTGGAGTACGCACGCGCACCCTGTTCGACGCCCAGGACCCGCGCCAGCTCCGCATAGCGGATGGGAGCGCTCATGCGGCCCAGCGGCAGCTGGAATTCGACCGTCAGCACAACGTAGCGCGGAGAGCCGTTGACCGTGGTCTGCTTGAGGATCGAATCCCTGTACCCGAACTTCAGTTCCGAGCTGGTGAAGGTTTTCACGGCGTTGCGCTCCCGGTCCCAGGTGCGCACCGCGGCGATGGTCTGTGAGACGTCCGAGCCGTAGGCGCCAACGTTCTGCACAGGGGTGGCACCGGTGGCTCCCGGGATCCCGGACAGCGCCTCAATCCCCGACCAGGCGTGCAGCACTGCGTGCTTCACGAGCTCATCCCAGTTGTGGCCCGCCTGGACCACCACGGACACGCCGCCGCAGGAGTCCTCGGCGTTGACGCTGAACCCCTCCGAGGCAATCTTCACGACGGTTCCGGGGAACCCGTCGTCGGAAATCAGCAGGTTGGAGCCGCCGCCAATGATCAGCAGCTGCTCCCCGGCCGAGTCCGCGGCACGCACCGCCTCGATGATCTCGGCCTCGGTGCGGGCCTCGACGTAGTCGCCGGCGGGACCGCCGACGGCGGCCGTGGTCAGATCGGAAAGCATTGGAGGGGTCACCAGTCCAGCCTAGGGGAAGTCAGGGAAGCGGGGGAAAGTCGGGGAAGCCTTCGGGCCGCCGGGGACAGCCGGCGCCACAACGTGACGTCCGTGCCCGGACAGCGGCGGAACTCAAAGCAGCATCACGTCAGGCCAGCCGGACGAGGGCCTGCGCCTTCATGAGTACCTTCTGTCCGTCGAACACCACGGTGAGGTCCACGCGCGCGGTGCGCGCCTCGGCATCCAGCGCGCCGACGGCGCCGCTGACGTCGATCACCGCACCGGCGTTGCCGGTTCCCGTGGTGTCGGTGACCAGCACCGGCTTGGTGAAGCGGGTCTGGTAGTCGACGACGGCGGCCGGGTCACCGGCCCAGTCGCTCACCAGCTGCACGGCGGCACCCATGGTGAACATGCCGTGGGCGATGACGCCGGGAAGTTCGACGCCCGTGGCAAAGGCCTCGTTCCAGTGGATGGGGTTGAAGTCGCCCGACGCGCCGGCGTACTTGACCAGGTCCTGCCGGGTCACCTCGATGCTGCGGCTGCCGATGTCCTGGCCAACGCTGAGTTCTTCGAATGTGGGGCTCATGGCTACTGTCCCTCTCCGCGGACCAGAATGGATGACTTGGTGGTGGAAACCGGCTGCCGCGCGTCCCCATCCGTCAGGGCGAAAATCTCGCTGCGCGTGGTAATCATGGCGCCGCCGCCCATGGCACGCACGCCGTCGACGTGCAGTTCGGCCACGAGCCGGTCGCCGGCAAAGATGGGGCGGTGGTGGGTAAAGCGCTGGTCGGCGTGGACCACGCGGGAGAAGTCGATGCCAGCCTCCGGATCCTCCACCAGCCGGGCGTCGGCGCGCTGCGCGATGATGATCGCAAACGTGGGCGGTGCCACGAGGTCGGGGTGGCCCAGGCCCTGTGCGGCGTCAACGTCGAAGTGGGCGGGGTGGGTGGCCTTGACGGCGCGGGCGAACTCACGGATCTTCTCGCGGCCGACGTCATACACCTCTGCGGCAGGGTAGCTTCGTCCCTGCAGGTCCGGATTGATAGTCATGGGTTCAAGCCTATCGGGGCCGGCGTGCGGGTCTCCTACTTGGGGATGTTCTTCCGGACACTTTGGCCGCGGACCACCATTCCCACCATGTGCAGCACCAGGCCCAGGCCGATCACCGGCAGGGACCCGATCATCAGCCCCTGGTTGGCGGTGACGTTGCCTGCGATATTGAGGATGAGACCCACTGCGATGAGGCCCATCGCGGCGAAGACGAGGATTTTGTAGGATTTGGGCGCGGTGGCCCAGAATTGTTGCAGCACTGGGCCAGTTTACCCAGCCAACGCTGTGCCCCCTCAGAAAAGGGCTTCCTGCACCGCCGGCACCTCCGAGCTGTACTCCCCCGGTTCCACCAGCCGCCCCTTCAGCAGCCCGAGATTCACCACGAAGTCCAGCTCCGAACCGTCCAGCCCGGCCAGTCCGTGGCTGCCGCACAGTGCATGGAGGGTGAAGCCGTGGCGTCCGCCGTCCATCCCGTGCGGGTACGTGTGCCGGGCAGCGGCCGCACATAACGCCGCGGCCTGCGCCGGACGGATCCATTGCTCATCCACAAGGGCAAATCCCCCGACGGCGGTGCCCGCCAGGAGCGTCCGGACGTCCTCCGCCCGGCGCCGGTTGAGGAGGTCAAGTTCGACGCCGGGCAGCGGCTCCGTCAGGGCGGCAGCCTTGGCCGCGCCCCGCACCTGCTGGACAAGCCCCGCTTCGCTCGTGGCCAGGTCCTCCAGGACACGCACCACCCGCCCGTCCTCCGCCAGGGCGACGTAGCGGGCAACCACCGCCCCTGCTCTGCCAGCCGGTTCCATTTGCGCGGCTGCGAGGCGGTGCCGATCTTGCTGGTGCCGTTGGCGAACGTGGCGACGTAGAGCCAGTGCGGCTGCATGAGATAGTCCCGCAGGCCTGCCGGGACGCGTCCGCCGCGGTGGAAGTCGTGGATCAGCCTGGTGTCGTCGGCCAGCTGGCAGGGCTCACACTGGGTGCCCCGCACGGCACGGGCAGCGGCCGGGCAGGTGACGTGCCGGCGCTCGGTGGCGGAGAAAACCTTGGTGTGGCCGAGGCAGTGCTTGCCGCTCTCCGCCACCTGGAACCCGAGGCGGGCACCGGCGTCGAGCGTCACCGCACTGAACCCGCCGGCAAGGTGCTGGAGGCGCAGAACCGGCCGGCCGCCGTCGGACGCCGCGGAAACGGGCGGCGGCCCATCCCAAAAGACCCCGTGCACCAGATAGCGGGTATCGGTCACGGGGCCTCCTGTTAATGCTGGTGCCGCTTACAGGGCGGGCTGCACGCCAAACGCTACCGCGAGCTTCATGATCTTCTCTGCGCGGCCGAGGCGGGGCAGGTCGGAGCCGTCACGGATGACCCGGCCGTTGGCCTCGAAATCGGCCATGAAGTCGGTGGCCCAGGCAACATCCGACGGCGTGGGGCTGATGACCTCGTTGATGACGCTGGTCTGGTCGATGGCCAGGCAGAGCTTTCCGGTCATGCCCATCATTACCGTGACGCCGGTCTGCTCGCGCAGGATCGGGTGGTTGGTGCCCACCGTCGGTCCGTCGATGGGGCCCGGCAGGTTGCCCACCCGGCTGGCCACGACGAGCTTGGCGCGCGGGTAGGCCATGGCCTCCTGGGTGTTGGCCATTCCGGTGTCGCGGCGGAAGTCGCCGGAGCCGAAGGCCAGGCGGAACGCACCCTGGGCCTTGGCGATGTGGTTGGCCTCCTCGATGCCGAGCGCGGATTCCACGAGCGGGATGACGGGCGTCTTGCCGTCCATGCGGTGGAAGGACTCGGTGACCTGGTCCGCGGACTCCGTCTTGGCCAGCATGACGCCGAGCAGCCCCGGCGTGCCGCGCAGGCCCGCGAGGTCGTCAGCCCAGAACTTGCTGGTGGCGTCGTTGATGCGCACCCAGGCCTGGCCGCCGGCGGAGAGCCAGTTCACGACGTTCTCGCGGGCGGCGTCCTTCTGCGAGGGGTCCACGGCGTCTTCGATGTCCAGGATGATCGAGTCCGCGCGGGACACGGCGGACTGGTCGAACAGCTCGGTTTTCATTGCGTTGACAAGCAGCCACGAGCGGGCGATCTCGGCGGGGATATTGCGTTCGTGCCGGGTGATCTCGGCTGTGGATGAAGACGTCATGGTTCTACCGTATCGGGCGCGCACCCATGTACGCGACGCAGATCGGCCCTGCCGGGCAGACCAATACGAACAAAAGCCACAGTGTAACGCCTTTCGCAGGGATCTTTGCTGCCGCATGTCACGGGGAAACACCGGCCGCAACGGGGCGCCTCATGTCCCGCTGTTGCGCCGTGTTTCCGCGGATTTCCAACGGTTTCCCGACGTGACCCGGGCACTTTTCTGCTTCGTCCGAGTGCGCTTACATCGATCCATCGGCCGTTGCTGCGGCCGGATCGAACGTGGCGGACCAGCCAACCAACCCCTGAAGGAACCCCCCAATGAAACGACACCTGACCATCCTGAGTGCTGCGGCCGCCGTCGTCATCGCCCTGACGGTGTCCGGCTGCGGCGGGAGCGCCGCCGGCGATGACGCAGCCGGCACCGGAACTCCCGGCGCCAATGAGGTCAAGGAGCTCCGCTACCAGGGCTGGGCCAACAGCGTAACGCTCCCCGAGCTGGCACAGGACCTCGGCTACCTGGGCGACGTCAAGCTGAACTGGGTGGGCAACACCATCAGCGGCCCGCAGGACATCCAGTCCGCAGCTACCGGCCAGACCGATTTCGGCGGCGCGTTCGCCGGCGCCGTGGTGAAGCTCGTGGAGGCGGGAGCTCCGGTGAAGGCCGTCATCAACTACTACGGCGAGGACAGCAAGACCTTCAACGGCTTCTACGTGAAGGGAGACAGCCCCATCAGGACGGCCCGCGACTTCATCGGCAAGAAGATCGCCGTCAACACCCTCGGCGCGCACTCCGAGGCGGTCATCAACACCTACCTCCGCAAGAACGGCCTGAGCGCTGACGAGATCAAGCAGGTGCAGCTCGTGGTGGTTCCCCCGAACGACACCGAGGAGGCCATCCGCCGCGGCCAGGTGGATGCCGGCGCGCTGGGCGGCATCCTGCAGGACAAGGCCGTCGCCAACGGCGGGCTGCGGTCCGTCTTCAGTGACTTCGACCTGTTCGGCTCGTTTGCCGGCGGACCCTACGTCTTCCGGGACGACTTCATCGCCCAGAACCCCAACACGGTCCGGACGTTCACCACGGGCGTGGCCAAGGCCATCGACTGGGAGCGCGCCACGCCCCGCAAGGATGTCATCGCCCGGCTCACCAAGATTTTGAAGGACCGGGGCCGCAACGAGAACCCCGCGGCCCTGCAGTACTGGAAGAGCGTCGGTGTGCCCGCCAAGGGCGAGATCAAGGACGAGGACTTCACCCGCTGGGAGGAGTACCTGAAGTCCGCCGGCATCATCAAGTCCGGCCTGGACACCAAGAAGCTGTACACCAACGAGTTCAACGGACTCCTGACCGATTCAAAGTAAGCCCGATCCAAAGTAACCGCAGCACGAAGTGAGGAAAGAACGATGACTGTCACTACCGAAACAAAGCTCGAATTCTCCAAGCTGGGCTCACGCATCGGCGCCGAGATCCGCGGCCTGGACCTCAGCGGCGACCTGCCCGCACAGACCGTTGCACAGATCCGTGCGGCCCTCAACGAGCACAAGGCCCTTGTGTTCCGCGAAGCCAACATCCTCTCCGACGAGGCCCAGGTGAAGTTCGCCAACCACTTCGGCCCGCTCACCAAGGCGCACCCCACGGTTGCCTCGGTCGAGGGCGAGGAGAACGTCCTGCCGGTGGACAGCGAAAACGGTTCGGCCAACAACTGGCACACCGACGTCACGTTTGTGGTCAACCCGCCGCAGGCGTCCACACTGCGCAGCATCGACCTGCCGGCCTACGGCGGCGAGACGCTGATCGCCTCCTCCGCCGGCGCCTACAGCGACCTGCCGGAGGAGCTGCGGAACTTCGCCGACACCCTGTGGGCCATCCACACCAACGATTACGACTACTCGGTGCCGAAGAACCTGGAGCACGCCAACGCCGAGGAGCGCCGCAAGGAGTTCACCAGGCTCAAGTTCGAGACGGCCCACCCTGTGGTGCGCGTCCACCCGCTGACCGGCGAGCGCGGACTGTTCATTGGCGGCTTCGCGCAGCGCCTGCGGATCGTGGGTCTGTCCAACACCGAATCCAGGGACATCATCCGCCTGCTCCAGGCGTATGTGACCCGTCCCGAGAACGTGGTCCGCGTGAACTGGGAGCCCAACCAGCTGGTGCTCTTCGACAACCGGATCACCCAGCACTACGCCCCGGACAACTACGACGGCCAGCCGCGCAAGCTCAACCGCGTCACCATCGCAGGGGACATCCCCGTGGGTGTGGACGGCAAGCAGAGCCAGGTCCTGAAGGGTGATGCCTCCACGTACTCGGAGATCGCCCCGCTCTAAGTCTTTCGCCCGTCCCAGGCTGTGCGGGCCCAAGTAGGTCGCAGCAGACGGCGTTCTGAGCACTCAGAACACCGTCAGCTGCGACCTACTTGGGTTTAAGGGATGTTGCTGCCCCGGGCCGTGACCCAGAGCCGGTACCACTCAGCCCGGGTCATGGCCTTAGCAGCCCGGGCGGCCCCGGCGCAGGCACGTATCCTGTCCGGGTTGGCCGTGCCGATGACCGGCGCGATCCCGGCCGGATGCTTCATCAGCCATCCCAGCAGCACGGCCTCGGCGGTGGTGTCCTTCTCCCGGGCCATTTCGGCCAGCAGGGCGGCGGTGGCGCTCTCGGCCGGCGTGGGCCGCTCGGGCGGGTTGCCGGTGTAGTGGCCGCGGGCTAGGGCACCGTAGGCCTGCACGGTGATTCCCTGCCGTGAACAGTACTCCAGCGTCCCGTGCGGAAAGCTGTAGTTGTGGGCATCGGGATGGTTCACCAGCACGGTGCTTTCCAGCCAGTCGCGCTTGAGCAGGCTCAGTTCCAGCTGGTTGGCCACCACCGGGGTCTCGAGGCTGTCCTGCAGGAATTCGATCTGGGCCGCGGACATGTTGGACACGCCCAGCGCCCGCGCCTTGCCTTCCGCCATCAGCTTCCCGACGGCGGCCGCCACCTCCGCGGGGTCCATCAGGGGATCCGGGCGGTGCAGCAGGAGGATGTCCACGTAGTCGGTGCGCAGGCGCTCAAGGCTCCCGTTCACGCGCTCGATGATGGCGTCCGGGCTGAGGTCGTAGTGGGTTTCCAGCCCCCGCTCATTCAGCCGGATGCCGCACTTGGTCTGCAGCTGGATGCGCTCCCGCAACCCGCTGGTGCCGGCCAGCACCTCCCCGAACACGGCCTCGGCTTTTCCGTGCCGGTAGATGTCGGCGTGGTCGAACAGCGTGACGCCGATGTCCAGCGCCGCGTCGATGGCCTCAGCCGCGGTTTCGACGTCGGCGATTTCGTGCGGTTCTGCCGACCAGTCCCCGCCCAGGCCCATGCAGCCGTAGAGCAGCCGGCCGTATGGTGCTGATGTCTGTTCAGTCATGGCATCACTCTTTCACTTGTTCCGGGCCCGGCACAGAGGCCCCGGCAGCCGGGTGTTTAACGAGCCGCTGGCGGCCCCCGGTCCAATCAGACCAAGGGCCGCCAGCAGACGGTATTCAGTGAGGATCAGCGCAGCCAGGCCGTGGCGTTGGCCGGCAGCTTGCCGCCTTCCAGCGGCGCGCTGCTCACCAGCACCGTGCCGGCGGGAAGGTCGACGGCGGCGTCCCCGAAGTTGGTCACTGCCTGCCAGCCGCCGGGGCGGCTGAAATGCAGGACCTCCGGGTTTCCGGTTTCGATCCATTCCAGCTCCTCGGCCGCCTGCAGCTCGCGGCGCAGTTTCAGTGCCGTGCGGTAGAGCTCGAGCGTCGAGCACTGGTCGCCGTCCTGCGCCTCGACGGCGTAGCTGCTGAACCAGCGGGGCTGCGGCAGGTGCGCGCCGCCGTCACCGAACCCGAAGGACGCCCCTTCCACGGACCACGGCAGCGGCACGCGGCAACCGTCGCGGCCCACTTCCACTCCCCTGTTGCGGAAGAAGGACGGGTCCTGGCGTTCGGCCTCCGGGATGTCCGCCACTTCCTGCAGGCCCAGTTCCTCGCCCTGGTACAGGTAGGCGGAGCCTGGAAGTGCCAGCATGAGGAGCGTTGCGGCGCGGGCCCGGCGCTGGCCGAGCTCTACGTCGAGGTCCTCCTCCGGTCCGCCGGCCAGCAGCCAGTCTTTGCCGTCCTGGCCCTTGGCGTGCTTGCCCTTGGCGCCCTTGGGCAGGCCATAGCGGGTGGCGTGCCGGACGACGTCGTGGTTGGAGAACACCCAGGTGGAGGAGGCGCCGGTGGCGGCCGCCTCAGCCAGGTTGCGGGTGATGATCTCGTGGAACTCCTCGGCGTCGAAGTCGGCCTGCAGGAGGTCGAAGTTGAACGCCTGGCCCAGGCCCTCGGGGCTGGCGTAGCGGGCACGGCGGGTGGCGTGCACCCAGGCCTCGGCGACGGCGGTGCGCGGCGGGTTGTACTCGTTGAAAACCTCGCGCCACTCGGCATAGACCTCGTGGACCTCGTCGCGGTCCCAGAACGGGTGCGACCCGTCGTCGAACCCGTCCGTGCCTGTGTTGGCGGCGCTCAGCTCAAGCTTGGAGAGCAGCGGCTCGGTGAGGTCCTTGGTGAGGGCGTGCGCCACGTCAACGCGGAAGCCGTCCACGCCGCGGTCCGACCAGAACCGCAGCGTCTTGAGGAAGTCGTCGCGGATTTCCCGGTTGGCCCAGTTCAGGTCCGGCTGCTCCTTGGCAAAAATGTGCATGTACCACTGGCCGGGCGTGCCGTCCGGTTCGGTGATGCGCTCCCAGGCGGGGCCCCCGAAGACGGAGTCCCAGTCCGACGGCGGGAACTCACCGTTGGGGCCCTTGCCGTCCCGGAAGATGTAGCGGTCCCGGGCCGGGGAGCCCTTCGGTGAGGCGAGGGCTTCCTTGAACCATTCGTGCCGGTCCGAGGAGTGGTTGGGGACGATGTCAGCGATCAGCTTGATTCCGGCGGCGTGGAGGGTTGCGGCCATCTCGTCGAAGTCCTCCAGCGTGCCGAGCTTCGGGTCCACGTTGCGGTAGTCATCCACGTCGTAGCCGCCGTCGGCGAGGGCCGAAGGGTAGAACGGGCTAAGCCAGACGGCGTCGATTCCGAGCGTCTTCAGGTACGGGACCTTGGCCGTGATGCCCTTGATGTCGCCCAGGCCGTCACCGTTCGAGTCGGAAAAGCTGCGGGGGTAGATCTGGTAGACGGACGCCTGGCGCCACCAGTTCGGATCGGCCAGGCGGTCGGAATCGGAAAGGGTTGCCAGCGTGGCGGTGGTGGACAAGGGATGATCCTTTTCTTGTGGTTGGGGTTGTTGCTGGACTGGTTTGATGGGTCTACTTGACGGCCCCGCGCATGACTCCGGACAGTACCCAACGCTGGGCCAGGATGTAAACCACCAGGGTGGGTGCCATGGCCATGAGGTAGGACGCGAATGCGAGGCTGTAGTTGGTGTTGAACTCTCCCTGGAAGAGCATCTGCACCACGGGAAGGGTCTGCAGGGCGGGATCGGCGATCATCATCTGCGGCAGCAGGAAGTCGTTCCATGAGCCGAGGAAGGCGAAGATGCCCACGGTGGCGTTCATGGGGGCCAGCAGCGGGAAGATGATCGTGCGGAACACCTGCCAGGTGGTGGCGCCGTCGAGCCTCGCTGATTCCTCAAGCTCCACCGGAATGGATCGGACGAAGGCGATGTACAGCAGCGTGTTGAACGAGATGCCGCCCAGCACGTGCAGGAACACCACGCCGCCCGGGTTGTCCAGGCCGAGGAGGGCCGTCTGCTTGATGAGGGGCAGGATGATCACCGGGAACGGGATGAACATCGCAGAGAGAAGGTACACGAACGAGCCGCGGAAAAATCTCCGGTTCCAGTTCCTGGCGATGGCGTAGGCCACCAGCGAGCTGCAGGCCAGCGATCCCATGACGCTGAGCACCGTGACGAACGCCGTCGACATGAAGGCCCGCGGAAAGTTCGTCGCCACGTAGGCGGCGCCGAAGTTCTCCCAGTTCACCGGGCTGGGCCATTCCAGTCCCGTGCCGGTTCCGATCTGGCCCGCGGACTTCAGGGCCATGGCCACGGTGAAGTACAGCGGGAGCAGCACGGTCAGCGAGGCCACGAGCATCAGCGCAGTGAGCCACCAGTTGACCTTGTAACCCTCCCTGCCGGATTTGCGGGTCCTGCCCGCTGCAGCCGTACGGTTCACTGGCTTGGAAAGTGTGGGTGCTGTCATTAGAGAGAAACCCCCCGGCGCTGGATGAGGCGCAACTGGATGACGGAGATCAGCAGGGTGATCAGGAAGTAGATGACCGCGTTCGCCATCTGGTAGGAGTAGTCCCCGCCGGTGAAGCCGGAGAAGATGCGCATGGCCACGGACTGGGTGGCCATGCCGGGGCCGCCGCCGGTGAGGCCCACGATAATTTCGTAGATACCGAGGAACCCCTTGAAGCCGAGGATCACGTTGATGACGAGGTACCCCAGGATGAGCGGCAGCGTCAGGCTCGCGAACTGCCGGAAGCTGCCGGCGCCGTCGAGGTCCGCGGCTTCATACACCTCGGAGGGGACGCTCTGCAGCCCGGCCAGGTAGATGATGGTGGCGCCCGGAGCCGCCTGCCAGACGGTGACCAGCACGATCGCAATCCATGCGTAGTTTTCGTTGGCCAGGATGCTCGTGGCCAGCGGCGTCACGCCGAGGCTGTCCGCCAGCACGGGCAGGGTGTTGGAGAACAGGTAGTTGAACACGAAGGACACCACCAGGGCCGAGAGCACCATGGGGATGAAGAAGACGGTACGGATGCCGGTGCGCCACTTGATTTTGGCGTTCAGTCCGAGGGCGATTGCGAGTGCAACGATGTTGACCACCACGGTGGTGGTCAGGGCGAAGACGAACGTGAAGATGTAGGACTGCAGGATGGCCGGGTCCCGGAAGATGTTGATGTAGTTGGACAGTCCAATGAACTTCCAGTCCCCGTACCCGGCGTAGTTCGTCAGGCTGAAGAACACGCCCACCAGGGCCGGCAGGGTGATGAAAAAGGCGAACAGTGCCAGGACCGGCACCACCATCCAGTAGTACACGGGGTCGATACGGCCCCTGGCACGGACGGTGCGCAGCGGGCCCTTCGGGGGAACGGTCGAAGCGGTAGCCGGGGCTGCCTGCGCCGACTCTGAAGTTGTAGTCATGGGGGCTCCTGGAGTTGGGCGGGTCAGACCGTGGTGCGCTCGGCGACCCGGCGCCATTCGTCGTCGAGGGCGGTAAGGAACTGCTGGCCGTTCTTGCCGTACACGAAGGACTGGATGTAGTTGTACAGCGGTACCGACGGCGGAAAGTAGGTGGTGGCCCCCTGGTAGTACCGCCCCTCCCGCACGGAGGCGGCGAGGCCAGTGATCTGGGGATTCTCGACGGCGGGTGCTTCCTTGAGCGGTGAGAACGCCGCGTTTTTCCCGTTGTAGGCGTCCACCACCGAGGGGTCCAGCAGGTAGCTGACGAACCGCCGTGCCGCCGCCATGTTCGGGGTGTTGCGCGTGATGGACAGGGCCATGTCCACATTGACCCGGGCCTTGGTGTCCGCGGGGTTGTTGGTGACGGGCAGCGGGAAGCTGCCGAGCCTGACGTTCTTGTTCGCGGCCTCAAGCTGGGACAGCGCCCACGGGCCCTGCAGGTACATGGCCCCCTGCCCCTTGGCGAACGCGGCGTTGCCGTCCGCGTAGTTCCTGCTCGTGGCGCCATTCTGAGAGAATGCCGCCAGCTCAAGCATCTTGGGCAGGACCGGGCCGAAGTTGCTGGTGAACGACTCCTTGGCGTCTTCCGTGACGGCGGCTCCTCGGGCGGCGAGCCTCGCGAAAAAGACGCCCACGTCCAGCGAGCCCCCCGCGAGGTAGTCGAACATGCCCTGTCCGAGGGTCCAGCTGTCCTTGAAGGTGCCGTAGATGGGCGTGATGCCGGCAGCCTTGAACGTCTCGCAGGCCGCGACGAACTCGTCCCACGTGGCCGGAACCTGCACGCCCTCCGCCTCGAAGATGTCCCGGTTGTAGATGACCCCGGCGGCGGCCAGGGAGAACGGGAGGGCACTGGTTTCGTGTCCCTTGTACTGGCCCCAGGAGCTGACCAGGTCCTGCACCTTGGGGTCGATCGTGGCTGCCTCGGGAAGGTCCGAGAGGTCCGCGAATACGCCCTTGCGGACGAAGTCGGCCGTGGCCTGCGCGAAGCCGCGGGTCACGACATCGGGTGGGTCGTTGCGGACCAGGCCCGGAACAAAGTTGCCCTCGTTGAAGTCCTGGATGACGCGGATGTCCGGGTTGAGCACCTCGAAGTCCTTGATCACCTGGTTGAAGTAGGTCACCACCTCGGGCTTGTTTTGCATGAAGCGCAGTGTGGTGACGCCGTTCTGGCTGCTGTGCACGGAACCGCAGCCTGCCAGCGGGAAAACAGCTGCTGCACCTGCGAGCCCAGCGGCCCTGAACAGGGCGCGGCGGCTGAGCGGGGTTGCGCTCACGGCGCGGTGGCCGGTGCGGGGAACTGGCAGCCGGCAGTCCGGGCAGCTCGGGCCGGGCATTGCCGGCTACGGAGGGGGCGGTGCTTCGAAGGGCTGTTCACAGTTGCTCCTTTGCAAAAGGCTGAGGCAAAAGCTGGAAGGAAAATCCACGGGGCCGGCGGCCGTCCGGTCCACAAGAGGGGTTTATATGGAATCTAAATTTAATTCCTCAAGTATTATGTGGGGCAAAGCACAAGGAGGTCAACACCATGTCCGAGATGACGGCGGCAACGCCCCAACTGCTCCGCCGCGTGAGCGCCGGAGCGGTCCTGGATTTCATGCGCGCCTCCGGCGCGGTGACCGTTACCGAGGTCATCCAGGCCACCGGCCTGACCCGGGCCACCGCCATTTCCGTGTGCGAGGACCTCATGCAGCGCGGGTGGATCACGGAGCTGGAGAACCAGCGCGCCTTTGGCGGATACCAGAAGGGACGCCCCGCCCGGCGGTTCGAACTCAACGAGCGGGCGGGCTACGTCCTGGGCATGGACGTGGGCTTCTCCAAGGCCACCGTGGTGGTCTCCGATCTTCGTGGCAAGGCGCTCGGACGGGCCAGCCAGCCGTTTGAGATTGCGGACATCTCCGCCGAGGAACGCGTCGGGGTCATTGACCGGGCCGCCATGATGGCGCTGCACAGCGTGGAGGCCTCCCCTGACGCAGTGCTGGCCGTGTGCGCCGGCATCGCAGCACCGGTGGACCGGAAGGGCAACGTCCTGGCATCACAGCAGTTCTGGGGACTGTTCGACGTCGGCCTGAAGTCTGCGCTGCACGAGCTGCACGGGTGGACCGTCCTGCTCGAGAACGACGCCAACCTCGCCGCCCTCGGCGACCGGTGGCGGGGCGCGGCGGCGGGCGTGGACGACGTCGTCGTAATCCTGGCGAGTGAACGCTTCGGTTCCGGCGTCATCGAAGGCGGCCGCCTGCTGCACGGCAGCGGCGGCGGCGCGGGTGAGCTCGCGTACCTGGACCTGGTGGAAGGCGTGGGTGACACGTTCGGCATCGCGACGCTGGCGCGCGTCTGGGCTGCGGAGACCCTGGCGGGCGCCGCAGAGACGTCCCTCCGCGACTACGCGGCCACGGGGGCCGAAGCCGAGCATGTCTTTGCCGCCGCGGCCGCCGGGGACGCGGCGGCACTGAAGATCCTGGACCGGCTTGCCGAGAGGATGGCGCGGGTGATCGGCTCGATGGCCACCATGATCAACCCCGAGCTCGTGGTGATCGGCGGGGCCGTTGCCAACTCGGCGGGGGTCCTGCTCGAGCCCATCGCGGCCCGCCTGCCGGAATTCACGGCCACCCCGCCGAGGGTGGCGGTCTCGCCACTGGGCGACGCCATCGTCACCGTGGGCGCGGTCCGGCGGGCCCTCGACTACGTGGAGACGAACACCCTGGACCTGGAGCTCAACGTCCCGGCCTAACCCAAAGACAAGCGCATGTTCCCTACTCCGGCATGATCCCTATTCCGGCATGATCATGGTCCGCAGGTCGAGCTGGCGGAGCACCCTGTCCGCAACCTCGGGGTCCATATCCGGCTCGCTGCGGGCCGCGACCACTTCCTGCCGCGCGGCGTCCAGCGCAATGGTCTGGACCGTGATGGCCAGTTCCCTGCCCCGCTCGCGCTTCTCGGCCAGGCTCTCGTTCCGCAGGCTGCCGTCCAGCAGTTCGGCATGGAGCCGCGTCATCTTCTCCTTGACCAGGGCCACCTTCTCCGGCGGCAGCTCCTTCACGAGCTCGTTGCCCTTCAGCGCCGCCACGGCGGCCGCCTGCGCACGGCGGGCCAGCAGCCGGGCCGCATCGCGTTCCTCCGTACCGTCCTGGGATGCGTCCAGGACCCGCATCAGCCAGGGCAGCGTCAACCCCGGCAGCACCAGGGTGGCAAGCAGCACCGCACATGCCGTGACCAGCACCTGGTCACGGGCCGGGAACGGCGAGCCGTCCGCGAGCGCAGTCGGGAGGGCCAGCGCCAGGGCCAACGTGGCCAGGCCACGCATGCCGCACCACGTCAGGATCAGGACTTCCTTCGCGGAGGTCGGCTGCAGCAGGTTCTTCCGTTTGCGTGCGGAAACGGCCAGCAGTCCCAGCCAGCCGAACCGTACTGCGAACACCAGGACGCAGACCACGACGGCGGTTCCCACCATTCCAAAGATCGCAGAACCTTCCGTCCGGACCACGTCCTGGATCTCGAGCCCCACGAGCCCAAAGGCAAGCCCCGTCACCAGAAGCTCCACCACATCCCAGAACGCCGTGCGGGTCACCCGCTCGGCGGCGTCCTGCGGGCGGGTGTGCCGCTGCATCTCCAGGGCGGTGACCACGACGGCGATCACGCCGGAGGCGTGGAATTCCTCCGCGAGGATGTAGGCGGCAAAGGGCACCACCAGGGTCACGGCGCTGCGCGCCACCATGGAGGCCACCAGCCGGGTGATCAGCGACGTCAGCCAGCCCATGGCAATGCCGACCACGACGGCAAGTGCCGCCCCCACGATGAACTTGAGGACGACGTCGGGCCCTATCCTTGTGCCCCCAACGGCGGCGGCAACGGCCGCCTGGAAGATGACAATAGCGGCGGCGTCGTTGAAGAGGCCCTCGCTCTGCAGCACCGTAATCAGACGCCGGGGCATGTGCACGCGGCCGGCAACCGACTCCACCGCAACCGGGTCCGGCGGGGCCACCATGGCTCCGAGCGCGATGGCGGCGGGGACACCAATCCCGGGAATCATGATCCACGCTGCCCCGGCGACCACCGCGGTGGAAATCACCACCAGGGCCACAGCAAGCATGATGAGCGTGCGCCACCGGACCCGGAAGACGGCCCAGGAGCTCCGCTGGGCCGTGGCGAACAGCAGCGGCGGCAGGAAGATCGGCAGGATCAGCTCCGGCGGAATCTGGATATCCGGGAATCCCGGGATGAATGTCAGCGCCACGGCCAGGAGCAGCATCAGGACCGGATAGGGCAGCCGCAGCCGGTCCCCCAGACCCACGGCCACCACGGTGGCGAGCAACAGTCCAATGATGAGTGCCAACTGGTCCATGTGCCCACTTTCCCCGGAGTGCGCCGCGCCCCGATAGAGGGCGGCCGTGCCTTTCAACCCTACCGGGAACACTCCGGCCCTACGCCTGCCCAACGCTGCTGCCGCCCGGCCCGCCCGGAACGGCGCGAACGTACGCTTGCGGCCCTAAAGGGCCCCACTTTTGGGGCGCCAGGTGTCCGTTCGCGCTGCACCGTTCGCGCTGGGTCGCTTCTGCTGTGCGCACCGGATCGCTCGGCCGGCTACGGCAGGGTTTCCAGCGCGGCCGCTACAGGTTGGGTGCCGTCGCGGAATTCGATGGTCCGGCCGGCGGTTCCCGGCAGGTCCAGCACCGCGGCGGCAGCAATGGCCACGTTGCCGCGTGAGGTCTGCGTACCGGCAGAGGTGTCTTCGGGGTTCACATCGATCAGCCCGTTCCCCGGCCCCTCGGTCAGGGCGCCCGGCCCCAGGATGGTCCATTCGAGTTTGGTGCCCCTGAGGTACCCGTCGGCGGCGGCCTTGGCTTCGGCGTACGCGTGAAAGCTGTGCCCCTCGGGGACCCCGTGGTCCGGGCCGGCACCAAAGTAGGACACCATCACATAGCGCCCGACGCCGGCCTCCGCGGCCGCGTCCATCGAACGGATGGCGGCGTCCCGGTCCACCGCGTACGTGCGGGCCGGGTTCCCTCCCCCGGCGCCGGCTGACCAGACCACGGCGTCGTGGTTCCGGAGCGCGGCGGCGATTTCCGCCGTCGTCGAGTTTTCAACGTCAAGGACCGACGGCGAGGCGCCGGTGGCGGCGACGTCCGCCGCATGGTCCGGGTTGCGGATGAAGGACGTAACGCTGTGCCCCTGTTCCGTGAGGAGGGCGGACAGTTGCAGGGCCACCTTGCCGTGGCCGCCGATGATGGCGATGCGGGTCATGCCCCCATTGTGTCGTAAACCTGTGCCGCAGGCGCGTCATCCTGTCCGGTTGGCGTAGCGGAGGAAGACCGTGCCGTTGCCGAACCGGCGCTCCTCAAGGAGCTCAAGCCGGAACCGGACGTCATCCGGGAGGAAGCTCTTGCCACCGCCCACGGCCACAGGGGAGAGGAACATCTGGAATTCGTCCACCAGCCCCGCCCGGATGGCCGCCCCGGCAAGGTCGGCGCCGCCGATCGCCAGGTCCCGGCCGGCGCCTGCCTTGAGCCGTCCGACGGCGTCGGCGCTGAACTCCCGCTCGATCCGGGTCCGGGCGGTGCTCACCTCCTTCAGGGTGCGGGAGAAGACCACCTTGTCCGTTGCCTTCCAGAGGTCCGCGAAGTCCCGGATGTACGCGGGAATCTCGCCGAAGACCTCCGGATGCTCCCAGGCGGCCATCACCTCGTACATCCGGCGGCCGAGCAGGTGAGTTCCCGCCGGCCGCATCAGCTCGTTGACGAAGGAATGCACCTCGGCGTCCGGCTCGGCCCAGTCGAAGTTGCCGTCCCGGTCCGCAATGTACCCGTCGAGTGACATGAGTCCGGAGTAGATCAGTCTGGCCATGCCGGCTCCTCTTGTCCGCCTGCCTGTCTCTGGCTGCCTGTGCAGTCCGACCTTAGGGTCATGCCGCCCGGAAAACAACGGTTCCGCTCGTTTCGCAATGCTTTCGCAGGGTAGCCACAGGATTGCGTCAAGAGCTCATCAAGGACCCGGTTCCCCCGTATTCCGGCTGACATGCTGGTTGACGCATCAAGCACTACATACCGTTCCGGGAACCACCATGGGGGAATCATGCCGCTAGGCACGCTCAATCACACACGCCTGTCCAAGCCGGCTGGGCCGCGCAAACAGGCTGGGCAGTTTAGACAGGCTGGGCAGTTCAAACAGGCCCGGCAGTTCAAACAGGCCCGACGCCGGGCGGCTGCCATCGCTGCGTCCGTCACGTCCGGCCTTTGGGTCCGGCCGCTGTCCGCCGCCGGCCTGGCTGCCGGGCTGCTGCTCACCGGGCTGGCCGTGCCCGCCGAGGCTGCCACGTACTATTCCGCCCCGCTCCGGACCGCCACCCGCTCCCTCACCGTGGCACCGGAGAACAACGCCGGCTACGACAGGTCCCGCTACTTCGGCACCTGGCTGGACACCAACCGTGACTGCCAGAACACCCGGGCCGAAGTCCTGCTGCAGGAGGCGAAGGCCACCGCGACGTACACCACCGCGCGCCGGTGCACCGTGCGCACGTCCCGCTGGGTCACCCGGTGGGACAACCGCACGCACTACGCGGCGTCGGAGGTGGAGATCGACCACACCGTTCCCGTCCACGAGGCGTGGGGCTCCGGTGCCCGCTACTGGTCGCAGGCGCGCCGCGTAGCGTTCTACAACGACCTTGGCGACGGCCGGTCCCTGAACGCGCAGACGGCGGCGCTGAACTCCGCCAAGCAGGCCAAGGGCCCGGAGGCCTGGATGCCACCGGCGAACAGGTGCGAGTACATCGGCAACTGGATCGCGGTGAAGATCCGCTGGGGCCTGCGGGTTGACAGCGCCGAGAAGGCGGCCTTGATCCGCTATGCGGACTCCTGCCCGAACGTGCGCATCAGCGTCACCAGGGCTTAGACGAAAGCGGGTCACGGAGCGAGTCGAAGACGGAACCAGCCCAAGATGGGGCTCTTTGACACGGGACACGCCCGCCGCCGTCGTAACCAACGACGGCGACTCCCCCAAAGTGCCCCATCACGGCTTAGCCCCATGACGACCAGGGGGCCCTCACCGAAAACAAAAGCAGGCCAGGGGCTGAATGCCTCTGGCCTGCTGTTTCCGTAGCGGTGGGGAGGCTCGATCTCCCGACCTCACGATTATGAGTCGTGCGCTCTAACCAACTGAGCTACACCGCCACGAATGAGAAAAACCTGTGTCAAGCCGGTCAAAACCGCCTTGACACAGGCCCTCATTCCGAGCCCCCCACCGGAATCGATCCGGTGACCTCGTTCTTACCAAGAACGCGCTCTACCACTGAGCTAGGGGGGCAACGAGTAAATACTCTACCCGAAGATTTCGCACTCAACAAATCGACGGCGGAAGGGGGTTCGCTGGGCCGGAAAAGCCCGGAAATTCGGGCCTGGTGCGGGGCCGCGCGCACCCTCCGGGCGCCTTCCAGAGGAAGATTGGAACAGAGACGTGACGAAGCGAACACACCGCACACATGGACCGACATTAAATGGGAACGGGCCGGCTGATCAGCCGGCCCGTTCCTAGGTGGATGTGGAATTCACCGCGACGTCATCCATCGCGCGATCCGCCGAAAAGTGGGTTACCACTTGCCCTTGCGGTTGAAGTCGCGGTGGCCGCCCTCGCCGCCGTGGCGCGGCTTCCGTGCGCCGTTGCCGTGACCGCCGAAGCGGGAATCGCTCGCCTGGCCACGGTCTTCCGAGCCGAAGCTGCGCTCGGAACGGTCGCTGTACGCGCGGCCGCCGCGGTCAGCGGAGGAACGCTCGCCGTCGTTCTTGCGGAACTCCTTCTTGAAGCCGCCGCCGCCCTTGAAGTTGCCGCCGCGGCCGCCGCCCTGGTAGCCACCACGGTCCCCGCGGTCGCCGGAGGGCTTGCGGCCGTTGTCGAGCTCAAGGTGGATCAGCTCGCCGCCGATCCTGGTGCGTGACAGTGCCTTCAGCTGGTCGGGGCTCAGGTCTGCGGGCAGCTCCACCAGCGAGTGGTCGGAGCGGATGTCAATGCCGCCGATCTGCGACGACGAAATGCCGCCTTCGTTGGCAATGGCGCCCACGATGGAACCCGGCATGACGCGCTGGCGGCGTCCGACGGCGATCCGGTACGTGGCGTTGCCTTCGGTCAGTGCACGGGTCGGGCCGCGGGAACCGAAGCCGTCCTTGGACCGTTCGCGCTTCTGGAACTCCGGAGCAGCAGGCAGTTCCTTGACCAGCAGCGGCTGGCCGCCCTGCGCCATGACCGCCAGGGCCGCGGCGATTTCTGCCGCCGGCACGTTGTGCTCTTCCTCGTAGGAGGCGATGAGGTCGCGGAATGCCGCCACATCCTCAGACGCAAGCGTCTCGGTGATCTTGTCAGCGAACTTGCCCAGGCGCAGGGTGTTGACGGTTTCAGCGGTGGGCAGGTGCATCTGCTCCACCGGCTGGCGCGTGGCCTTCTCAATGGAACGCAGCAGGTACTTCTCGCGCGGCGTCATGAACAGGATCGCGTCGCCGGAACGGCCGGCACGGCCGGTGCGGCCGATGCGGTGCACGTACGACTCGGTGTCGTGCGGGATGTCGTAGTTGACCACGTGACTGATGCGCTCGACGTCGAGGCCGCGGGCGGCGACGTCGGTGGCAACCAGGATGTCGATGCGGCCTTCCTTGAGCGCGTCAACGGTGCGTTCGCGCTGCTGCTGCGGGATGTCGCCGTTGATGGCGGCAGCCTGGAAGCCACGGGCGCGCAGCTTGTCGGCGAGGTCCTCGGTGGCCATCTTGGTGCGAACGAACGCGATGACGCCGTCGAACTCTTCGACCTCGAGGATGCGGGTCATGGCATCGAGCTTGTGCGGGCCCATGACCTGCAGGTAGCGCTGGCGGGTGTTCGCGCCGGTGGTGGTCTTGGACTTCACCGAGATCTCGGCCGGGTTGTTCAGGTACTGCTTGGACATCCGGCGGATCTGGCTGGGCATGGTGGCGGAGAACAGTGCCACCTGGCGATCCGACGGGGTCTGCTGGAAGATCTGCTCTACGTCTTCAGCGAAGCCCATGCGGAGCATTTCGTCGGCCTCGTCCAGCACCAGGTACTGGAGCTCGGACAGATCCAGGGAGCCCTTGGCAATGTGGTCGATCACTCGGCCGGGAGTACCGACAACAACCTGGGCGCCGCGGCGCAGGCCGGAGAGCTGGGGGCCGTAGGCGGAGCCGCCGTAGACGGGGAGGACGGTGAAGTCATCGATGTGCTTGGCGTACGAGGTGAAGGCCTCGGCAACCTGGAGCGCCAGCTCGCGGGTCGGGGCAAGAACCAGGGCCTGCGTCTTGCGGGACGGGCCGTTGAGGTCGTGGAGCTCGGCCAGGCGGGACAGTGCCGGTACTGCGAATGCTGCAGTCTTACCGGTGCCGGTCTGGGCGAGGCCCACGACGTCGCGGCCTTCAAGCAGCAGCGGGATGGTTGCTGCCTGGATCGGGGAAGGCTTTTCGTAGCCGACGTCCTGCAGGGCGGCCAGCACGCGGCCGTCGATGCCGAGATCGGCGAACTTCACGCCTTCTTCATCATCTTCCTCGGCCTTGGCAGCGGGGGCTTCAGCGGGGGCTGCCGCCTCGGCATGCTCGACAGCGGGGGTCTCAGCGGGCTCGGCTGCGGGGACAGCAGCCTCGGTGAACTCAACCTTGGCGGTGCCGGCGGCCGCGTCCGCGGCTTCGGTGATGTTGGCGTCGTCGTGATTTTCGGGCATAGGGAGATATTCCTCATCCATAGGGGGCCAGGCGGCACAACCCGAGGTGAGCGGAGCCGCAGTACTTGTGCCGTGGGCGCCGGGCAAACATTGACCGGCCGGTCACGTAGAAGTCCGGCGCTTTCGCAATCCCGTGGCAGGACTTCACACTGCATCTCTTGGCTGCTATCCCAGCAGTCTGTACAGCGTTTTCTTCAGCCGGCTCTCCCTATGAAACTGCCCGCATCACATTTGCGGGCCCCAACACTTGCCAGTCCTGCCTCAAAAATTGGGCAGGAATAAGGGATTTCCGGAGTGGGGGATATTTCAAGTGTAGGGCATGACGCCGCGTGCTGGCGAACTGAGGGGCTGGCAGGGGCGGTGAGCTTGCGCACACGCGGCATATCTGCCCCGGTTTCAGCCTGCGTATTACCGGTCCACGCGGCGGAGCAGCTTCTCGAAGCGCTCGTGGTACTCGGGCTGCAGACGGATCTCGCCGTCGGCCTCGGCGTCGCGCAGCGCCTCCATGGCATCGACGTCGGGCTCGCTGAACCAGCGGCCGATTGTCACACCATGCTTCGGAACGAAGAGGCGGTGGATGTGGTCGCCGGCCTGCACGGACCCGGTTTTGATGACGCGCAGATAAGCGCCCACCCGGCCTTCCTCCGTGAAGCGCTTGACCCACTGGGCCTCGTCCATGCGCCGTTGGAAGGTGGCACACGGAACACGCGGCGAGGTGACCTCCACCTCCACATCCAGCCCGATCCGCCAGCGTTCACCGATGACGGCGCCCGTGGTGTCGATCCCTGCCACGCGGAGGTTCTCACCGAAGATCCCCGGCGGCAGCTCGCGCTGCAGCTCCCCGGTCCAGTAGTCGGCGTCAGCCTGGGAATAAGCGTAGAGCGCCTGGTCCTCTCCCCCGTGGTGGATGCGGCTTGCCTGGATGTCACCGTGCAACCCGAGTTTGTGTACCTTCACCGGACCGTCCACGGGACGCTTGTCGATGGCGGTGACGCCCACGCTTCCCTCATCCGGAAGGAGCTGGTGGACCCGGCAAACGGCAAGAACAGTGGCTGTGTGCATGGCAATAGTCTAGGTTCTCGGCCTGACCAGCGCCTTGGTGCTTCCAGTGGACCCTGGTGAGCGGATTATTATTCACCGCAGGACCCTCCAGCCACTAGGCTTGCTGCAGTATTCCGGCTGGACGGACAGCCGGTTCCACCGGCCGCGGCCAAGCGTTCCGGCCGCCAACAGCATGAAGCAGCAGGGGGAACGATGGACCCGGAGAAGGACCCGAGCGATGACGCTGACCGGGACCGGAGCCACGACATGTCCGGCGGGGACCACCAGTCCGGTGGGCCGGCCAAGCCGCCGCCGTGGCAGGTGCCCAAGCCTGAGCTCCACCCCGAGCTGCTGAACCCCGGCACCCCGGGACAGGAACGCCAGGGAAAACCGGGCAGGGGAAAGCCCCGTCCCGAAAGCCACAACCAGCCCGGGTTCCCGGAATCCAGCCCCGTCTTCGATCCGTTCGCCCGTGACCGCGAGCGCGATGCAGCAGCCCGCAAGAAGCGGTCACAGCGCCGCACGGTGGTGGTGGGCCTCGGCGTCACGGCGCTCCTGGCTGGCACCATCACGGCGATCGTGGCCAGCAATGAACAGGACCCTGACTACGCGCAGGTCTGCTTCAACGGGGAAACCGGCGAGCGCGTCGAGGACACCCAGTGCAACAGCTCGGCCGGGCGCGGCGGTGCCCTCTATGCCTGGTACTTCTATGCGCGCGGCGCCAGCGTTCCGGGCATTGGCCAGAACAGGACGGCCTACCCGAACTTCACCAGGACGGTGCCGCAGCGTGCCAGGACGTCCACGGGCTACAGCAGCAAGGGCGGCACGGTCAGCAGGGGCGGCTTCGGCAGCAGCTCCAAGGGCGGAAGCACAGGAGGCTAGGCGTGAAGCGGTTACTCTCGGAGCCCCGGCCGGACTGGAAGCAGAAGATCGAGGAGCAGGGCCTGGTGTTCTCCACCACCACCCTGCCCGGCGGCAAGAAGATCGAGTACTGGAACGAGGCCGCCTACTACGAATTCACCATGGACGAGGTGGAGGCGCTGGAGGTCACGGCCGAGGACATGCACAGGATGTGCCTGGAAGCCGCGAAGTTCCTCGCCACGGGGGCCATGGGCCCCATCGGCATCGGTCCGCAGGCCCTCGAGCTGGCGGCCGAGTCGCTGCAGGCCGCGGACATGGACATCTACGGCCGCTTCGACTTCATCTATGACGGCCAGGGCGGCGCCGCCAAGATGCTGGAGTACAACGCGGACACGCCCACCGGACTGATCGAGGCGGCCGTGGCCCAGTGGTTCTGGCTGCAGGACGTCTTCCCGGAGAAGGACCAGTGGAACGGCATCCACGAGGCGCTGATCCGGCAGTGGAAGAAGCTGCAGTACCGCACCGGGATGAGCACCCTGCACGTGGCCCACTCCGAGGCGGAGGAGTCGGGCGAGGACTGGATGACCGCCGCCTACATGCGCGACGTGGCCAGCCAGGCCGGGTGGACCACCATCGGGATCAACATGTCGGACATCGGCTGGGACCCGAGCCTCTTGCGCTTTGTGGACCTGGACAACTTCATGATCAGCACCATCTTCAAGCTCTACCCCTGGGAGCTGATGATGAAGGAGCCGTTCGGCCACCGACTTCTGCAGCGCGCGCACAATCCCCGCTGGGTGGAGCCGGCCTGGAAAATGCTGCTGTCCAACAAGGCGCTCCTGGCCGCCTTGTGGCACCTCTACCCAGACCACCCGAACTTGCTGCCCGCCTACCTCAACGATCCAGGCCCGCTGCGGGAGTGGGTGGCCAAGCCGCTGCACGGCCGCGAAGGCGACAACATCCGGATCCACGCGGAGGGCATCAGCCTGGAGAAGCCGGGCGGGTACGGCCGCGAGGGCTGGTGCTACCAGCAGTACCATTCCCTCCCCGATTTCGACGGCAACCATCCGGTCCTGGGCCTGTGGGTGGTGGACGGCGAGTCGGTGGGCTGCGGCATCCGTGAATCCGACGGGCCGGTCACCGACTATTTCTGCCGCTTCGTCCCGAACACCATTGACGCGCCGGCGCCGCTGAGCGTCCAGGCGGCACAGGCCAACGCGAACAAGGCAGGTATTGCTTTATGAGAACCCGAACGACGACGGCGGCCGGCGGCGCCGGGGGCCAGTCAGGCGGTGCCGTCCCCGGCAAGGGGTTGCGCGCCGGGATCTTGGACCTCGGCGACTCGGTGATGCTGGGCCTTGCCTCCACGGCTCCGGTGTACTCGCTGGCCGCGACGCTGGGGCTGATCGTGGCCGTCAACGGGAACTACACCCCGCTGATCCTGGTCCTGGCCTTCATTCCCGTCCTGTTCATCGCCTACGCGTTCCGCGAGCTCAACAGCGCCATGCCGGACTGCGGCACCACGTTCATCTGGGCCCGCCGCGCCTTTGGCCCGTGGGCGGGGTGGCTGGGCGGCTGGGGCGTGGCCCTGGCCGGCGTCGTGGTCCTGGCCAACCTGGCGCAGGTGGCCGGCCAGTACCTCTGGCTTCTCATCGGCGACGGGTCCGTGGCGGGGAACAAGGTGGTGGTGACCGCCACCGGCGTCGTTTTCATCGCCTTCATGACCCTCGTCAATTACCGCGGGATCCGGCTGGGTGAGCACGTCCAGCGGACCCTGACGTACGTGCAGTACATCTCGCTGGGGATCTTCGCCGTGGCCATCATCGCCAGGATCGCGGGCCTGACCGGCGGAGCGCCGGCGGGCCAGCCGTTCGACGTCGAATGGTTCAACCCGGCCGGGGCATTCGCGGATCCCGGCGCGGTGGTCCACGGCATCCTGCTGGCCCTGTTCATCTACTGGGGCTGGGACACCTGCCTGGCCGTGAACGAGGAAACCGAAAACCCGGCCACCACCCCGGGCCGCGGCGCGGTGATCTCGGCCTTCGTGCTGGTGGCCATCTACGTGTCGGTGGCGCTGCTGGTGATGATGTACGCGTCTGTGGGGACGGAGGGAATCGGGCTGGCCAACGCCGACAACCAGGACGACGTGTTCCTGGCGATGAAGGACGTGGTGCTGGGTCCGTGGGGCTGGCTGATCGTGGTGGCAGTGCTGGCGTCCGTGCTGTCCTCCACCCAGACCACCATCCTGCCCACCGCACGCGGCACCTTGTCCATGGGCGTGCACCGGGCCCTGCCGCCCAGGTTCGGCGAGGTCCACGAGCGCAACCAGACCCCGGGATTTTCCACCCAGATCATGGGCGCCGCCGCGACTGTGTACTACGTGGCCATGAGCTTCCTCAGCGATAACCTGCTGTCCGATTCCATCAGCTCCATCAGCCTGTTCATCGCGTTCTACTACGCCCTCACCGGCTTTGCCTGCGCCTGGTACTTCCGGGACACCCTGCGTGCATCGGCCCGCAACCTGTGGTTCCGCGGAATCCTCCCCTTGCTCGGGGCCATGCTGCTCACCGCGGCCTTCTTCATCTCGGCTGCGCAGATGTGGGATCCGGCCTACGGGAACACGCAGATCTTCGGCGTCGGCGGGGCGTTCGTTAGCGGCGTGGTGCTGCTGGCCCTGGGCGTGGTGCTGGCAGCGGTCTGCCGGTTCCTGCCGTCAACCCGCGGGTACTTCCTGGGCGGGACGCGGGTGCGCGCCGACCGGTAGGCACGGGCACGGGCACGGGCACGGGCACGGAGGAGTGAGGCACGTAGGATGCTGCCATGAGCAACGACGCCCTTGATCCTGCGGAAGCCACGGCCGAGTACGGACTCCCGGACCCTTCGGATGTCCTGGCGCTGGATTCCCTGCTGACCACCGATGAGCTGGCCCTCCGGCAGCGGGTCAGGGACTTTACCGACCAGCAGATCCGCCCGGAGATCGCCGACTGGTACGACCAGGGCGTCTTCCCCCTGCACCTGCCCGCGCAGCTGGGCGAGCTGGGCGTCCTGGGGATGCATCTGGAGGGCTACGGTTGCCCCGGCCGGTCCGCCGTCGAATACGGCCTGGCCGCCATGGAGCTGGAGGCTGGCGATTCCGGAATCCGGACATTTGTCTCGGTGCAGGGTTCGCTGGCGATGACCGCCATCCACAAGTGGGGCTCGGAAGACCAGAAGCAGGAGTGGCTCCCCCGGATGGCCGCCGGCGAGGTGATCGGCTGTTTCGCGCTGACCGAGCCGACGGCGGGCTCCGACCCGTCGTCGATGACCACCACGGCGCAGCGGGACGGGACCGGCGAGGACGCCGGCTGGGTTCTGGACGGCGCCAAGCGCTGGATCGGGCTCGCCTCCGTGGCCGACGTCCTGGTGGTCTGGGCGAAGACCGACGACGGCATCCGCGGCTTCCTCGTGCCCGCCGGCACGGCGGGCCTCACGGCCACGCCGATCGGCCGGAAACTGTCCATGCGGGCCTCGATCCAGTGCGATGTGACGTTCGACGGCGTCCGGCTGGGTCCGGAGGCACTGTTGCCGGGTGCCCGGGGACTGAGCGGACCGTTCAGCTGCCTCAATGAGGCCCGGTACGGCATCGCCTGGGGTGCCATGGGCGCGGCCCGCGATTCCTATGAGTCGGCGCTGCGGTATTCGATGGAGCGCCTCCAGTTCGGCAAGCCGCTGGCCGGCTACCAGCTGACGCAGCAGAAGCTCGTGAACATGCTCCTCGAGGTGCAGAAGGGTACCATGCTCGCCCTGCATCTGGGCCGGCTCAAGGACAGCGGGCAGCTCCGCCCAGAACAGATCTCGCTGGCCAAGCTGAACAACGTCCGGGAGGCCATCAAGGTGGCTCGCGAAGCCAGGACCATCCTGGGCGGCAACGGCATCACGCTGGACTATCCGCCGCTGCGGCACGCCGCCAACCTCGAATCGGTGCGCACCTACGAAGGGACGGACGAGGTGCACACCCTGGTCCTCGGCCAGCACATCACAGGCCTTCCGGCGTTCCGCTGAGCGCTGGTTGGGCCTCTTGTCCCCGCACGCGCCACGGTCCAAACTGGCCAACATGACACACTCGGCACACACTGCACGCGAGAGGAAACGGGCCGCCGTCGGAACTGCGGTGTTCGCCCTGGCCCCGGCGACTGTTGCGGGCCTGGTCCCGTGGCTGCTGACCCGCTGGGAGGTGCAGCGCCCGGCGCCCGGCGGTGCCGTGGCCCAGGTGGCCGGCGCGCTCCTCGTGGGTGCGGGTGCGTCGGTTATCGCAAACTCGTTCGTGCGGTTCGCCGTTGAAGGCGTGGGGACGCCGGCGCCTTTCGCGCCGCCGAAGCATCTGGTGGTCAGCGGACTGTACCGCCACGTCCGGAACCCCATGTATGTGTCCATTGCCGCCGCCGTCACCGGCCAGGCCCTGCTCCTGGGCCAGCCGAAACTGTTCGGCTACGCCGCGTTGGGGGCAATCCCCGTCGCGGCCTTCGTCATGTTCTATGAGGAGCCCACACTGACGGACAAATTCGGGGCGGAGTACGAGGAGTACAAGAGGAACGTTCCCCGCTGGCTGCCGCGGATAACTCCGTGGTGGCCGGACCGCTGATGCTGCGGCGGGGCGGCCACTGATGCCCGGCCGGCCGCGGGCCGGGCCACCAAAGAGTTCGGACGGTGCGCCAAAAGCGTCAGGCCGAGAACCCGCCGTCGGCCTTAATGAGCTGCCCGGAGACCCAGCGGCCTGCAGGGGACAGCAGGAAAGCCACGGTCCCCGCCACGTCGGCCGGGGTGCCCAGCCTGCCGCCGGGCTGGTGCCTGGCCAGCTCTTCGCGGAGCTGGCCGTCCATCCATCCGGTGTCCACAGGCCCGGGGTTGAGCACATTGGCGCTGATGCCCAGCGGTCCAAATTCACGCGCCGCGGCGACCACAATCCGGTCCAGCGCCCCCTTGGACGCCCCGTACGGCAGGTTGAACGCTGTGTGATCGCTGGTCAGCGCGACGATCGCGCCGCCGTCGTCGGCTGCCTGCTGCGCGAAGGCGCGGATCAGCTGCCAGCTGGCCCTGGTGTTCACGGCGAAGTGCCGCTCGAAACTTTCAAGGGTGGTGTCCAGAATGCCCGAGTCCACGGATTCGGCATGGCTGAGCACCATCCCCTGCAAGGGGCCTGCCTGCGCGGCCACCTCTGCCATCAGCCGCTCCACGGCACCGGGATCCTGAAAGTTGGCGGGCAGCGCCACCACCTTGGATCCGATGGCCTCCAGTTCGGAGGTAAGCCGGCCGACGTCGTCCGGCTGTATTCCCCAGGGCATGCGGGCGTCGTAGTCCTGCCAGTAGGTCAGGACCAGGTCCCAGCCGTCGGCGGCCAGCTGGCGGGCGATCCCCGCGCCGATTCCGGCGAGCCGCCCGGCGCCGGTCACCAGTACTGTGCTCATTGCGCCAGGTCCGCCACGGCACCGCGCCGAAGGGCAACGAGCCAGCACACCATGATGGCCAGCGCACAGAAAACTCCGGCGCTGGATGCCATGATCCACAGAACCGGCGTCTGAAGGTCAAGGTTTCCGGCGCCCAGGGCCGTGCCGATGGTCTTGGGCGAGAACAGGAAAACAAGGGTGGACACCCCCAGGACAGCACCCATCAGCCCGCGTTGCAGCCGGTGCCGCAGAGGGGTTTCGCGCAGCGTCCAGGCGAACGCCGGAAGAACTGCCGCCATCCAGACCCAGTGGTGGGACCACGAGACCGGGCTGATCAGAAGCATGGTGAGTGCGGCGGCGGAAATCGCCACCACCCTGGCGCCCTGGCTGCTGGCGACCCTGATGAGGGCGGCGCCCAGACCCACAACCAGCAGGCTCAGGACCAGCCAGGGTGCATTCACTGCGTCCGCCGGCACGCCGAAGTGAAGCAGCGCACCCTTAATGGAAAGGTTGTCCACGTAGCCGGCGCCGCCGATCCGGGACGTGTCGGGAAGGATCTCGAGCCAGAAGCTGAGGGATTCGGCCGGGCGGAGCAGCCAGCCGAGCAGCACGGTGAACGCGAAGCCGGCGCACATGTTCAGCAGTCCGCGCCAATCCTTGCGCACCAGGAAGTACAGGCCGAAGACCAGGGGCGTCAGCTTGATCCCGGCCGCCACGCCCACCAGGAAGCCACTGCCGGGCAGACCATTGCGCCAGCGCGGGCTCCGGGTCAGCAGGTCCGCCATCATCAGCCCCAGCAGCAGGATGTTGATCTGGCCGAAGGCTAGGGTTTCACGCCACGGCCCCAGATTCAGGACGGCAAGGAGCAGCACCACCGCGCCGAGCCGGTTGCGTGCGGACCGGAGGGTTGGCGAAGCAAAGGTGCCTCGCCAGCTGGGCTTGCTGTTCCAGTAGCGGACGCAGAGCGCCGCCACCCAGGCGGCCACAGCCACACCGGCGGCGTTGAAGAGCAGCAGCGCGGAGGCCTGCGGCAGTTTCGCGAGCAGGCTGAAAAGCAGCGCCGCGAAAGGCGGATAGGTGAACGGCAGTTCCGGGCCGCCGGCCCACTTCACGGTGGGTTGGTAAAGGCCCGACGGCGCCACGCCGGCTTCGTCGAGGATCTTGCCGCCGTACCAGTAGACGCTGAAGTCCAGGCCCTTCTCGCCCCAGGCATCCAGCCGGGACGCGATGAAAATGGCTGCAGCGAGTACGGCCAGAAAGACAACCAGTTCGACGGCGGCCAGTGCGGGCCGGCGCCGGCGGAGCTGCTGGCCGGAAGGCGGCAGCTGGCCGGAAGGCGGCAGCGGTTCGGAGACCTGATCCGGACCCTGTCCGTGCTTTGCGGCGGCTCTCTCGTTCTTTGTTCGGGCCGTAAGCAGTGCCATGTCAGTGTCCCCCAGCTGTAGTCCGGCAATGTGCGCCTCCGGGACGCGTACCGCGTTCTGCCGCAAGAGCGGCGCCCGAGGGCGCCCCGCTTAGTCTACTGAAGCCGTAGCCACCGCTGCGGGCCGCCTTCTTCCCGCGTCTCTGCGGATGGTGGCACTGATCACCGCGGCGATGGTGCACATCGCGGCGGCGCCGAACCATGCATAGGTGTACTGGCCGGTGGCGTCCCGGATGGCTCCGGCGGCCAGGGCTGCCGCGGCGGCGCCCAGCTGGTGCGCAGCGAAGACCCAGCCGAACACCACGCTGCCGTCGGCGCCGAACACCTGGCGGCAAATCGCGGCAGTGGGCGGAACCGTGGCCACCCAGTCCAGGCCATAGATCACCACGAACACGAGCATGCTGGGCTGGACCGACGAGCCCAGCAGCAGCGGGAGCACCAGGAGCCCGATCCCCCTGAACTGGTAGTAGACGGCCAGCAGGATCCGGGGGTTGAACCGGTCGGTCAGCCAGCCGGAGGCGATGGTGCCCACGATGTCGAAGATCCCGACGACGGCGAGCAGGCCGGCCGCGGTGGTTTCGGGCATGCCGTGGTCGTGGGCGGACGGGATGAAGTGGGTGCCGATCAGCCCATTCGTGGTGGCGCCGCAAATGGCGAACCCGGCGGCGAGAGCCCAGAACGTGCGGTTCCTGCTGGCGCTGCGGAGCACCTGCAGTGCCCGGACCGCGGCGTTGCGGCTGGGTTCAGGGGCTTCCCCGGCACCGGCGTTCCCGTTCGCTGCCCCGGCAGGGACCGGCTCCGGCTTCCCGCAGGCCGCGCCGGACGGTTCCTCGGCGCCATAAGGCAACGCCCCGACGTCGGCCGGTGAGTTTTTCAGGAACTTCAGCACCAGCGGAACCACGGCCAGGGCCCCGGCGGCGATGAGCAGCGAGGCCTGGCGCCAGCCCGGGTCCTGGGCGAGCACCGCGATGAACGGCAGGAAAACCAGCTGCCCGGCGGCGCTGCCGGCGGTGAGGATGCCGATCACCAGGCCGCGGCTTTTGGTGAACCACGTGTTGGCGATGGTCGCCGCGAACACCAGCGCCATGGAGCCTGTGCCAAGGCCGATGAGCAGGCCCCATGTGAGGAGGATTTGCCAGGACTGGTTGACCAGCACGGTCAGGGCGCTGCCGGCGCCGATCAGCCCGAGCGCGACGGCGGTGACGGCCCGGACGCCGAACCGCTCCATGAGCGCTGCGGCGAAGGGGGCCGTGAGGCCGAAGAGCACCAGGTTGATGCTCACCGCTGCCGACAGCACAGTGGTGGACCAGCCGAACTCCTGCTGCAGCGGCACCATGAGCACGCCGGGCGCGGCACGGAACCCGGCCGCCCCCACGAGGGCGAGGAACGCCACGGCCGCCACGGCCCAGGCGGGATGCAGGCGGCGCCGTTTCTCCGGCCCCTGCCCTTCCTTCTTCGCCCCGTCCTCTGGAGTTTTTGTCCAGATATCGTCCTCTAATGGCCCCTCGGGGCGCGACATCTGCACAAAAACTCCGGGGTCTTCGGGGGTGGTCATGCCGCTGTTCCTTCTTCTCCGCCGCCTTGAACGCGGTTGGTCGGTTTCTCGGTTCGCTGGGGCGCCATTGCCAGCGGGAGCGGCTCATCGCTGCGGGTCAGGCTGTGCCAGCTGGTGTTCTCCGCGGTGAGCCGCTCACCGCATTCGGTGCAGGTGTCCGCCGAGCCCGTGCGCTGCCCGCAGCTGGCGTGGACAACGTACATGTGGGCCTGCTCCGACGGCGCCTGCAGATGCTTTTCGGACCAAATAACGACGGCGTTGAGCACCGGCAGGGCGTCCTCGCCTTTGGCGGTGAGGACGTATTCCTGGCGGGTGCGGCCGCCGTCCTCGTAGGCCTGTTTGGCCAGCAGGCCGGACTCCACCAGCGCGGAAAGCCGCCGGGTGAGGACCGAGTCGGCCACTTGGAGGCGCGCCTTCATCGCGTCGAAGCGGCCGTTGCCGAAGAAGACCTCGCGGAGGACCAGCATGCCCCAGGGGTCGCCGAAGATGTCCAGGCCACGGGCCATGCTGCAGTTGCGCTGGGACCAGTCGGAGCGGAGAGCCATGAGGAGACACTAGCTGACTTTCTTGAAGAAAGCTAGAGCTGTCAGGGGGCTGGTCGAAGTGGCAGAACACGGCAGTGTTTCCCGGAAACACTGCCGCGAAAAGCCATATCGCGGAGGACCCGCTTAGCGGCGCGGGGAGATGCCTGTCCTCGAGGGCCGGTACGCCGCAGCCCAGTACACCAGCAGCGCCACGCCGCAGATCACGCCCAGGCTGGAGACCATCAGCGGCCACTGCGTCCGCGGGTTCACCCCCCACAGCTCGGCGCCGGCCGCCATCGCGAGGTCCTTCGGCGCGAGGTAGAAGGCCACGGCCGAGGCCGCCACCACCAGCCAGCCGGCCAGCCGCATCAAGCCGGTCCGAGAGGGAACACGGTGCATCGCGAAGGCCATGGACGGCAGCGCCACCGCGATCCACACCCAGTGATGCGACCAGGAAACGGGGCTCACCATAAGCATGAGCACTGCGGTCGCGGACACCGCCACGAAGTTTTCCTCCACGGCCACCGCCCACCTGATCACCAGCGCAGTGAGCCCGGCCAGGGCCAGCGCCAGCACCAGCCACAGCAGGCTGGTGAGTCCCGAGTCCGGCAGTCCGAAGTGGAGCAGCAGCCCCTTCAGCGACAGGTTGTCCACATAGCCCGGATCGCCGATGCGCCCGGTGTTGGGCAGGATCTTGGTCCAGAACGTCACCGACGCCAGGGGCAGGGCGGCCCAGGCCGCGGCGATGGAGCCGAGGAAGCCAACGGCCATCCAGCCCAGGGCTTTGAAGTCGCGGCGGATTAGGAAGTAGAGACCAAAAGCGAGCGGTGTCAGCTTGATGCCGGCGGCGACGCCGATCAGCAGGCCCGCAGGCCAGCGGATCTCACCCGCCCGGCTTTTTCCGTGCAGCGCGAAGTCGGTCAGGATCAGGCCCATCAGGATGATGTTGATCTGCCCGAACACGAAGGTGTCCCGCCACGGCCCCAGCAGCACGATGGCCCCGGTCCCGGCGAGGGCCACGGTCCGGAACCGCCAGTCCGCCAGGGCGTCCCGCCAGCGGGTCATCCCGAAATAATGCCGGGCGAGCCAGGCGGACACCACGGCGGCCCCGCCCAGCGCCGCCCAAATGAAGAGCTGCCCGCTTTGGGCCAGGCTCATGGTGGCCAGGCCGGCGAACAGCAGCGCGGCAAACGGCGGATAGGTGAACGGCAGGCCGTCCCGGGGCGCGTACAGCTCGTTGATGCCGGCCTCGCCGGTCTGAAGCACCTTGGTGCCGCCGTAGTAGTAGACCTCGAAGTCGTTCATGACCGGGGCATACTCCGCGTACAGCCACATCAGGGCGAGGACGACGGCGGCAGCGCCCCCCGCCGTCGCGAGCCAGCCGAGGACGCGCCGACGCGCTGCAGTCCGGCGGGAGCCCTTACCGCTGCCGGTCTCCTGCCGGGTGGCCTCTTCCTGCGTCTTAGGGGAGGCCGTCACTGGATGAACGTGAAGGCTTGCTCAAGATCCGCGATGAGGTCCTCGACGTCCTCAATGCCGCAGGAGAGCCGGATCAGGTTCACCGGAACGGCCAGCTCGGTACCTTTGACCGAGGCGTGCGTCATCTCGGAGGGGTAGTTCATCAGCGACTCGATGCCGCCCAGCGATTCCGCCAGGGTGAAGACCGACGTCGATTCGGCCACCTTCCGCGCAGCAGCCTCGCCGCCCTTGAACTGCACCGAGATCATGCCGCCGAACTTCTTCATCTGCTTCTTGGCAAGCTCGTGGCCCGGGTGCGAGGGCAGGCCCGGGTACAGGACCGCCTCCACCTCGGGGCGTTCCAGGAGCCATTCGGCCACGGCCTGGGCGTTGTCGCTGTGCCGGTCCATGCGGACACCCAGGGTCTTCAGTCCCCTGGTGGTGAGGAACGCGTCCATCGGGCCGGAGACGGCGCCCACGGCGAACTGCACGAAGCCGATCTTCTCGGCCAGGGCGGCGTCCTTGACCACGATGGCCCCGCCCACCACGTCGGAGTGGCCGCCGATGTACTTGGTGGTGGAGTGGACCACGACGTCGGCACCGAGGTCCAGCGGGGTCTGCAGGTAGGGCGACGCGAAGGTGTTATCGACGATCAGGAGGGCCCCGGCGTCGTGCGCCACCTTGGCGAGCGCCTCAATGTCGGTGATCTTCATCATCGGGTTGGACGGTGTCTCCACCCAGACGAAGCGGGTCTTGTTGGCGGCGACCGCCGCCTCAACCGCGGCGAGGTCAGACATGTCCACGGGGGTGTTGCCGATCCCCCAGTCGCCCAGCACGCGGCTGATCAGCCGGTAGGTGCCGCCGTAGGCGTCGTTGCCGAGCACGATGTGGTCGCCGGGCCGCATCAGGGCACGGATCAAGGAATCCTCGGCCGCGAGACCCGAGCTGAAGGAGTAGGCGTGGGTACCGCGTTCGAGGGCAGCGAGCTGTTCCTGCAGGGCGTCCCGGGTGGGGTTGCCGCCGCGGCCGTACTCGTAGCCGTCCCGCAGCCCGCCGATGCCGTCCTGGGCATATGTCGAGCTGAAGTGCAGGGGCGGAACTACGGCGCCGGTGCGCGGCTCGAAGGCCTGGCCGGCGTGCACGGCGCGGGTGTTGAATCCTTGGTTCTCAGAGACAGACATGGTGCTCCTTCGATCAGTTGCTGAGGTAGGCGAGGAGGTCGTGGCGGGTCAGGATGCCTATGGGCGCGCCGACGAACGTCACCATCACGGTGTCGACGTCGGAGAGCAGTTCGCGGGCGGCGGAGATGGTTTCGAGCGAGCCGATCACCGGCAGTTTCTCCCCCATGTGCTCGGCGATCTTGTCCGTCAGCCTGGCCTCGCCGCGGAACAGCTTGGCGGTGAGGGTCCGTTCGTCGACGGCCCCGAGCACTTCGCCCATCACCACGGGCGGCTCCGCGGAGAGGACCGGGATGTGGCTGACGCCGAACTCATTCATGATGGTGATGACGTCGCGGACGGTTTCGTTCGGGTGGATGTGCACCAGGTCCGGCAGTTCGCCCGTCTTGAACTTGATGACCTCGCCCACGGACGCCTCCTCGCCGCCGGAGAGGAAGCCGTACGAGCGCATCCACTGGTCGTTGAAGATCTTGGCGAGATAGCCGCGGCCGGAGTCTGGCAGGATCACCACCACCACCGCGTCCTCGGGGAGGTCCCGGGCGGTGCGCAGGGCGGCCACCACGGCCATGCCGGAGGAGCCGCCCACCAGCAGGCCCTCCTCGCGGGCAAGCCGCCGGGTCATGGCGAACGAGTCGGCGTCGCTGACGGCGAGGACCTGGTCCGGGACCGACTTGTCGTAGTTGGCGGGCCACATGTCCTCGCCCACGCCCTCCACGAAGTACGGGCGCCCGGTGCCGCCTGAGTAGACAGAGCCTTCGGGGTCGGCCCCGATAATCCTGACCCGGCCGCCGTCGGACTCCGGACGGTCCGCCGACACCTCCTTGAGGTAGCGGCCGGTGCCGGTGATGGTGCCGCCGGTGCCGGCGCCGATGACGCAGTGCGTCACTTTGCCGTCGGTGTCCCGCCAGATCTCGGGGCCGGTGGTCTCGTAGTGGCTCAGCGGCGCGGCGGGGTTGGAAAACTGGTCCGGCTTGTACGCGCCGGGGGTCTCGGTGACCAGGCGGTCTGACACGCCGTAGTAGCTCTGCGGGCTGTCGGGTTCGACGGCGGTGGGCGTCACTACCACTTCGGCGCCGTAGGCCGCCAGGACCGCGCGCTTGTCCTCGCCCACCTTGTCCGGGACCACGAAAATGCACTTGTAGCCCTTTTGCTGGGCCACCAGGGCCAGACCGACGCCGGTGTTCCCGGAGGTGGGTTCGATGATGGTGCCGCCGGGCTTGAGCTTGCCGTCGCGCTCGGCTTCCTCGACCATCTTCGCCGCAATGCGGTCCTTGATGGATCCGCCAGGGTTCACGTATTCCAGCTTCACGAGGACGGTGGCTTTGATGCCCTCCGTGACGTGGTTCAGCTTGATGAGCGGGGTGTTGCCGATGAGGTCCAGGACTGACTGGGCGTACTTCATGGGTACCAACTTACCGTCTTGGGCTCGCTGGCAGTCCCAGGGGCTTTCGGTGCGAAGATTGGGCGGTGGCGCGCCTGCGAATACCGAAGAATATGCGGAGCTACCTGCTGCCGGGCTCCATGCTGCTTGCCGGGGGCGGCTGCCTTGCCGGCGGCCTTCTGCCATGGCCCGCGTTCGGGGAGTTGGCGGGGCGCACGGTCCCTGTCCTCGCCTTCGTGGTGGCAATGACCGTTGTCACGGAACTGGTTGACGATGCGGGGCTGTTCCGTGTGGTGACGGACCGCATTTCGGCGCTGGGCCGGGGCAGCGTCTTCCTGCTGTGGCTCTTTGTCCTTGGCCTGTCCTCCGTGGCCACGGCTTTTCTGTCGCTCGACACCACTGCGGTGCTGGTGACCCCCGTGGTGGTGCTGCTCGCCGTCCACGCGAAGATCCCGCCCCTGCCGTTCGCCTTGAGCACCGTCTGGCTGGCCAACACGGCGTCCCTGTTCCTGCCGGTCTCCAACCTCACGAACCTGTTGGCGCAGTCGAAAATGTCTCTGAGCCCGCTGGGATTCGCCAGGCTGATGTGGGCGCCCGCCGCCGTCGGCGTGGTGGTGCCGGCGCTGCTGCTGTGGCTCGCGTTCCACCGTGACCTTCGTGGCCGGTACGGGCCGCAGCCGGCCCATACGGCAGGGGACCGGATGCTGCTCCGGGCATCGGCCGGCACGCTGCTGGTGCTGTTTCCGGCGCTGGTTTCCGGTGTTCCCGTCGCGGTTCCTGCTGCCCTCGCGGCAGGGTTCCTGGTGGCCATGTTCCTGTGGCGGCGGCCGGCAGCCCTTCGCTGGTCGATGCTGCCATGGCGCCCGCTGATGCTGACCGCCGGGCTGTTCATGGTGGTTGAGACCCTGCACTCGCATGGCCTCACCGAAGCGCTGGCCCCCGCCGCCGGGACGGGCCAGACGTTCCCGGACCTGCTGCGCCTCGCAGCGCTGGGCGCCGGCTCGGCCAACATCGCCAACAACCTCCCCGCCTACCTGGCCCTGGAGCCTGCGACCGGATCGCCGCTGCGGCTGGGCGCACTCCTGATCGGGGTGAACCTCGGTCCGCTCATATCGCCGTGGGCGTCGCTCGCCACGCTCCTGTGGCACGAGCGGCTGCAGACCCTCAACCTGCGCGTGCGCTGGGGCGGCTTCGCGGTGGCCGGCGTGGTGGCCGTTGTCGTGGCGCTTCCCTTGGCGGTCCTGGCGCTCTGGCTGGGGAACGGGATGCCGTGACCGCCCGCCTTGCCGTTGCCGCGGCACTCGCCGAAGTACTAGCCAAGGCCTGCCCGGGCAGGGCAAGCTGGCATCGGCACCCAAGCCCGGGCGCCGAACTTCAGTGCCGTTGAAAGGAACCGTGACTTGGACTGGACCCTCGAAGTGGTTGTGCTGCCCGTAAGTGACATTGGGAAGGCTGTGGAGTTCTACCGGGACAAGGTCGGCTTCAATCTGGACCACGACACGCAGAACGAGCACATGCACGTGGTCCAGCTGACGCCTCCGGGTTCGGGGTGTTCCATCGTGATCGGTGACCTGCCGTCGCACAACGAGATGGCGCCTGGCTCCATGCGGGGCCTGCAGCTCGTGGTTGCGGATGCGCAGGCGGCGCGCGACGAGCTGCTCAGCCGAGGGGTGGAGGCGAGCGAGATCACCGTTTTCGACGAGCGGGACGGCGGCACCTTTTTCGGGTTCAGCGACCCGGACGGCAACACCTGGGCCGTGCAGGAACTGCGGATCCGCGGCCAGAAACCGCTGATCCCGGTGGAGGGCCGCGGCCGTTTCGGGGCGGAGTAGGTCAGCGGGCTCCTAACCTTGGCCGGCACCGGCACCGGCGGCGTCGGCCGGGAGGTTCTCCCAGAGCCCCAGGATGTTGCCCTCGGTGTCCTTGAAGTAGGCGTAGTGCCCCATGCCCGGGATGGTCGCCTTGGGCTTCACCACGGAACCTCCCAGCTGCTCAACTGTCCGCAGCGTCGCATCGATGTCCTCGACGTCCACGGTGATGACCGGCGTGGTCAGCTCCCCTTCCCTGGCCATCATGCCGCCGTTGATGGCACCCGGCCCGGTGGGCCTGCCGGTCTTTTCGTCCATCGGCGTGGTAATCACCACGTTGTAGTCCATTTCCGGCATGGGGTCGATCCGCCAGCCGAGGGCCTGGTTGTAGAAGTTTCTCGCGCGGTCCTGGTCGTCCGCGGGGATTTCGAAATGCACCACTCCACCCATTGCGATCTCCTACAACTCGAAGGAAGGGACGCGGCGGACCCGCGCCACACTGCGGATTGTAGTCCTGCGGCGGGCGCGGTTTAAGGGCCCTCGGAAAGCCCGCCGCCCGCCCCGGCGGCAGGTTTGTCAGTGCGGCGTGGGACGATGATTACATGACCATTGCTGACGCCCCTGCCCGGCTGGCAGCCGCGGCGGACGCGTCCCTCAGGTGGTTTCCGGGCGGCCCGTACAACCTGCAGCGGACCCTGGGCATCCTGATGCGCGGCAACGGCGACCCCTCCTTCTCCTCGCGGCCGGACGGGCTGTGGATGGCGTTCACGACGCCGGATGGCCCCGTCACGCTGCGGCTCACGGAGGCGGATGAACGCGCCGGTGACCTGCCCGGTGACCTGGCAGCAGGCGGCCCGTGCATCGATGCCCAGGCCTGGGGTCCCGGGTCCGGCGCCGCCCTCGCAGGCGTTCCCCGGCTCCTCGGCGCCGATGACGACTGGTCGGCGTTTGACGAGCTTTCCTTCTCGGCAACACTCCCCCGCATGGTCCGTGAGGCCCGACGCCGGAACCCCGACGTCCGTCTCCCGTCCACCGGGCGGATGGTCGATTCGCTCGTGCCCACAATCCTGGAGCAGAAGGTCACCGTCGTCGAGGCGCGGCGGGCTTTCCGGTACCTCATGTACCGCCATGGCACGCCCGCCCCCGGCACCGGTACCGCCGCACCGGCCGGACTGCTGGTCCGGCCCACCGCCGAGGGATGGCTCCGCATTCCTTCCTGGGAGTGGCACAAGGCGGGAGTCGGCCCGCAGCGGTCGGCGACCGTGATGCGCGCCCTGCGCTCCGCCGTCGCGCTTGAACGGCTGGCTTCCCTCCCGGCTGCGGATGCAGCCGCCAAGATGCATACCATCCCTGGAATCGGCGTGTGGACGGCCGCCGAGGTGGTCCAGCGGACGCACGGCTGCCCCGACTCCATCGCGGTGGGTGACTATCATCTGGCCGCGTACGTCGGCGCCGCGCTGACCGGACGGCGGACGGACGACGCCGGCATGCTGGCGCTGCTGGAACCGTGGAGGGGACACCGGCAGCGGGTGGTCCGCATGCTCGGCCTGAGCGGCTTCCGGAAACCCACCTTCGGTCCCCGGATGACCATCCAGGACCACCGCGGACACTGACCCCGCCTAACTGCAACGCGGGGTCACTTCGCGCCCAATGAAGCGCCTCCACCGGGCGATATCTGACCCCGCGTTGCCCTAGGCCGCGCGGCGTTTCGCACCTTTGACCCGGCTGATCACGCCCCGGAATCCCTCATCCATATCGTCGGCGTTCACCTTGAAGTAGGACCACCCTGCACTAGTAAACGCTTCGTCGCGCCGGTTATCGCGGGACTGCTGTTCACGCGAAAGGTGATGCTCGCCGTCGTACTGCAGTGCGATCCGGAAACGCCGGTACCCGAGGTCGGCAGTTGGTGACCAGGGACCTTGGGGGTCCAGGCGCACCTGCAGTTCCGGCTCCGGCATGTGCGCATCCAACATCGCAATCCTAAGGAAAGTTTCAGGGTAGGAATCGGCCCCCACTCTCATTTCGTCCAGCGCCAGCCTTGCCTTCTCCACACCCTTCATGTTGGGGTGCTGCCGGATGAGCAGGCGCAGCCCCTCCTTGTAGGCATACGGCGCCGAGCGGCCTTCGAACTGAGGCCTCGGCATCCGGATCAGCTGGTCCCCCATGGCCACGACGTACTTCAGGGGTAGCGCGGCTGCGAGGTCGAGCCAGGTTCGGGGCGGCACGGAGATGGGAATACCGCCGCACTCCCCGATTTCGCCCGGAATCACACGGACGCGGTGACCGGTCACTCCGGCGCGCCGCACCCGTGGCAGCTCGTGCGGTTTGCTGAGGTGAACGGGCTCCCCCTCCATCCATGGCGGCAGCCCCAGCAGCGTGAGCTCGGCTGCTGTCTGATGCGACACCCAGGCCCCTGGCGTTGCCGCTGCCAGCACCCGGGCCCGTCCGTGCAGGTCGAGGAACCGCCCCTCCGGCAGATAGATGAGACGTCCGCCGTCGGACAGGTCTTTGGCGCGGAGCCGTTTCTCCGTCACCCCGAGCGCCCGCGATTCGTACACGGTAAACGGCAATTGGTGAAGGGTGTCCGGGAGGGGGGTCGGGCGGGCCATGGGAACTATTCTTGCGGTCTGCCGGGTCGTTTGGGAGTTATCCACAGCCCCAATGCCGGAGACAGCGACGCGGGGTCAGATATCGCCCAATCGGGGCCTCCCACCGGGCGATATCTGACCCCGCGTTGCTTTAGAAGCCCGTTCGCGCCTCAGAGGCCCAGCCGGGCGATGGCCTCCTCGCGCATCTCCACCTTGCGGATCTTCCCGGACACGGTCATGGGGAAGCTGTCGCGGACCTCGATGTAGCGGGGCACCTTGTAGTGCGCGAGCTTCCCGCGGCAGAACTCCGCCACCTCCGCCGCATCCAACGGTGCCGCTCCGGCCTTCAGGATGATGCAGGCCATGAGTTCCTCGCCGTAATTGGCATCCGGCACACCGATCACTTGCACGTCCTGTATGGAGGGGTGCATATAGAGGAACTCCTCGATCTCGCGCGGGTAGATGTTCTCGCCGCCGCGGATCACCATGTCCTTCATCCGGCCCTCAATCACCACGTACCCCTCGGGGTCCATTCGCGCCAGGTCGCCGGTGTGCATCCAGCCCTCGGCATCGATGGCCTCGGCCGTCTTCTCAGGCTGGTTCCAGTACCCCTCCATGACGGCGTAGCCGCGGGTACACAGTTCACCGATCTCGCCACGCTCCAGGACTTCCCCGGCCAGGTCCACGATCTTGCTTTCCAGCCGCGGCATGGTCCGCCCCACGGTTTCCGTCCGCTGCTGCAGCGTGTCCCCGTCGCGGGTCATGGTGGACACCGGCGACGTCTCGGTCATGCCGTAGCAGATGGCCACGTCCTTCATGTTCATCTCGGAAATCACGCGGTTCATCACCTCGATGGGGCACAGCGAACCGGCCATCACCCCGGTGCGGAGCGTGGACAGGTCATAGGAGGCGAAGTCGGGCAGCGCGAGTTCGGCGATGAACATGGTGGGAACCCCGTACAGGGAGGTTCCGCCGAAATCCTGTACGGCCTCCAGCGCGGCGGCCGCCGTGAACCCTCGTCCCGGAATGATCGTCGCCGCACCGTGGCTCAGCGCGTTCAGGTTGCCGATCACCATCCCGAAGCAGTGGTAGAACGGCACCGGAATCACCACGCGGTCATGTTCGGTGTAGCCCAGCAGTTCGCCGATGGAGTACCCGTTGTTAAGGATGTTGTGGTGCGTGAGCGTGGCTCCCTTGGGGAAGCCGGTGGTTCCGGAAGTGTACTGCAGGTTGATCGGATCGTGCGGATCGAGTCCGGCCATCCGTGCTTTCAGCTCGGAATGCCCGACGGCGTCCGCCCGCTTCAGCAGCTCAGCGAACGTCAGTTCCTGCTCATCCAAAGGGACGCCGGCGTCGAGTCCTTCCATATCGAGGTCCGGCAGGAAGACGAGCTCGCGGAGGTCCGGGCATCCCGCGAGCGCCTGGCGGGCCATCCCCACGTAGTCGCTGGTCCGGTCCGAGGGCGCCGTGACAAGCATCCGCATGCCGTTTTGCTTCACCACGAACTCCAGCTCGTGACTGCGGTAGGAAGGGTTCACGTTGACGAGGATGGCCCCGATCTTCGCGGTGGCGTACTGCAGGATGGTCCACTCCGCGCAGTTCGGGCTCCAGATGCCGATCCGTTCTCCCTTGGCGACGCCCAGGGCGAGGAGCGCGCGGGCCAGACGGTCGACGTCGTCGTTCAGTTTGGTGTAGCTCCAGCGGCGGGCGTCCGCCCCTGGCACCGCGGCGGCCTCGATCAGCGCGTCATGCAGCGGGAACTGCGCCACCACGCGCTCGAAATTCTGGCCGATGGTTTCCTCGAGCAGGGGGACGTCTGCGTCCCCGGCGGTATAAGCGCGCATGATGGCAACCTATCAACTGGCCCGGCACTAGAGAAGCGGTACGGCCGGCCCGTCCGGTTGTAACAAGGTCCGGGCACGCGGGTTGGGGCCGGTATTGTGAAATCCATGAGTGCACCCATCGACCTGCAGGCCACCTTCATCCCCAACGACGGCGAGTTCTTCCGAGTGAAGCTCGCACTGGAAATCGCCATTGACGAGGTGGTCAGCGAGCCCGGCTGCATCCGGTACGAGCTCACGGAGGCGACGGAGGAGAAGCTGGTCCTCACCGAACGGTGGGAGTCGGAAGAAGCCCTTGATGCACACTCCAAGGGAATTGCCCTGCAGGACCTGAATGAATCCCTCAGCGCCCTCCTGGCCGAACCTGCCCAGGTGGAACGCCTCTAGTCCCCCCAACAACAAAGAACAGAGCGGCGGGCCAGAACAAACAACGCGGGGTCGCTTAGCGCCCAATACCGAAGGGTTATTGGGCGCTAAGTGACCCCGCGTGGCTGTTTAAACCGCGCGCTTAGAAGTCGGGGATCTGTGAGCCGTCCTGGGGGCCGGCAGCCTTGCCGCTGTTTCCCGCCGCCGCGGCAGCCTCGGCCCGGGAACGGGCCACATGGGCGTGGACTTCCTCCATGTCGAGGGCCTTGACGGCGTCGATGACCTGCTCGAGCTGCGGGGCGGGCAGCGCGCCGGGCTGTGAGAAGACCAGCACCTTCTCGCGGAACACCATCAGCGTGGGGATCGAGGAGATGCCCGCCTCCGCTGCCAGCTGCTGCTCGGCTTCGGTGTCCACCTTCGCGAAGACGACGTCCGGGTGCTTCTCCGACGCCGCAGAGTACGTGGGTGCGAACTGGCGGCAGGGGCCACACCATTCAGCCCAGAAGTCCACCAGGACAATGTCGTTGCCCTCGATGGTCGATGCGAACTGTTCACCTGTGATGTCAACGGTAGCCATGGTTCAACCGTACGCGAGCCGTGTCCGTAAGTCCCGCGGCCCGAAGCCTTGTTCGCTTCCCGCGTCACCGGGAATATTCTGCTCCAGCCGTGTGCCGCTCAGGCCCGGCTGCTGGACCCACGCGCCCGGGGCCATCCTCAGTGCACGCGCTGCACTGTCCTATGGCGCTGCACTGTCCTATATGGCGGCGCACTGACCCATATAGGGGAAAACAAGTGCCCGCTCCCGGAAAAACAGGTATTCCCTACTCGTGCAGTGCCTGTGCGGGCTCCCTACACTCGAATCAGGCTGGGGCCGGCGCGCTAGCGAGCAGCGTGCATCACTCATGAATAGCGGTCATGCGCCCCATATGCCGTGCTTCCGCCCCGCGGGCCCGAGCGCCTCCTGTGTCTGCGCGTCACCGTCCGACGCGCATCCGGACACCGCCTGCGCACGAATCAAAGGTCCGCCATGAACCATCAGGAGACGCCAGATCCCCAGATCACCTCTGGCCACGAAAACGATCCGCAGCGCGTGCCGTCGGCGCCTCCGAACTTCAGCAGCCCGAACCGGGCCGGCCGGCACCGTCCGCTGGCCGGAAAGCCGGCCCGGGTGCTGCTCATTTCGGCAGCGGTGTCCGCCGCCCTGCTGGCGGCGTCGGCGGGCGTCAGCGCGCTGGTGGCGTCCGACGGCGGCAGCCCGGCTGCCGCCGTAAGCCAACCGGCCGCCGTCGAACAGTCGCCCGCCCCGACGCCGGCGGTAGCTGTGGCGGCAGCCCCGGCTCCGGCCGCCAGCGCACCGGCCAAGGCGCTGGCGGCAGCACCCGCCACCAGGGCGCAAGCCAAAGCACCCGCGAAGGTGGCCGCCAAGACCGTTGCCAAGCAGCCAGCGAAGGTGACCGTCAAGGCACCAACAGCAGCCAAGGCCCCAGCCAAGGCGCCCGCAGCGAAAACGGCAACCGTCAGCAAGGTTGCACCGGCCCCTGCGCAGCCCACCACGTACAGGGTGGCCGCCGGCGACACAGTGAGCTCCATTGCGGCGCGCTTCAACGTCAGCACCGGCGGCGTGCTGAGTGCCAACGGTCTTGGACCCAGCTCCGTCATCGTTCCCGGCCAGACCCTCAGGCTCAGCGGACCCGCGGTGCCCGTGGCCGTACAGGCTCCGGCGGCAGTCCCGGCGCCCGCGCCGGCTCCCGCCCCGGCTGCAGTTCCTGCTCCGGCTCCGGCTGTCCGGACCATCTACGTGGCTGGCGCCGGCGGCCAGGCGATGGTGGACAGCTGCATTGGCCCCATCCATTTCACGCCCACCGACGGCTACTCGCTCTTCATCACCGAGCACGACTTCTGCGGCGGCTGGGCCCGGTTCTCGGGCATCAGTGTCGGTGAACGGGTGGACATTCCGGGCTACGGCTCCTACACGGTCTCGGCCCGCAGCCAGGTTCCGAACCCCGGCACCACGAACGATGTGGCGGCGGTGTTCGGCGGGTTCCCCCGGGCAGTCCTGCAGACCTGCATTCCGGGCACCACCCAGATGCTGGTCATTGCGCTGAACTGACCGGGCCGCCCCAAAGCGGAGAAAACAAAAGACCTCCGGAACCAGTAGGTTCCGGAGGTCTTTCAAATGTGGCAGATGAGGGATTCGAACCCCCGTAGGCGTTGCCAGCTGATTTACAGTCAGCCCCCTTTGGCCGCTCGGGTAATCTGCCGAACTTCAAAAGAAGATCACCCCGGCCGGTGTTTCCATCAACCGCGGGCAAGACAACCTTACAGAACTTCTGCCGAAGAATAAAATCGGGGATCTGCAGGCCCAAAAAGCCCGGAAAATCAGGCTTCGCCGAGGATCCGGCCTGCCAGCTTGGCCTCGAACCGCAGCGCCTGCTCCTCGGTGATCTGGTTGAGCTGCACTGCCCGCTGCAGATCTGCCTGCACGCCTTCAAGGCGGGTGGAGGCGTCGGCGACGGGGCTGAGAATGATGGATGCAGCCACGGCCGCGGCGGCCACGGATGAGGCGGCGGTGGCGATGGTTCCGGCGGCTGCGGCGGTGGACTTGGTGACGTAGCGGACGGCCTTATGGGTCATTGCATTCCTTCCGGAGCGGCTTCCAACTGCTACAACTCTGGATGCCGAAACTTCGTTCCCGCCATGACTCGGCTATGAGTGAACTGTGAATGCCGCCCAGCTTCACATCACCGCCATCCGTACTACGCTGGAATCCAGATATCAACACCCTGCCCGGAGCCTCACAGCCCGGGCGACGCAGGCACCAGCAAAGGAGAGTCATGGCAGGCGAGTCCACATTCGACGTCGTAAGCAAGGTAGACAAGCAGGAGGTGGCCAACGCGCTGAACCAGGCGCAGAAGGAACTCGCCCAGCGTTACGACTTCAAGGGCGTCGGAGCCGAGGTCGACTTCAGCGGCGAGAAGATCCTGATGAAGGCGAATTCCGAGGAACGCGTGCTGGCCGTACTGGACGTGCTGCAGTCCAAGCTCATCCGCCGCGGCATCTCGCTAAAGTCCCTGGACACCGGCGAGCCCTACGCGTCCGGCAAGGAATACCGGTTGGAGGCCTCCATCAAGGAAGGCATCGCGCAGGACCTCGCCAAGAAGATCAACAAGCTGATCCGCGACGAGGGCCCCAAGTCCGTCAAGTCCCAGATCCAGGGCGATGAACTCCGCGTCACATCCAAGTCCCGCGACGACCTGCAGGCCACCATGGCACTGCTGAAGGACTTCGACGAGGCCGACCTTCAGTTCGTGAACTTCCGCAGCTAGGAAGCGTAAACGGGCCGGGGACTCGCCACTGCGCGGGTCCCCGGCCCTTTTGCTCGTCCGGCGCGCCGGACTTTGGGACGTGGGGCGAGGACAGGACGTGGATTTCGCGGTCACCCCTGAGCCGTGGGACGGCGACGACGGGGCCATGCTCCGCAGCATGCAACGGGCCGAACTGGATGCCCGTTACGGCAGCGACGACCGCATTTCCGCTCGCTACGGGTATTCCCGGCCGCTCCAGGCGTTGTGCGCGTCGCAGGGTGCGGCGCGTGTCGCGGAGCGGGAAGTACGACGTCGGCGCTCAGCTGAGCGGCCGGCCCGCCATCCGTTCCAGTCGGTTGATGCGGTCCTGCATCGGCGGGTGCGTCGCGAAGAGCTTGCTGAGCCCGCCGCCGCGGAACGGGTTCGCGATCATCAGGTGCGAGGCGTTGACCAGCCGCTGGTCCTGCGGCAGCGGCGCGGCCTGGACGCCCTGGTGGATCTTGCGCAGGGCGGAGGCGAGCGCCAGCGGATCGCCGGTGAGCTGCGAACCGTCCTCGTCGGCGTCGTACTCCCGGGTGCGCGAGATGGCCACCTGGATCAGCGACGCCGCCAGCGGCGCCAGCAGCGCCATGGCGATGAGAGCCAGCGGGTTCGAGTTGCGCCGTTCCCCGCCGCCAAAGAACAGCAGCATCTGCCCTACCGAGGTGATGACGCCAGCCACCGCCGCGGCCACTGACGAGGTCAGGATGTCGCGGTTGTAGACGTGCATGAGCTCGTGTCCAAGGACGCCCCGGAGTTCCCGGGGGGTGAGCAGCTGCAGGATCCCCTCCGTGCAGCAGACGGCCGCATTCTGCGGGTTCCGCCCGGTGGCGAAGGCATTGGGCGCCATCGTGGGCGAGACGTAGATCCGCGGCACGGGCTGGTTGGCGCGGGCGGAGAGCTCCCGGACGATCTGGTACAACTGCGGGGCCTGGGCTTCGGAGACGGGGTAGGCCTGCATGGACCGGAGCGCGATCTTGTCGCTGTTCCAGTAGCCGTAGGCCGTGGTTCCGACGCCGATCAGCGCCATGACCAGAATCGGGGCGGAGCTGCGGGTGTTGGCGGCAATGAGGGCGCCCAGGCCCAGCAGGATCGCCCACAGCACGCCGAACAGGGCCGCGGTTTTCAGCCCGTTGTTGTGATTGTGCACTTTAGCCTCCACAGCTCGGAAGTCGGAACCGGCCCCGCCGCTACGGAACCGGGTTCCGCGCGTCGTACTTGAGGAAGCCGGATTCCCACCGCGCCACCGTCCAGGCCACCACGATGCACAGGACGCCACCAACCAGCAGAACCCAGCCCTCACTAAGAATTTTAGTGCCGCCACCGGCCAGCATGTCGCCCAGCCGCGGACCTCCGGCCACCACCACAATGAAGACGCCCTGCAGCCGGCCGCGCAGGTGGTCCGGTGTCGCAGCCTGCAGGATGGTGGTGCGGAACACGGCGCTCACCGAGTCCGCGATTCCCGCCAGGGCGCAACATAGCGCGGCCGGAATCAGCCAGAACGTCACGCCGCCGGAGCCGGACCGTCCGGCCAGGACCACCACGAGGCCGAACGCCGCAAAGGAGCCACCCCAGCCCATGACGGACCACACCACCGCGGTCCCCTGCCGCCGCACCGCGCCGAGGGGCCCGGAAAAGAGGCCGGCAAGGAAGGCTCCCACCGCGACGGAGGCCAGCAGGATACCCACCGTGGCTTCCCCGCCGCCGATCATGAGGGCGCCCACGGCCGGCAGCAGTGCCCGCGGCTGGGCGAGGATCATGGCGATGAGGTCGATGATGAACGTCATCCGCAGGTTGGGCCGGGTCCCCAGGAACCGGAAGCCCTCCACGACGGACCGCATCCCGGCCCGCCCCGCTTCCTCGCCGGGCGGCATGGGCGGAAGCTTCAGCAGGGCCCAGAAGGCAAAGATGAAACTGACGACGTCCAGGGTGTAGGTCCAGCCGAAGCCGACGCTGGCCACCAGGACACCGGCGAGCAGCGGACCCGCCGTCATGGACAGGCCAATGGTGATCATGCTGAGTGCATTGGCGGCCGGCAGGAGCTCTTTCCGCAGCAGGGCGGGAATGATGGCGCTGCGGGCCGGCTGATTAATCGCCTGGGCACCGCTTTGCACGGCCACCAGCCCGTACAGCAGCCACACATTGCCCACCTCCAGCCAGGCCTGCAGGGCCAGGCCGCCGGTGGTCAGCCACAGTACTGCGGACGAAAGAAGCGCCACCGTACGGCGGTCGTGGGAGTCGGCGATGGACCCGCCCAGCAGGCCACCCAGCACCAGCGGCACCAGGGCAAAGATGCTGAGCAGCCCGACGTACAGGCTGTCGTGGGTCAGCCGGTATACCTCCAGGCCGACCGCCACGAGGGTGAGCTGGCTGCCCACATTGGAGACCGCCGACCCTAGCCACAGCCGCCGGAAATCAGTGCTCTCGCGCAGCGGGGTGATATCAGCCAGAAGTTTTCCCACCCGGCAACTCTAGCCTCAGCAGGAACTTAGCCTCGCCTTATTGTGATCTAGTCAAAATAAGTGTTTCAATGGAGTCATGACCGACCACCCGGAAAGCCACGAAACATGGGCCGCGGCCCTGCGTGCCCACGGCCGCCGGGTGACCAAGCAGCGGCTGGCAGTGCTGGCCGCCGTCGAGCATCACCCGCACTCCCCGGCGGAAAACATCCTCGCGGCCGCCCGCGAGGAACTGCCGGAACTGACGGCGCAGTCCGTGTACGTGGTGCTGGGTGACCTGACGGACCTGCAGATGCTGCGCAGGTTCGAACCTCCGCATTCCCCGGCGCTGTATGAGACGCGGGTGGGCGACAACCACCACCACGCGATCTGCATCAGCTGCGGGCGGGTGGAGGACGTCGACTGCGCTGTCGGCCATGCCCCGTGCCTGACCCCGCACTGGAGCGAGGATTCCCACCCCATGACGATCCAGATCGCGGATGTCATGTATCAGGGGATCTGCAGCGAGTGCCAGCAGGCCCAAAAACTTCCTGCAAACGTAAATGACAAGTAACAAAGAAATAGGAGAACAATGACTGCCATTTCCACGACCCAGTCAGGTGCCCCGGTTACATCCGACGCCCATTCCAAGGCTGTCGGCGCTGACGGCGCGATCATCCTCACGGACCACTACCTGGTGGAGAAGCTCGCCCAGTTCAACCGCGAGCGGGTTCCGGAGCGCGTGGTGCACGCCAAGGGCGGCGGCGCATTCGGCACGTTCAAGGCCACCGAGGACATCTCCAAGTACACCAAGGCCGCGTTCCTGCAGCCCGGTGCCGAGACCGAGATGCTGATCCGCTTCTCCTCCGTTGCGGGCGAGAACGGTTCCCCGGACACCTGGCGCGACCCGCGCGGTTTCGCGGTGAAGTTCTACACCTCCGAGGGCAACTACGACCTCGTGGGCAACAACACCCCGGTGTTCTTCATCCGCGACGGCATCAAGTTCCCGGACTTCATCCACTCCCAGAAGCGCCTGCCCGGCACGCACCTGCGCGACGCCGACATGCAGTGGGACTTCTGGACCCTGTCCCCCGAGTCCGCACACCAGGTCACCTGGCTGATGGGTGACCGCGGCCTGCCCGCCTCCTGGCGTGAAATGCAGGGCTACGGCTCACACACCTACCAGTGGATCAACGCCGAGGGCGAGCGGTTCTGGGTCAAGTACCACTTCAAGTCCAACCAGGGCGTCAACTCGATCACCGGCGAAGAGGCCGAGGCACTGGCCGGCTCCGACGCGGATTTCTACATCCGCGACCTCTCCGAGAACATCGCCGCCGGGAACTTCCCGTCCTGGGACCTGCACGTTCAGGTCATGCCGTACGAGGACGCCAAGACCTACCGGTTCAACCCGTTCGACCTGACCAAGGTCTGGCCGCACGCGGACTACCCGCTGATCAAGGTCGGCACCATGGAGCTGAACCGGAACCCGGAGAACTATTTCGCGCAGATCGAACAGGCCACCTTCGCGCCGTCGAACTTCGTTCCCGGCATTGCCGCGTCCCCGGACAAGATGCTCCAGGCCCGGATCTTCTCCTACGCCGACGCTCACCGCTACCGCGTGGGCACCAACCACGCCCAGATCCCGGTGAACCAGCCCAAGAACCAGGTCAACAACTACAGCCAGGACGGCGCGGGACGCTTCCTGTACAACGCTCCTTCGGTTCCGGTCTACGCACCGAACACGTTCGGTGGCCCGGCTGCTGTTGATCCGGATGTTGTCGGTGGCGGCTGGGAGAACGACGGCGAGCTGACGCACGCCGCGCACTCCCTGCACGCCGAGGACGGCGACTTCGTTCAGGCCGGTGCGCTGTACCGCGAGGTCTACAACGACGCCGAGAAGGCCCGCTTCCTGGACACCGTCACCGGTGCCGTGGGCGGCGTGAAGCGCGCCGACATTAAGGAACGCGCCATCCAGTACTGGACCAACGTCGACGCCGAACTCGGCGCCAAGCTCCGCGCCAACCTCGGCGCAGCACCGCTCTCCGACGCCGAAGCCGCCAACAAGATCGGCTAGCAGCACCGGATACCAACAGGAACCCCGCCACGGCACAGCCGCGGCGGGGTTCCCTGTGTCTGGGGGTGCATCCGTCCGACGCGACGTGCGCAAAGATACCCATATGTAGGTCCCGGCAGCGCCTGTTATCCACATGGGAGGCTGCGCCCATGGCCGGGCCGGGGCGGAGTCCTTAGGCTTCAACCATGAGCACATTCGAGGGCATCCCCGCCGCCGCAACCAAGTTTTACGCGGAGCTGGAGGAGAACAACAACCGCGACTGGTGGCAGGCCCATACCGAGGTGTACCAGGAAGCGGTGAAAGGTCCGTTCCAGGCGCTCCTCGCCGACCTTGAGCCACGCTTTGGTCCGGGCAAAATTTTCCGGCCCAACCGTGACGTCCGCTTCTCCCCGGACAAGTCGCCCTACAAAACCGCCCAGGGCGCTTTCGCCTCCTATCAGGAAGGCGTGGGTTACTACCTCCAGATCAGCGCCGACGGCCTGCTGGTTGGCGGCGGCTACCACTCGCATTCACCCGCGCAGCTGGTCCGCTACCGGAATTCGGTGGACGCAGGAAACACCGGCGAACAGCTGCAGCACATCGTCGATGCCGTCTCGGACGCCGGCTTCGCCATCGAAGGCGAAAAGCTGAAAACGGTGCCGCGGGGCTTCTCCAAGGACCATCCCCGGGCCGAGCTGCTCAAGCATAAGTCGCTCTCCGCCGGCGTTTCCCTGGGCGAGCCCGAATGGATGGGATCCCCGGACGCGGAACGCGAGATTGCCGCCCTTTGGGAGCAGCTCCGCCCGCTGGTGGACTGGGTGGGACGGCACGCCGCCCCATGACGCCGCCATCAGCGGGCGGTTACGCCGGACTTGACCGGGTTAGACCCTGGTGAGTGCGTCCTTGTCGTCGTCCCGGTCATCGAGGCCGCCCGTTCGGCCGTCCACCGCGGCTTTCGCCGCGGCGAACTTCTCGTTGAGGCGGGAGTGCCGCTGTCCGTGGGCGAAGTAGATGGCAACGCCCACCACCAGCCAGATGCCGAAGAAGATCCAGGTCTCCACGGCGAGGTTGGTCATCAGGTACAGGCACAGCACCGCGGACAGGACGGGAATGACCTTGCCGAACGGCACACGGAAGGCCGGCTTTAGGTCGGGCCGCTTCTTGCGCAGCACGATGATGCCCAGGCTGACCATGACGAAGGCGGACAGGGTGCCGATGTTGATCATTTCCTCGAGCAGGTCCACGTTGGTGAGTCCGGCAACCAGGGCTACGGCGGCGCCGCAAATGATCTGCAGGCGGACCGGCGTCGAACGCTTTTCGCTGGTCTTGGACAGGGAGCGCGGCAGCAGGCCGTCGCGGCTCATGGCCAGCACCACGCGGGCCAGGCCCATGAGCAGCACCATGATCACGGTGGTCAGGCCCACGAGGGAACCAAAGGCGATGACTTTCGCGGCATCGGTGTTGCCAACAGCCTCGAAGGCTGTGGTGAGCGTGGGGCTCTCAGCCTCGGCGAGCTGTGTGTAGGAGACCATGCCGGTCAGGGCTAGGGACACCAGGATGTACAGCAGCGTCACCAGGGCCAGGCCGCCGAAGATGCCCCGGGGCAGGGTCTTCTGCGGGTTCTTGACCTCTTCCGCGGAGGTGGCCACCACGTCGAAGCCGATGAAGGCGAAGAACACCAGCGCGGCGCCGGCGAAGATGCCCATGGTGCCGTACTGGGCGGGGGCGGCACCGGTGAGGAAGCCAAAGAAGGACTGCTTCAGGACGTCGGCGGCACCGGCGTTGGCCGTCGGTTCGGAGGCCGGGACGAAGGGGGTGTAGTTGGAGAGCTTCACGTAGCTGAAGCCCACGATGATCACGAAGACCACCACCGCGATCTTGATCAGCGTGAAGATGTTGCCCACGCGGGCGGACAGCTTGGTTCCAAGCACCAGCAGGACGGTGAAGATGGCGACGATGAGGAAGGCGCCCCAGTACAGGTCAATCCCGCCGAGCGAGATGGCTGGCGGTATTTCCACGCCCATGAGGGCGAAGACCTTGCTGAGGTAGATGCCCCAGTACTTGGCGATCACCGCGGCCGCGGTGAAGAGCTCCAGGATGAGGTTCCAGCCGATAATCCAGGCCAGAATCTCGCCCATGGTGGCGTAGGTGAAAACGTAGGCGGAGCCGGCCACCGGGATGGCAGTGGCGAATTCGGCGTAGCACATGATCGCCAGGGCACAGGTGACGGCGGCGACCAGGAAAGAGATGGTGACGGCGGGGCCGGCGAAGTTCGCAGCAGCCTTGGCGCCCACGGAGAAGATGCCGGCGCCGACGGCGACGGCCACTCCCATGATCATCAGGTCCCAGGTGCTCAGGGAGCGCTTCAGCTTGCGTCCGGGTTCATCGGCGTCGGCTATTGACTGCTCGATGGATTTGGTCCGGAAAAGGTTCATTGGAAGTCCACAGTCCTGATAGGGGATGGAAACAGACCTATCAAGTGTAGTGTCCATCCAGTGGACGGCCACATTTGTCCCGAATACTGAGACGGCCGGCATGCAAAACCACGCCCGGCCCTCCTCCGCTGCTGCTGCGCGGTGTGGTGGAGGGCCGGGCGTGGTCCGCAGAAGGTTGGCTGGCGGCCTTGCGGGCCGCCAGCCCTCCCGATGGATTACGAGGCCGAACCTGTAGTGAACGTCCACGGCCCGGAGGTGGTCGGGTTTCCTGCGAGGTCCCGGACAGAAACAGCCATTGTGTATGTCCGGTTGGCCAGCAGCGTCACAGACGGATTCAATGTCGCTGTCCTGGTGGCTGCGTTGTACGTCACCACGGCCGGGATGACGCTGGCACCGAGCCTCAGGACGACCGTCCCCGACGTGGGCGTGGCAATCGGTTCGCTGAACCTGACGGTCACGTTTGCCGTCCGCCGTACACCCACTGCACGGTTCGCAGGCGTCGCCGCGGCCACGGTGGGAGCCGGCCCGGTGGTGAACTGCCAGCCGGATGCTGCCAGCGAGTTGCCGGCCGTGTCGCGGATGGACGAGAACGCCATGTTGTATGTCCGGTCGGCCAGCAGTGTGGCGTTGGGGTTCACCGTCACAGTCCTCGTGGCGTTGTTGTATGTGACTGAGGCGGGAATCGGAGCAGCGCTGCCGTTGAGCCGGAGAACAACCGTTCCGGCGCTCACGTTCGCTACCGGTTCGCTGAAAGTCGCCGTGATGTTTGCCGTCTGGCTAACGGACCTGGCGCCCGAGGCGGGCGTCCTGGCGGTGATCGTCGGTGCCACGAACTCTGTCCGCGGTGTGGCGAGGGCGCTACGTGCCGAAGCCGCTCCCGTGCCCGCCGAGTTGATCGCCGAGACATCGAACGTGTAGCCGGTGCCGTTGATCAGTCCGGTGATCACTGTGTTCGTCACGTTGCCGACGGTAACTTCGCGGGTCGGCGTGGCAGCCGCTCCAACGAAGACGCGAACCCGGTACTGCGTGACGGCCGCGGCGTTGGCGACTGCCGCGGGGGCGGTCCACCTCACCGTGACCTGCGCGTTGCCCGCCGTTGCCGTGCCGATGGCCGGTGCGCCCGCGAAGACGGGTGCTGCCGGGACCGCCGCGTTGGACAGTGCGGAGAACACGCTGGCGCCGAGGGCATTCACTGCCTGTACCTGGAACCGGAACGTCTGGCCGTTGGTCAGGCCCGTCACCACCAGGCTGGTGGTGCCGGCGTCGGCGGTGCGGAGCGCGCCAACCTGGGTTCCTGCCGCGTTGAGGACGCGGACGTTGAAGCCCGTGGCGGTTGCGCCTGCTGCCGGCGTGAAGTTGACCGTTGCCTGTCCGTTGCCGGCGATGGCTGCGCCGATGACGGGGGCCGCGGGAGCAACGCTGTCGGAGAACAGGAGGCGTTCGATGTTCCGCAGCGTGTCAGTGCCGTCGGTGCCGCCGTTGTGGACCACCGTCGTGACGGAGCCCGGGGAGCCGAGCTGGCCGGTACCGCCGGTGGTGGTCACGGTGTAGTTGGCTTCGACGTCGGAGAACACTGCCGAGTCCGTTCCGCCGGCGGCGGAGAGGAGTTCGCGGACGGCCACGATGTTGCCCGGATCCACGGTGCCGGCGAAGACGGCCTCCTGCAGGGTCTGGCCGGTCAGGTTGCCGGCGCCGTCGCGCAGGTACTTGGCCGTCATGCCCGTGGCGCTGCCGATCTCGGTGCCGGAAGCGTCGCGGACGCTGAGCCGGACGTTGAGGTAGCGGTCGCCGTCGATGATGTCATCGGCGCCGCGGCCCTCCAGGGTGTCACTGCCGCCGCCGCCGAGGAGGATGTTGCCATCGCCCCACACGTGCGTGCCGCTGAGAACCGGGCAGTCCTTGGAAGCCGAGGCTGCCACAACGTCGGCCAGCGGAGTGGGCAGCGTCGGGATCAGCTGGTTCAGGCCGGCAATGCGGTCCACACCGTTCTGGTCCAGGACGCTGCAGCCGATGAAGCCTGCGCCGCCGACCTGGCTGGGAACGATGTCGTCGCCCCGCAGCTTGTCGTCCAGCGGGCCGCCGGAGAGCGCCTCCACTTCGTTGTACCGGTCACGGACGCCCACCTGGAGAATGTCCAAAGGCAGGATGGGCAGATCCAGGTCTGCATCCTGCGGCTGCGGATCGGCCAGGCCGATCTCCCAGTCGTACCCGGACGCTCCCGCGACCTTTTCGACGCCGGGACCTGCAAGGCCGATGTCGTCGCCGCCTTCCATGTCGTAGTCGTCATCGCCGCCCTGCCCGATCAGGACGTCGTTGCCGGGCCTCTGCGAGTCGTCCAGGAAGAACAGGTTGCTCGAGTCGCCGATCAGGAGGTCAGGCTGGTCGCCACCTTCCTCCCAGTCATCCCCGCCGTCACCGAAGACCGCGTCCAGGCCCTGGCCGGCGATGATGAAGTCGTCGCCTTCGCCGGAGAACGTCTCGTTGGAGTTGGCGCCGCCGTTCATGAAGTCCTTGCCGTCCCCGCCCATGAGGATATCCAGGCCCGGACCGCCGTCGATAGCATCGTTGCCCGGGCCGCCCTTGAGGACGTCATCACCGATGAGGTCGGTGATGATGTCGTTTCCTTCGCCGCCGAGCGGGATGTCGGAACCGGAGCCGCCTTCAATGACGTCATTTCCTTCACCACCCCAGAAGGTGTCATTGTCGTTGCCGCCGCGGACCCGGTCTGCGCCCGGGGTGCCGTTGTAGACGCTCTGGCCGTTGATGCCGGAAGGGTCAACACTGTTGAACGCCCGGTACTGGATGGTTCCGTCAGGCTGGCGGATCAGCAGTGCCGTCTCGTTGCAGTCCGATGCGGGATCGTCCGCGACCGTGTTGCCCGAGGCCGTGAAGCCCGCCTGGGTGCCGGCCAGATTGCCCAGCTGGAACTTGCAGTCGGCGGTGGCGAACGCGTCAGCCTTGAGGGTGTGGACGTTCGTGTTCCGCATCATCATCTCGGCGAAGGAGTTACCTTCGAGGGATGCCCGCAGGTTCATGCCGGGAGTGCGTGCCAGGTAGTACAGCCGGTCGCCGTTCTGCAGGTCCGTGAGCTGGTTCTCAAAGACGTAGTTGAACGTGGAGCCGAGCAGACCGCCGAACGGGGTGGTCATCTCTGCCAGGCCGCCCACCCACAGGTCGATGTTGTCCACACCGGTCCGGGAGTTGACGCCGTCGTTGGCCCAGGCATCCGTGCTGTTCATGAAGGCTGCCGCATCCGCGGGAGCAACGTCACCGGCGAGGGCATCCGCGCTCACGAGCAGCCGGGCGGCTTCCCGCTTGGCAGCCACAGTGGTCGCGGAGGTGATGGACGGGTGCTGGCCATAGGCTGCCACGAAGTTGATCAGCGACTTCGGGTGCTTGATGTTCTCGCCAAAGTCCACCCAGCTCTTGTAGGGGGTCAGCGCGCCGTCGTTCGTGGACGCGAACAGCTCGCGGCGGAGGACGTTGAGCGGCGGAATGCCTTCAGACCGGGCCCGTGTCATGTTGATCGTGGCGAGGTCGAGCGGGAGGCCCAGAAGGTTGTTCCGCAGCGTGTCGGTCACGAACTCGTCGAGCTCGTTGCCGGTCTGGTCGGACATGCCCATGATGATGCTTCCTGCGGCCTGCTCGGAGGTGAGCTGGCCTGCAGAGCCGCCGTTCGTGTAGGCAGGCGGGTTCAGGAAGCCGTTCAGCAGCGAGATGTCGTTCCGGGATCCGTCCTCGTTGACGCGGTCGATCGTTTCGGTCAGCATCGAGTGGCCGAAGCGGTAGACCGCGTGGGCAAACTCAGCCTTGACTGCCGGGTTGATGTCCGTCTGCGTGAAGGCGAACGGCTCGAACGGGTTGATGGCCGGCTGGATCTTGCGGGCAAACTCCTCGAAGACCAGGTGCTGGTATTCCATCTCCGTGACGAAGCGTGCGGCCTGGAACAGGCGCTCGCCGTTCCACCCGCCGGCGCCGAGGGCTGACTTCCACTCGGCCAGCGCAGCCACGCCCGTGGAGGTGGAGTCGTTGGTGAGGGTGTTCTTGATGTCATCAATGAGTCGGTCGTGCTCGGAGTGGAAGATCTGGTGGATCGCGGTCAGGCCGATGTTCTCGTTGACACGTCCGTCACCGGCTGCGAAGTGCATGTCCAGGATTTCGTTGTCGTACTGATTCACACAGCCGGCTGGGAAACCGGGCTGGGCGCAGGGCACCAGGGCCGGGGTCACCACGTTGTCCGGGTCCGGCGTGAAGCCGGGGTTCGGGACGGCGTTGTTGGCGATGTCCGTCAGGAACGGGGTGTCAAAGTGCTTGACATTGGCCGGCACTGCCACCGGGGCTGCCGTGTTGCCTTCCACCAGGCCGGTGTCCGTCACGTACTGCGGCAGGCCGCGGGCGGGGCCCGGGATGAACTTGCCGTAGGCGTCGGCGGCGACCATCGGGATGTCGAGCACGTCCTTGTCCGTCAGCTGCAGGCCAAGCATCGTGGCTGCCTGCTGCTTGACCGTGGCCCAGGTGGCCATGCCGCCCGCGGTGGGTCCGGCGGGGCCGCCGAGGAGCTTGCCGGTGGAGACCGGACGTCCCGCCGTGTTGTTCACGTACTCGCGCACGAAGACCTGGTGGGCGGGGTGGGACGTGTAGGTCTGGCTCTGGTCGACCCAGGGTGAGTCCGTGTTGTTCGCGTCCTGGACGTCGTCCGCGGTGCCGAACGTGTTGTCCGGGCCGGCCTGGTTCTTGCCCCGGGTCAGCACCATGAAGCGCAGGTTCGGGTCGAGGTCGTCAACGGTGTTGAACTGGTGGTCCGGTCCAGCGACGAGCGGATCGTCTGCCTTCAGCGGCACGAAGACCGTGCCGCCGCCCTTGACCGTCTGGTCCACGCCGTGGTCGAAGAACTGGCCGAAGAGGGTGAACATCGAGTTGTAGGGTGGCGAAAGCCCGACGTCGGTGGTCACGTTCGGGATGAACAGCGTCTCGTGGGACGGGACACAGCCGGCCGGTACACCTGCCACCGCCGGGTTCACAGTGTTGTCCGGGTCGGTGGTGCAGGGAACAACGCCCTCGTTGCCCTGGGTCCGGACCGGGAACCCGGCCGCGTTGACGGCAGCGGGGTTGGTGGAGGTCTGGTCAACGATGAGGTTGCTGATGACACGCGGCTGCGAGTCGAAGACGCTGCCCGACTTCTGCGCGTAACTGGTCGGCGTCGGCGGACCGAACGTCGATCCGGCCTCCGCGTCACGGAAGGACTTCGAACCCAGCCGCGGGAAAGGCTGGTCAGCAGCGCCGAAGGTTTCCTGGCCCGGCTGCAGGTTGTTGCAGCTGCCGTCCACCGTCCGCAGACCGTAGGACAGCAGCGGGCTTGCCAGCTGGTTGGGGCCGCTGCCCACCAGCGCGCCACAGGGGCCGGTAGCCGAGGTGGTATTGGCCACGTGGGCCTCGGCGATCTTGATCTGCTTGAGGATAAAGGACAGATCCGAAGGGGTTACGGTGAAGCCTTCGCCAACCACGGCGGTGGCCACCTGCGCGCCCACAACGGGCAGGCCGAAGGCCAGGGGCAGCGCCAGCGTCGTTGCTGCTGCTACCAAACGGAATGGAGCGGAGGCCTTGCTCCGCCCGCGGTGACGGGGTCGATTTGTTGATGGTTTATTGGCGCCGGCCGCAGATAGCTCTGCCGGACCGGCCACCTTTCGCGCTAGGAATTTCATGGCACAACCTGCCGCTAGGAGGGATGTAACCGTGCCATCGTCTGTTGGCCTGCCCGTGAAAACCTTGTGGATACGGCCGAAGCGGAGCTCTTTTCCCTGTTGAGCCACCCAAATTGGGGGTTTTCATACGGCGTATTAACAGGCAACACACAGGCGGGGCCACTAAATTGTGGCCCCGCCTGTGCAATATGAAACGTGGAACTCCAGTGAAGCACCCCCGCCGGCTTACACCGGCCAGTCCATGAGTGTGGACCGGATCCGAAAGCGTTTGCCTTCCGGCGCCTCGACGGAAAATCCGCTCCCCCGGCCCTGCACCACATCCACCGTCAGGTGGGTATGGCTCCAGTAGCCGAACTGTTCCCTTGACATCCAGAACTCCAGCGGCTGGCCGCCGTCGTCCACGGCACCCGGCGGGCCGCCGTCGGCCGCGGCGAGGTCAAACCGCCCCAGCAGCACATCCGATTCTCCCGTGAGGAACTCCCCTGCCGGATAACACATGGGCGCGGAACCGTCGCAGCAGCCACCGGACTGGTGGAACATGAGCGGGCCGTGCTGCGTCCAGAGCTTCCGCAGCAGCAGAAGCGCCTCGGCGGTGAGCGCCACCCGGGAGAAGTCCTCCCCGGGCACTGTCACAGCGGCGTCCAGCCTGGTGCGGGGCATCAGAACCTCAGCACCACACGGCCGTCGATCTTCGCGTGCTTCATCTCGTCGAAGACCGCGTTGACTTCCGAGAGTTCCCGCGTGGACACGGTGGGGTGGATCTTGCCCTGGGCGTAGAAGTCCAGCGCTTCCTCCAGGTCCTGCCGGGTTCCCACGATGGAGCCGCGGACGGTGAGCCCCTTGAGCACGATCTCGAAGATCGGTGCAGGGAAGTCGCCCGGCGGCAGGCCGTTGAACACGATCGTGCCGCCGCGGCGGGCCATGCCGATGGCTTGGCCGAACGCGGACGGGTGCACCGCCGTGACCAGCACTCCGTGGCATCCTCCGGTTTCACGCTGGATGACTTCGGCGGGATCCTCCTGGAGCGCGTTGACGGTGAGTTCGGCGCCGTGCTTCCTGGCCAGGGCGAGCTTGTCGTCCGCGATGTCGACGGCGGCCACCCGCAGGCCCATGGCCACGGCGTACTGGACCGCGATGTGCCCGAGCCCGCCGATGCCGGAGATGGTGACCCACTCCCCTGGCTTGGCCTCGGTCATCTTCAGTCCCTTGTAGACGGTGACGCCGGCACAGAGCACCGGGGCAACCTCCACGGGGTCGGAGCCGGCAGGAATCCGCGCGGCAAACCGGCTGTCCACCAGCATGTACTCGCCGAAAGAGCCGTCCACACTATAACCGGCGTTCTGCTGGGCCTCGCACAGCGTTTCCCAGCCGGTGCGGCAGTACTGGCAGTCGCCGCAGGCGGACCAGAGCCAGGCGTTGCCCACCAAGTCGCCGACGGCGAGGTCGGTGACTCCTTCACCGAGGGCCACCACCTCGCCGACGCCTTCGTGGCCGGGTACAAAGGGCGGCGACGGCTTGACCGGCCAGTCCCCCGCGGCGGCGTGGAGGTCGGTGTGGCAGACACCGCTGGTGATCACCTTGACCAGCGCCTGTCCGCGGCCCGGCACGGGAACGGGGATGTCCTGGATCTGGAGGTCCTTGGCGAACTCGGATACTACGGCTGCTTGCATTGTCGTCGTCATTGGCGAAATCCTTGCGTCGTTGAAGCGATGTTTCGAGTGGTGCGGGAGGGGTGCTGCTGCCTTCCTGAGGGGTGGCCAGGGCGGTTCTTCCGCCGCGGTGCGGGCGGGAAGCATGGTGCGGGCGGGGACGGATGGAGCTGATCCGCCCCCGCCCGGGCTGGGGGCGCCTGGAGTGGGGCGCGAGGGCCCCGGCGTGGCGACGGAGTCGCCGGCTCGGCCCTAGAAGAAGCCGAGCTTGTTTTCGCTGTAACTGACCAGGAGGTTCTTGGTCTGCTGGTAGTGGTCCAGCATCATGGCGTGGTTCTCGCGTCCGATGCCGGAGGACTTGTAGCCGCCGAACGCGGCGCCGGCCGGGTAGGCGTGGTAGTTGTTGACCCAGACGCGCCCGGCCTGGATCTCCCGGCCTGCCCGGTACGCGACGTTGCCGTTGCGGGACCAGACGCCGGCGCCGAGGCCATAGAGGGTGTCGTTGGCGATGCCCATGGCGTCGTTGTAGTCGCTGAAGCGGGCCACGGACACCACGGGGCCGAAGATCTCCTCCTGGAAGATGCGCATCCGGTTGTGTCCTTCGAAGATCGTGGGCTGGACGTAGTAGCCGCCGGCGAGGTCGCCGGACAGTTCAGCGCGGGCGCCGCCGGTGAGTGCCTTGGCGCCCTCCTGCTTTCCGATGTCGATGTAGGAGAGGATCTTCTCCAGCTGGTCGTTGGAGGCCTGCGCGCCGATCTGGGTTTCGGTGTCCAGTGGGTTGCCCTGGATGATCTTCTCGGTCCGGGCCAGGGCATCGGCCATGAAGGAGTCATAGATGCCCTCCTGGACCAGGGCGCGGGACGGGCAGGTGCAGACTTCGCCCTGGTTGAACGCAAACAGCGCGAACCCTTCCAGTGCCTTGTCGTAGAACGCGTCGTTGGAGTCGGCGACGTCGTTGAAGAAGATGTTCGGGCTCTTGCCGCCGAGTTCCAGCGTCACGGGGATCAGGTTGTTGGAGGCGTACTGGCTGATCAGCCTGCCGGTGGTGGTCTCGCCGGTGAAGGCGATCTTGCGGATCCGCGGGCTGGAGGCCAGGGGCTTGCCCGCCTCGACGCCGAAGCCGTTGACCACGTTGACCACGCCTGCCGGCAGCAGGTCGCTGAGCAGTTCCATCAAAACCAGGATGGACGTCGGCGTCTGTTCCGCGGGTTTGAGGACGACGGCGTTGCCCGCCGCGAGCGCTGGCGCCAGCTTCCAGACGGCCATCAGGATGGGAAAGTTCCAGGGGATGATCTGGCCCACGACGCCGAGCGGCTCGTGGAAGTGGTACGCCGTGGTGTCGTCGTCGAGCTGCGACAGCCTGCCCTCTTGAGCCCGTACAGCGGAGGCGAAGTAGCGGAAGTGGTCGGCCGCCAGAGGGATGTCCGCGTTCAGGGTTTCGCGGACGGGCTTGCCGTTGTCCCACGATTCGGCGACAGCCAGCATTTCGAGGTTCTCGTCGATCCGGTCGGCAATCTTGTTCAGGATGGCGGCGCGCTCGGCGACGGAGGTCTTGCCCCAGGAGGGGGCCACCTTGTGGGCGGCGTCGAGTGCCAGTTCGATGTCCTCGGCAGTACCGCGGGCCACCTCGCAGAACGGTTTGCCGGTGACCGGGGTGATGTTCTCGAAGTACTGGCCCTTCACGGGTGCAACCCACTCGCCGCCGATCCAGTTCTCGTAGCGGTCCTTGAACGTGACCTTCGAACCTTCGGTGCCTGGCTGTGCGTAAACGGTCATTGCTAGCTCCTTTGCTGTGCAACACGGAGGCGATTTGTCATGGTGATCGCCGATGCATCGAGCCTAGGAGCGGGCAGGTTGCAGCCAGGTTGCAATAAAGTGACCCGGGTCACGAGGGTTGATTGGGTGAGGGTGGGCCCACGCCTGCCGGGTTCCCTGGCCGAGCTTGCGAGGTTAGGGAGCAGCAAGGTTAGGGAGCAGGTGGGGATTAGGCGCGCAGTTCGGTTTCCAGCCGCTCCAGATCGGCGACGACGGCGGCCCGCTTGGGCGAGCGCGGCGGCAGGAGCTTCAGCGCGGCGCGGCGGACGTCGACGTCGTCCGCGGCCTCCGCCAGTTCGGCGTACTTGAGCAGCGACTCGGCGCTGCCGTCCGTCAGGACAGCCTCGCGCAGCAGTGCGGACACCCGGTTCCGGAGCTCGACGACGCCGGGCGCCTCCGAGCGGGGGAGGACGGCGCCGCGGTAGATGTCCAGGGCGATCCGGTGGGCGCCGCGCTGCAGGCAGGTGAGCACCTGGCTGCTGTCCGGCAGGAGATCGATCGACAGCCTGTACGGCCTGGACTCAGGCACCGCGGCGGGGTTCAGCTGCTGCAGGACCTTCCGGAGGCGTACCATCTCGGCCCGCAGGGTGACCGTGGACCCGTCCCCAAGGTACAGGAGGACGCTCAGTTCCTCGGCGCTGAGGCCGTCCGGGCGCGTGCTGAGCAGGGCCAGGATCTCGCTGTGCCGGGCGGACAGCACCAGGCTCCGGCCCTCGATGCTGAGCAGGGCCTGGTCGCGGCCCAGCAGCTGCAGGCTGTTGCGGTACAGGCTGCCTTCCCGCGCAGTACCGCCGGCCGCCCCGGATCCGACGTGCCGCCGTCGTGCCTTAACGCGTTCCTGGGCAGCTGCGAGCTGTAGGCGTTCGATGCGCAACTGCGCCTGGGCCGCCGCCACGGTGGCCTCCACGAGGGAGAGCGTGTGCGGCGCGACGGCCGCCTCCGTGCCCGTGATGTCCACGACCCCCAGCAGCGCGCCGGAGTCGGGGTCCTGGAACGGCACCGCCGTGCAGCTCCACGGGTGGACGGACCGTTTGTAGTGCTCGGCGCCGGAAATCTGGATGCCGCGGCCCAGGGCGAGCGCCGTCCCGGGGGCGCTGGTCCCCACAGTGGCCTCCGACCAGTCGGCGCCGGGAACGAACATCATGCCCTCGGCCCGGCTGCGCGCGCCGGGATCACCTTCCACCCAGAGGAGGCGGCCCACCTCGTCGCCGACCGCAACCAGCAGGCCGCTGTCATGGCTGGGCCGGATGAGGAGCTTCTGGATCACAGGCATGATGGCAGCCAAGGGGTGCTGGCGCCGGTATTCCTCCAGCTGGTCCGCGGCAATGGCCAGCGGGGCCTCGGGGTTATCGGGGTTGGCCCGCAACTTGGCGGACCGCTGCCATGATTCGCGGATCAGGCGGCGCAGGCCGGGAATCTCTTCGGCATCGGGGAACGCTTCGCTCTGCACATGGCTGTCCAGGAATTCATGGCCGGCCAGGGCGCGGCGCTGCACCAGCACCGAATCCTCGGTTCCGGGTGCCGTCGGCTGGATCAGGTTCTTCATCGAACTCCCACTCGCCCAAACGCTTGCCCGCGACAGTCTAGTCCAGCAACCCGGCCCGCAATAGGGGGCGGCCAGCGGGGCGGAGGAGCCGCCGTCGTGCTCCTCGCGCCCGAGTTTTTGTCCAGATAACGCGCGTTGAAACGTGCCAAACGGCCATTATCTGGACAAAAACTCGTCACCCAAGGGGCTGCTTCGTCGCGGGTCCCGCAGCCTGGGTGGTGGTGGGCGCTTCGGGGGTGGCTGTCAGGCGCGGGAGATCTGGATCATCTCCTCGCGCGGCACCACCTTGATGCGTTCGCGCACGACGCCGTCGACTGCGGCCGCCGATTCATTCCACGACGCGCCGAGTGCGGCCTCGTAGGCGTTCAGCTTGTTCCAGCCTTCCCACGTGGTGTACTCGATGCCGCGCTCCTCGAGCAGATCGATGATCGCCTGCGGGTCCGGGTTCTGCGCCGGCGGCAGGGTGAGCCTGTCCTCGAGGAGGAAGCCGATGGTCTCCAGGGCGTCGCCCTTCGTGTGCCCGATCAGGCCGACCGGCCCGCGCTTGATCCAGCCCGTGGTGTAGATGCCGGGGACGGGGTTGCCGTCAGCATCGAGGACCCGGCCGCCCTCGTTGGGGATGACCCCGCGCTTCGCGTCGTACTCCAGTTCGTCCAGCGCGGAGCCGTGGTAGCCGATGGCCCGGTAGACGGCCTGCACCGGGTAGTCGATGAACTCGCCGGTCCCCTTGACGTTGCCGGTGCCGTCCAGCTGCATGCGCTCAAACTTGATGCCGGCAACCTTGCCGGACCCGCCGTCGTCGTATATCTCGACCGGGCTGTGCAGGAAGTGCAGGTGCAGGCGGCGGGAGGACGGCTGTTCAGCCTCGGCGTGCTCCTCGACCAGCCAGTTGGTCATGGTGTTCACCATGGTCTTGGTCTGGTTGTTGCTCCGGATCGCGTCGTCGGAGGCCTCGTCGAATTCGAAGTCCTCCGGGTACAGCACGATGTCGACGTCGCGGGCGTGGCTGAGTTCGCGCAGCTCCAGCGGGGTGAACTTCACCTGGGCGGGGCCGCGGCGGCCGAAGACATGCACGTCGGTGACCGGCGAGTTCTTCAGGCCCTGGTAGACGTTGTCGGGGATCTCGGTGACCAGGAGTTCGTCGGCGTGCTTCACCAGCATCCGCGCCACGTCGAGGGCCACGTTGCCGTTGCCGATGACCGCAATTTCCTTGGCGTCGAGCGGCCATTCCCGCGGGACGTCCGGGTGCCCGTCGTACCAGGACACGAAGTCGGCGGCGCCATAGGAGCCGTCGAGGCCGATGCCGGGGACCTCCATCTCGGCGTCCTTGATGGCGCCGGTGGAGAAGATGACGGCGTCGTAGAAGGCGCGGAAGTCGTGCAGCGTGAGGTCGCGGCCGTAGGTGACGTTGCCCAGGAACCGGATGTCACCGCGGTCCAGGACCTTGTGCAGGGCGTTGACGATGCCCTTGATGCGCGGGTGGTCAGGGGCCACGCCGTAGCGGATCAGGCCGTAGGGGGCCGGGTAAGCCTCGAAGAGGTCGATGCTGACCTCAAAGTCGCCGTCCTTGACCTCGTTGGACTTGGTCAGGATGTCCGCGGCGTAGACGCCGGCGGGTCCGGCGCCGACGATCGCGACGCGGAGCGGGCGCTTGGCCGTGGATTCAGCTGTGTTGGACACCGTAAGCCCTTCCGGAACGGGAGACCACGCCCCATCGGCGCGCAGTTTTCAATTCTAATTGTCCGTTCGGCCGCCGCCCTACCCGTGACGGCGCACGGCGGTCCGTGGCGTGCCGGGTCCCGGGACGTGCGCTCTGGGACGCGGCCGTCGCCACCGCCCCCGCGACCTCTCCCGTCAGCCGCTCTTCCGCAGCGGCACCACGTCACCCTCGCGGTACAGCAGCGCCCGCAGCTCCGACTCCGCCGAATCGAGCCGCTTGGGATCGATGGTCTCCCCGGCGGCGAAGTGGTCCAGCACCCGGGGGTCCACGTAGCTCTTGCGCGCGATCGACGGCGTGTTCCCCAGCACCGCCGCCGCCTCCATCATGGCCACGCTGATGGCACGCTTCCGTTTTCCCTCCGTTTTCTGCGGCCCGCTCCGGGCAAGGCTGACGGCGGCCGCGGTGGTGCCGCGCAGGGTCCGGAAATCCTTCGCGGTGAAGTCATCGCCGGTGCGTTCCTTCACATAGGCGTTGATGTCGGCACTGGTGACGGGGTGCCACGTCCGGCCATTCTTATAGGCCAGCAGCCGCGCATTGGCGCCGCGCCGTTTCAGCGTCCGGGCCAGCGCGGCAAGGTCCGGGTCCGCGATGAGGGACTCCCAGGTTTTTCCGCTTTTGGCGGGGAAACTGAGATGCAGGCAGTCCTTGCGGACGTGGACGTGGGCGCAGAGCAGGGTGGCAAGACCATGGCTGCCGTTTTCGTTGGTGTACCGCTCCGACCCCACCCGCAGGGAGCCCGTGTCCAGCATTCTGAAAGCGGCGGCCAAAACGCGCTGGCGGGTGACGCCGTCGGACCTCAAATCCAAGGTGACCAGCCGGCGGGCGGTGGGCAGCGATTCGGCGAGCTGGAGCGCGCGGTCGAATTTCACCCGGTCTTTCCGTTCCCGCCACTCCGGGTGGTAGATGTACTGCCGGCGGCCCACGGCGTCCAGCCCCGTGGCCTGGATGTGCCCGTTGTCGAAGGGCGCTATCCACACGTCCGTCCAGGCGGGTGGAATGCCGATGCTCTCCAGCCGGTCCCGGACCGGCCCGGGCGGAAGCGTGGAGCCGTCCAGGTCCCTGTAGCTGAACCCGGTACCGGCCCGCACGCGCCGGTAGCCGCGGCCGGAGGCGTTGCTGTGGCGGAGCCTCATGGTGCCGCTGCCCTGCGCTGAGTCGTACCCATAATGGAAAGCCTACTGACTAATTCATGGCTGTAGGCAACTTTTTGGTTCGGGCCAAACGGAATACTGCTCCTTAAGATGATGTTATGGACCTTGTGCCTACCCCCGACGGATCCGTCTCCTCCGCTGTTCCGGCTGCCACTTCACCCGGCGCCGCGCCCTCGGGCGTGACCAGCCCCGGGGCACCGCAGCCCGGGAAGGCCGGGACACCCGGGGGGCCCAAGGCGGTGGACAAGGAGACGACGGCGGGAGTCCTGTTCGGCGTCGGCGCTTACGGCCTGTGGGGGCTGCTTCCGCTCTACTTCTTCGTTTTGCAGCCGGCGGGTGCCGTGGAAATCGTGGCCAACCGGGTGGTGTGGTCGCTGATTTTCTGCGCCCTCCTGATCACGGTGACCCGGGCGTGGCGCGTGTTGGGCGCTGCCCTGCGGAACCGCTCGGTGCTCGGAACTCTGGCGGGCGCGGCCGGCCTCATCGCGGTGAACTGGCTGACGTACACGTACGGTGTCACCACCGGGCAGGCGGTCGAGGCCTCCCTTGGCTACTTCATCAACCCGCTCGTGTCAGTGCTCCTCGGCGTGTTCGTCCTGAAGGAGACGCTCCGGCCGCTGCAGTGGGCCGCCGTCGGAATCGGTTTCATCGCCGTCGGGGTGTTGACCGTGTCCTATGGGAAACTGCCGTGGATTGCCCTGACCCTGGCCGTCAGTTTCGGGCTGTACGGGTTCGTGAAGAAGCGGGTGGGGCCGCGTGCCGACGCCGTCACCAGCCTCACCGTGGAGACGATCGTCCTCACTCCCCTGGCCGCGGCCACCATGATTTTCCTCGCGGTGAGCGGCAATGCCTCGCTGACGGCGCACGGCCCCGGGCACTTCTGGCTGCTCCTGGCATCCGGCGTCATCACGGCCGTGCCGCTGGTGTTCTTCGGCGCCTCCGCCCGCCGGCTGCCCATGACCACCATCGGGCTGCTGCAGTACTTCGCGCCGGTGCTGCAGTTCATCGTGGCACTGGTGGTGTTCCGCGAGGCCATGACGGTGGACCGGTGGATCGGCTTCGGCGTCGTGTGGCTCGCCCTGCTGGTGCTCACGGTGGACATGCTGGCCGCAACTCGCAAGAGCTCGGCGGCCAAGCGGCTCGCGCGCAGGGAAGCGCAGGCGGGCACTTAAGCCCGCAGGCGCAGCGCGAGCAGACACTGAAGCCCCTTCGCGAGGGGCCCCGAATGTCCGTTCGCGCTCGGAAGTTCAGGATGGATCAGGGGGCCGAGTCCGCGCGGTCATGGTCGCGCGGCACAACAACCATCGGCACCGGCAGGGCCCGCAATACCTTGTTGGCGGTGCTCCCGAGGAACATCCGGTTCTTTTCGGCCAGGCGCGAGGAGCCCACAATGAGGATCTCGCCGTCGTCCCATTCGAGCCCGTCGATGGCTTCCTCAATGGAACGGCCATGGGCGACGGCGACGCTGACCTCGTGACCGGCGGGCACCTTCCCCGAAGCTGCCGTCAGGACGGTGTTCGCGTGGATGTGCGCGGCGTTGATGGCCTCCCCCGCGTCCCCGGCGGCGTCGAGTTCCACGAGCGACACCAGCCGCAGCGGCACGCCGCGCCTCTTGGCAGCCCTGATGCCGGTTTCGATTGCAGCCTCGGCGCCCGCACGTTGCCCGACGGCCAGCGTCAGACGGGTGACGGGTGCCGTCCGCTGATAGCCGCGCGGCGCGAGAGCCACCGGGACCGGCGATGCATGCAGCAGTGCATTGGCCACGCTGCCCACCGTGTAGCGCTTGAACAGGCCCGCGCTGGCGGCGCCCACGGCAATGAGTCCGGCTTCGAATTCCACCGCCGCCTCGATGAGCCCGGCCGCGAAGGAATCGGCCTCGCGGACATGGAATTTCGCGGGCAACCCTTCCGGAACCAAGGCGAGGCCCTCCCGTTCGGCCGTCAGCACCTCCTGCTCCGCGGCGCTGATCCGGCTGCCCTCCGGGTTCAGGGCCACATACGGAGTGCCCGGCTTCACCACATAGACCAGGTCCAGTTCGGCGCCCTGCGCCAGGGCCAGCGATGTGGCCAAAGCGACGGCGTCCGCGCCCCGCTCGGTAGGTGTGTAACCGACTACGTATCGCATGCGAAACCCCTCTTTGGGTAGTGCAGACCGATGCCCGGCTCCCGGCGGCGCCCTGGCCTGCGGCGTGAAGTGCAGTGGTGAGGACGACTCTACCGCGGCGCTACCGCCGGTGGGCGGGAACACGGCGGAGAGTGCGACGGCGGCAACGACGACGGCGGGCCGGGCACCTTTGGTACCCGGCCCGCCGTCGTCGTACGGCCTCAAAGCGCGAACTGGCAGCTACTGCCCTGTTCCTGGCGTTTAGAGGGCATGACCTGCCGGTTCGCGCAGAAGAAGCGGTGGAACTACGCGCTTGCCTTGATGGCCGCGGCCAGGACTTCCAGGCCGTCCAGCAGCAGCTCGTCGCTGATCACCAGCGGCGGCAGCAGGCGGATGACATTGCCGTACGTTCCACAGGTGAGGATGATGACGCCTTCCTTAAGGCAGGCGGCGGCAACGGCCTTGGTGAGCTCCGGGTTCGGTTCCTTCGAGCCGGCCTGGACCAGTTCAATGGCGAGCATGGCGCCGCGGCCGCGGATGTCGCCGATCACCGAGACCTCAGCTGCGAGCTCGCGCAGCTTGCCGAAGGACAGTTCCTCGATGTGCTTGGCACGGGCGTTGAGGTGGTACTCCTGCATGGAGCCGATGGAGGCCAGCGCGGCGGCGCATGCCACCGGGTTGCCGCCGTAGGTGCCGCCGAGGCCGCCGGCGTGGACTGCGTCCAGCAGGTCCGCGCGGCCGGTGATGGCGGACAGCGGCATGCCGCCGGCGATGCCCTTGGCCATGGTGATGATGTCCGGAACGATGCCTTCGTGGTCCACGGCGAACCATTCGCCGGTGCGGCAGAAGCCGGACTGGACCTCGTCCGCGATGAACACGATGCCCTTTTCCTTGGCCCAGGCGGACAGCGCCGGCAGGAAGCCCTCGGCCGGAACGATGAAGCCGCCCTCGCCCTGGATCGGTTCGATGATGATCGCGGCCACCTGGTCGCCGCCGATCTGCTTTTCGATCGCGGTGATGGCGCGCTTGGCGGCCTCGGCACCGGTGATCTCCGGGTTCTCCTCGCGGAACGGGTAGCTCATGGGCATGCGGTAGACCTCGGGCGCGAACGGGCCGAAGTTGGTCTTGTACGGCATGGCCTTGGCGGTCAGCGCCATGGTCAGGTTGGTGCGGCCGTGGTAGGCGTGGTCAAAGGCGACGACGGCGTCCCGGCCGGTGGCCAGGCGAGCCACCTTGATGGCGTTTTCCACGGCTTCGGCGCCGGAGTTGAACAGGACCGTGCGCTTCTCGTGGGTCCCCGGGGTGAGCCGGTTCAGCTGCTCGGCGACCGCGACGTAGCCCTCGTAGGGGGTGACCATGAAGCAGGTGTGGGTAAAGTGCTCCACGGCCTCCTTCACGGCACCGACGACGGCGGGATCGGACGCTCCGACGCTGGTCACCGCGATGCCCGAGCCGAGGTCGATGAAGGCGTTGCCGTCAACGTCGTGGATGATGCCGCCGTCGGCGTCTGCGACGTAAACCGGGACGCTGGAGGCAACACCGGCGGCGACCACTGCCTTACGGCGTTCGGTCAGGGCGACGGACTTGGGGCCCGGGAAGTCCGCCTGGACGCGGCGCTTCTGCTCGAGGCGGTAGGTGATTTCGTTGGCGGTGGTGGTCATGGCGTTTCTTTCTTTACTGATTGGGGCCACGCCGGCCGGGTTCCCTGGCCGAAGCGGAGCGAGGTTAGGGCGCCGGTGGGGACTAGGCATCAAGGGCGGACATGACGTGCTTGATGCGCGTGTAGTCCTCGACGCCGTACATGGAGAGGTCCTTGCCGTAGCCGGACTGTTTGAAGCCGCCGTGGGGCATTTCGGCGGTGAGGAGAATGTGCGTGTTGATCCAGACTGCACCAAAGTCGAGGTCGCGGCTCAGCCGCATGGCCGTGCCGTGGTCGCTGGTCCAGACGCTGGACGCCAAGGCGTATTCGACGTCGTTGGCCAGGTCCACGGCTTCCTGTTCGGTGCTGAACTTCTGCACGGTGATGACGGGGCCGAAGGTTTCCTTCTGCACGATGTCGTCCGCCTGCTTGGCGCCGGTGATGATGGTGGGCTCGAAGAAGAACCCCTTCTCGCCGGCGCGGTGGCCGCCGGTCTCAATCCGGCAGTGCGCGGGCAGCGAGTCCACCACGGAGCTGACTGCCTTGAAGTGGTTGACGTTGTTCAGCGGTCCGAAGTAATTGTCTTCGTCGTTCTGGGAGCCTGTGTGCAGGGTCTTGGTGTGTTCCACCATGGCTGCCACGACGTCGTCGTGCACGGAGTCCTCCACCAGGACACGGGTGATGGCCGTGCAGTCCTGGCCGGCGTTGAAGAATGCAAACTCGGCGATGGCCGCGGCGCTCTTCTTGATGTCGGCGTCCTTGAAGACGATGGCCGGGGCCTTGCCGCCCAGTTCCAGGTGGGCGCGCTTGAGGCCCTTCGCCGCGCCCGCGGCGACGGCGATGCCGGCGCGGACGGACCCGGTGATGGACACGAGGCCCGGGACCTTGTGTTCCACCATCAAAGCGCCGGTTTCGCCGGTGCCGAGGATGACGTTCAGGACGCCGGCCGGCAGGATGTCCGCGGCCAGGCGCGCCAGGACCAGGGTGGATTCGGGCGTCGTGTCCGACGGCTTGAGGACCACGGTGTTGCCGGCGGCGAGCGCGGGGCCGATCTTCCAGATGGCCATCAGGAACGGGTAGTTCCACGGCGCCACCTGGGCCACGACGCCGATCGGCTCGCGCCGGACAAAGGAGGTGTGGCCTTCGAAGTATTCTCCGGCGGACTTGCCTTCGAGGATGCGGGCGGCACCTGCGAAGAAGCGCAGCTGGTCGGCGCCTGCGGCCACTTCCTCGGACGCGATCAGCGAACGGACCTGTCCGGTGTTGCGGTGCTGCGCGTCGACAATTTCGTCGCTGTTGGCCTCGATGGCATCGGCGAGCTTGAGCAGCATGAGCTGCCGCTGGCCGGGGGTCACGTGCTTCCAGCTCTTGAAGGCGTCCTTGGCGGCGGCCATGGCGGCGTCGACGTCTGCCTCTACGGATACGGGCGATTTGGCCACCACGTCGCCGGTCACGGGGTTCACGATGTCCAGCAGGCCTGTGCCGGCAGGCGTGACGAACTCGCCGTTGATGAAGTTCTGCAAGGTTTGAACCACGGTGTACAACCTCTTTCGTCCTGAATGTGTGATGCGGCTGACTCGAGCCTATTCCAGCCCGACACCGCGGGGAATAGCCACCTGCACACCCTTGAAGCAAGCCTTTAGTGCGATCGGCCAGCCTCCCGCTACCCTTGTCCCATGGCAATTTCCCTCGCGGCGCTGCTGGCCGTGCAGTCTCTGGGACTCAAGAAATCCAGCCTCGCAGAGACCACCTCGCACCAGGACATCCGCTGGGTCGCGGTCACCGAACTGGAGGACCCGCAGCGCTTCCTCAACGGCGGCGAACTGGTGCTGACCACCGGGCTGCGGATGAAGAGTGCACCGGAACAGCGCCGCTTTGTCCGCCAGGTCCAGCGCGCCGGCGCCGTGGGCATCGGGTTCGGCGTGGGGCTCTCGCACGACGCCGTTCCGCCGGCTTTGGTCGCGGAGGCGAACCGCTGGGGACTGCCGGTGGTCGAGGTGCCGTACGGCACCCCGTTCATCGCGATCAGTAAGCTCGTGGCTGACGCGCAGTCCGCGGACCATTACGCGAAGCTCGAGCGGCTCATTGCCGGGCACCAGATTCTGGCCCGCGCGCTGCTGACCGGCGGCGGGCTGGCCGAACTCCTGCGGCACCTTGGCGGCATGCTCCGCACCGAGATAGCGCTCTCCCAGTTCACGGCCCAGCTGTACAACAGCGGCAGCGAACCGCCGTCCGCCGATTCCTGGACCACGTACCCCATCCCCACCGGCCGCCGCGATGCGTGCACGCTCTGGGTGAAGCAGCCGTTCGAGGATTCCGGCATCATCGGCTACGCGCAAAACCTCATCAGCGTGGAGCTCAACAACATGGTAAAACAGCGCCAGGCCGAACGGGCGCTGTGCGGGCAGGTTCTCGAGGACGTTATCCACGGGACCCTGGACCCCAGCGAGGCGCAGCGCCGCCTGGCCGGGACGGGCATCAACAGCACGCGCAAGAACGTGGTGATTTTGGCCGGCTCCGAGGCGCACCACAAGCAGCTGGTCAGCTCCTCACTGCCGCAGGCCCTGGAGAACGCGGTGACCGCCGTCGTCGGAAAGGACCTGGTGACGGTGGTGGCCGACGACGGACGCGGCGCCACAGCGATGGCCAGGAGCCTCAGCGACCACCTCGCCGAGGCCGGCATCCACGCGACCATCGGCATCGGCGGCGCCTACACCAAGCCCAACGGCCTGCGCTGGAGCTACTTCGAGGCGCGCGACGCCGCCAGCCACGGGCTGCCGGTGAACGAGCCCGAACGGCTGAGCCTGACCTCCCTGCTCCTGGCGAGCGAGGACGTGCCGCTTTCTGACATGGCGAACGAATCGCTGGACCCGCTCCGGAGCTTCGATGCCGCCCACGGCGCCGAACTGATCGCCACACTGGAGAGCTACCTGAACAACAACGGCTCCGTTGCCGCCGTCGCCGAGGCCCTCACCCTGCACCGGAACACCGTCCGCTACCGGCTGGCGCAGATCACCGAGCTCACCGGGTACGACCCCTCCGTCACCGCGGACCGGGTGCAGCTGTGGCTCGCCCTGGCGGTGGCCCGGCTCGGGGCGCGGCACGCCGGCTGAACCGGCTGAGCCGGCTGAGCCCGCTCGGGGCGGTCACCGCCCGTCAAAGGGCCTCGCGGGCAAAGCCATCCAGCCGAAGTGCGAGTTCAGCAGGGTTGCTCAATGCGACCAGGTGTCCGCCCTGGATTTCGTCAATGCCAAGGCCGAGCCGGGCCCGGACCACGCGGCGTTGAAAGTCCACCGGGAAGAAGCGGTCATCGCGGCCAATCAGCACCTTTGTCGGCACGTCGGGCCACCGGTCGATCCCGCAGGGCTGCCCGAACGGCGTGCCCGATGGAGCGCGTTGCTCGCCGGCGCCCGCGGCAACTACCTCCGCGGGAACGTCGTGGAGGAAGTGCACGCGTTCATCAAAATCGCCGCTGCGTCCGTTCAGCCTGTCGTTGAGCTCGAGTGCCTGAGGCTGGCCGGTGGCGTCCCACCACTCGCCGGGCGTCTCACCGGGAAGAGGGACCATCGGATTGAGCAGGACAATCAGCTCCACCGGTACCCGCCACGCGACAACCGGGACCGTAAAGGCGCCCAGGGATTGGCCCACGAGAACCACGTTGCGGAGATCACCGATGGCCGCGACCACGGTGTCGGCGTAGTCGGGCAGTCCCAGACGGGAGTCGTCCTCGCGGATATCGACCGCAATGGCGCGGTGCCCCAGCCGTTCCAGTTCCGGAACCAGCCGATGCCAATACCAGCCTGCTCCCCCGGCGCCCGGGGCAAGGACGAAAGTGGCCATTTGTCAGCCTGTGCTTCCGTGAGGGTTGTCCTTGGCATCTCCGGGGTTTGAGCTGCTGCGCATAGCCCGTAGCTCCCGGAGCAGCTCCAACTGCTGCCTGTTGATGGTCATCAGTTGTTCGATTTGTTCTTCGGCACGGACGTCCGTTTCGAAGTCGTGCTGGGCCATCGCCGATGCGATGGCGTCCTGCCGTTTTGCAGCAATCAGCAGGATCGCGCCCTGCAAACCGGCCAGCATGGACAGGAAAAGATTGAGCAGAATGTAGGGATAGGGGTCCCACGCCCGCCCTGCGAGCACGTAGGAATTCACCATGGCCCACAGCCCCATGAATGCGATGAAAAACCCCACGAACGTCCAGCTGCCCATGCCGTTGCGAAGCCCGTCAGCCGCTCTCTCGCCGGCGCTCAGGGAGGCCTTATGCCGCCTGTGCCAGGTATCTCTGGTCTCGCTCATGGGGCCAGAATAAGCCTCTGCTTCCGTAATGCGGGATAACTCTCGGGCTTCGCTATCCCAGCCCGCGCCGAATGAGTTTCCGGGACTTCCGGTGGGCCTTGCGGTACTTGGCTTCGGCTTTGGCGGCGCTCTTCTGCTCCCGTTGCAGGAGCGAACCGTAGGCTGCGGCCACCGGCTCCGGCAGGTCTGGGCCGCCGGCGAGTTTCCCCAGGAAGACCCGCGCCATCACGCTGTCATGGTGGTCACCGAGGATCTTCTGCTGCTTGTGCGCGGCCTTGGCGAGCCGTGCCGCGCGCTTGCCGAAGACGGGGTCGACAGTCTCGGCCGCGTGACGCAGCCGCTTGGCATCCTTCCGCACCTGGTGCAGCGCCGTTTCCTGCGCCGTGGGCTCTTTGAGCTCCATGCCCGGCTTTTCGCCGGCTCCGTCCTTTGCCCGCGACGCCGCCTTGTGGGCGCGGCGCAGCCGTTTGGCCGACCTGCCCACAAGCTTGCGGGCGGCCTTGCCCGCAGGCGCCGACGCGGCTGGCCGCACGGGCGGGTGGTCACGGAAGTCCTCGAGGTCGTCAAGGAGACGGAAGTAGCGGTCGGTCAGGAGCACCTCCTGCGTCTTGCGGTAGCCGGCGTCCAGCCTGATGCCCAACTCCCGCTCGACGCGCCGTTGCACGTCGTCGGCCGCCTCCCCCTGAGGGAGCTTGCCGGCATTCGTGCGCAGCCGGTCCAGCATGACTTCGGCGTCCCGCGGCGTGCCGAGAATCCGGCCCAGCCACTTGAGCTCGTCGCGCAGCCTGCCCACCGCACCGCCGCTGTAAAGCTTCCCGTAGACCGCGAGGGCAGACCGCACCCGGCGCGTGGCCGAGCGCATCGCATGGACCGCATCCGGCTCCTCCAGCCGCACGCGGCCGTCATTGGCCAGGAGCTCGCTGATCTGCTGCGCCAGGTAGGAACTGACGACGGCGGACGCCGGCCACTTCTTGCCGGGTTTCCCTGCGCCGGGCTGCTTTACGCTGCCTTCGGTTGCGGCCGGGCCTTCAGTTCCTGCCGGGCCGAACGCTTCCGTGCCTTGAACTTCCGCTCCCTGCGCTGCCGGCTGCACCTCCCCCAGTACGCGCCGGAGCTTGGACTCGTGGGCTGACGGCCTGGCGCCGGCCGCAGCCAGGACCGATGCGGCCGCTGCAAACACCCCGGGCTGGCCGTGAACCAGTTCGAGTTCCCACTCGCGCCAGTGCTGCTTTTGACCGGCGGACCCATCTGCCGGGTTCCGTCCCGCCCCTTGAAGAAGCTCGGCGTCGACGGTGTCGTCGGCGAAGTCTGCGAGGTGCACGCCGTCGTCCCCGTACAGGGCATGGGTGGTGCGCCGCGTGTTCAGCCTGGCCACGGGCACGGGGTCCGATCCCCGGAGGTAGGCGTGCAGGTAGGCAAGCAGCTCGTCGGGAACGACGTCGGCCTGGCCCAGCGGAGCGTGGATCTCCCGGCGCGCCCCCGGCGTTTCCGACGACGCGGAGGCGTCCCCGGCCTCGGCCCCGGCCCCGGCCTCGGGTGGCAGTTTCACCTGCCAGCCGGCATCGGCACCGCCGCTGCGGCGCCGCAGGGTGATGCGGCGGGAGGCAAGGACCAGGTCCTCTGTGTCAAAATAGACGGCCTCCAGTTCAGCCTGGTGGGGATCGCCCACGCGGCCCACCCCGGGTATGGCGGCGAGGTCGGGCAGCGCTGCGGCGGCGTCGACGTCGTACTTTTTCTCCGTTTCAAGGCCTTCGGCGGTCATGGCCGGACGGCGTCCTTTCCCTTTGGCGGGATCCTGCTCGTGATGCGCTTGCTGGCCTGAGTCTATGCCCGGGCCGGAAGGGCCCGCGAGAGCTTCCCCACAAAACTCTAGACATCAAACGTCAAACGTCTAACGTTGAGGGATGGCGACCACCTCCTCAGCACCTACAGCCACGGCCACCTGCACACCAAAGCCGCGCGCCGCCGTCGTCGCCGGCGTCATTGCCCTGGTCCTCATCGGCCTGAACCTGCGGGCCGGCATCACCGGCGCGTCGGCCCTGCTGCACGACCTGCAGCAGGTACTGGGCTACGGGCCGCTGGTCGCCTCGCTCATTCCGTCCATTCCCACGCTGTGCTTCGCGGTGGCCGGGGCCGCAACGTCATGGCTGACCGGGAAGCTCGGCGTCGAGAAGGCCATCCTGCTGTCGCTCGGCCTGCTGGCGGCCGGACTGCTGGTCCGAGGCATTCCCACCACCGGCATGCTGGTGGTGGGAACGGTCGTGGGCATGTCCGGGCTGGCCGTCTGCAATGTCTCCATGCCGTCCTTCATCCGCGAGCACTTCGCCGCGCGCACCTCGCTGATGACCGCGGTCTACACGGTGACCATGACCAGCGGCGCCACCGTCATGGCCGTGGTGGTTGTCCCCCTGTCCCAGGCGCTGGGGTCGCCGTCGGCCGGGCTGGGTTCCATCGGAATCCTCGCCCTGTCCGCCTTCCTGGGCTTCCTCCCGGTCACCTTGCACGCCCACCGCAACGCTGTCCGGAAAGCCGCCGGACACATCTCCCCGTGGCCGCTGCTGCGCACCAAGACCGGGCTGCTGCTCACCGGCATCTTTACCCTGCAGGCACTGCTCGCCTATGCGCTGCTGAGCTGGTTCCCCTACATGCTCACCACAATGGGCCTCAGCGCCACCGACAGCGCCCTCATGTTCGGCGTCATGCAGCTCGTCTCGGTGCCGGCCGGCATGACCCTGATCGCCATCGGTTCCCGGCCACGGATGCTGCGCCCGGCCGTCTACATGGCCACCCTCACTATGACGGCCGGCATTGCCGCGCTCCTCTTTTTCCCCGTTTCGCTGGCCGTCGTCCCCGCGGTGCTGCTGGGCTTCGGCCTGGGCATTTTCCCCCTGGTCATGGTGATCATCAGCCGCAGCGGCAGGAACACCGCGGAAACCACGGCACTGTCCACGCTGGCGCAGTCCACCGGGTATCTGCTGGCCACCGTCGGACCATTCGGCATGGGCCTGCTGCACAGCACCACGGGCAACTGGACGCTGCCGCTGGCGCTGCTCCTGGTCATCGCCGTGGTGCAGATCGTCGTGGCACACCTGCTCAGCAGCGTCCGCGCCACTGGAGTGAGCGCCTCCACCAACGCTGCCGGAATGAAAGAATAGGACGCCATGACCCTGAGCACGTCGCACCGGCTGCCACTGGCGGACGAAGTCACCGCCAAGCTCCGCGGGATGATCCAGACAGGCGAGTGGCCGCTGCAGCAGCGCATCCCGTCCGAAACCGAGCTCATGACCGGGCTGGGCGTGTCCCGTGGGACGCTCCGGGAAGCTGTCAAGGCGCTGGCCCACAGCGGGATGTTAGAGGTCCGCCGGGGCGACGGAACCTACGTCCGCGCCACCAGCGAAATCTCCGGAGCCGCGCGCCGGCTATACAAGGAACACACGGACGAACACGTCCTCGAGGTCCGTGTGGGGCTGGACACCCAGGCGGCCCGCCTCGCGGCCAGGAATGCAACGGCCGACGACGTCGCCGCCCTGCGCGCGCTGCTCACCGAGCGTGAGGACGCCTGGAACGCCGAAGACTACGCCCGCTGGGCCCGTGCTGACTGGGGCTTCCACGAGTGGGTGGCGCAGGCTTCCGGGAACCCGCTCCTGCACGAGCTGTATGTCAGCTTCGGCGACGTGTTCCACAACGACCTGCTGAAGCAACACCGGCGCCCCGGATTCAACGGCCTTCCGCACGCGGGCCACGGCGATCTTGTGGACGCCGTCGAAGCGCACGACGGCGATGCGGCCGTGGCCAGCGTGCACCGGAACCTCAACTCCTGCGCGGAGTGGCTGCGGGAGTAACGGGCTTTCGCCGGCCGCTTCGCCCCACCAGGGCGATCCGCGCCCGACGGCGGCCGGGCACTTGGGTGCCCGGCCGCCGTCGGGCGTTACTTGCCTTGACGGGTACCGTCAGCGCAGGCCCTTAAAGACATTCTTGGGCCGCTGCATCTCGCCGTGCTTGGCGCCAAGGACGATGACCCAGGCGGCAAAGGCCGGGATAGTCCACTGCAGCACCTTCAACTGCTTCTGCGCCGACTGCAGCTTGGCCGAAGACCCGGGCCGGGGCTCGGTGGCGCCCTCGGCACCCTCTTGGGCCAGCTTGTCCACCTTCTTCCCCAGAACGCCTGCGTACAGGGTGACCGCTGCTCCCGCCACCGTGACGGCCGTCTTGTAGACGGTGTCCGCAGCCACGCCCTCCTGCTTGGCGATCCGCTCCTTGTTTTCCAGCGCAATGAACAGGTCCGCCACCAGGTGGGTTGCGAAGGCTGCCGTCTGGACCGGAGCCCATTTCATCCAGCCGCGGCTCGAGAGGCGCGTGCGCTCGGCCGGGTCCTTCGCCTCGGCGGTGGCCCCATTGAGGCCGACCGCACCCATCAGCGAGCCGCCAAACCAAGCCGCAGCCGTGAGGTCATGAACAGACCGTGCAAAAAGATTTCCAGCCATGATGTCCTTCCTAATACGAGAGGTTCAATCCGGAACAGTGGCTCCCGCGGACCCTGCGTTCAGGTGCCCGCGAGCCGTACCAAAGACCTGGTCCCCACATGGTAAGCACACTTACTAACGTTACGGTAGCCCGTAATATCAACAGGTCTGTGCGTAAAATCAACGCCATGGGATCAACAGGAACGCTGTTCGGCTGGGCATTCGGCGACTCCGAACGCGAGGACGACCAGGCATACGTGGACGGGCTGAAGCGCGAGGCGCTGGCCAACGCAACGCAGGCCGCCAAGAGCAAGGGCTTCGATGTGGAATCGGCGTCGGAAGTATTCACCGTCCTCAGCGCCGGTGACGCCCTCGTCGACATCGACACGGCACCCGACGACCTCGTGGTGCGCTGCACGGTAAAGCTCGTGGGTGAGGGTGCCGAGCGCATCCACGCCGAAGGGCCGATGAACGGCTAACCGGAGGGCACCACGGACAAGGACTCGACGATCAGCGAGGCGGCCGACGCCGCGGAGGCTGTTTCGAACACCAAAGCGCTCGACGTCGTCGCGCGTTCAGGTTTTGCTGTGATGGCTTTGCTGCACATCATTCTCGGCGGAATCGCAATTGCCCTGGCCCTGGGGCACCCCGGGGAAGCCGAGCCCACAGGCGCCATCGAGCAGCTGTCCGCCAATCCCTGGGGTCCCGCCGTCATGTGGGCCTGCCTCATCGCGTGTGCCGGGCTCGCCCTCTGGCAGCTAAGCGAGGCCACACTCCGGGCCCGCCACCTGCCGCGCAAGGAACGGATCGGGAAGCTGATCTCCTCCGGCTTCCTCGCGGTCGCCTACGGCAGCGTCGGGTTCAGTTTCGGCGGCTTTGCGGTTGGGCTCCGCGGCGATTCCGGCGAGTCCACGCGGGACGTGAGCGCGGCCCTGCTCAGCAACCCCTTCGGCGCGGTGATCCTCAGCGCCCTTGGCCTGACCGTCATCGGCGTGGGTATCTACTTTGTGGTAAAGGGCTTCCGTCGTGGCTTCAAGGAGGAGCTCTTCCACTTTGACGGCACGCGCCGGGGCAGGATCATCGATTCCCTCGGTGTGACCGGCCATGTAGCCAAAGGGATCGCGCTGTTCCTTTCCGGGCTGCTCTTCGCCATCGCCGCCGCCAAGCACACCCCCGAAGAGTCGACCGGCCTCGACGGCAGCCTGAAGGCCCTGCGCGACCACGAGTACGGGCCTTACCTGCTGTTTGCCATCGGCGCAGGCTTCATTTGCTACGGCATCTTCGCCCTGGTCCGGTCCAGGTTCGGGAGGATGTAGCCATGGGAAGGGTCCAGTCATGGGAGAGCGACACATGAGTAAACGATTCAGCGGGGATCCGGGCGGGGCGCCACATCGGGCGCCCAACCGGGCGGCCGAGTTCGCCGGGCGCGGTTTTGCCGCGGCGTTCCGGGCCATCAAGGCTGTGCGCCCTGTCCGCCCCATTCATCCGCGGGGCATCAGCCTGGTAGGGGAACTGACCCTCACCGGCGCCGCGGGCCGCGCATCAGCGGGCCTTCCGGCATCCAGCGGAATCAGCTGGCTCGACGACGCCGGCACGCGCCAGCTGCGCGGGCGCTTCTCCCGTTCGGTCGGCCTTCCTGAGTCGCTGCCGGACATACTGGGCCTGGCGCTGCGGGTCGCGTCCGGGGCTTCCGGTGCCAGCGGCAGCGGTGTCATCGCCGACGGCGACATCGGAGCCGACGGCGACAGTGCCGACGTCGGGGATGCCCACGTCGGGGATGTCCTGTTCGCCTCGACCGGCTGGGGCGTCCCTGGCCGCTTCGTGCTGCTGCCCAAGCTGGATGTTGCCACGGCCAGGTTCACCACGCTCATGCCGTACAAGGGTGGCGACGGCCCGGTCCTGCTGGGGCTGCGCACGCTGTCCCTGCCCGGGCGTGCGACCGGCCGGGCAGACACCGGGGGGAACTTCAAAGAGTCGCTGGCCACGGGAGCCTGGACCCTTGCGCTGTTCTACGCCAAGCCGGCAGGCCGTTGGGTTCAGGCGGGCGTGCTGCATCTGAGGGCGGCTCCCGACAACGCGGACACGGCCATCCGTTTCGACCCCTTGAAGCACCCGCTGCCCGGCGCGGGGACGTACCCCTGGGCCCGCCGGCTCCGGGAGCGTTCGTACCGCGTGGCCCGGCGCCCCGCTCGCCGCATCATTGGCGCCCCGGAGCCCGCCGGGTTCACAGCCGCATATCCCAACTCCCCCGGCCGCCGGAGTTCGGCCGACGAAAGGAACACCATGTCAACCGTCACGCAGGTCGTCAATTCACCCGCATCGGCAGTCTGGAAGGTGATAGCGGACGGCTGGCTCTATTCCGGCTGGGTGGTCGGTGCCTCGAGGATCCGCTCCGTGGACGGGCACTGGCCTGAGGTCGGCGCCCAGCTCCACCACTCCGTGGGCGCCTGGCCTCTGCTCATCAATGATTCGACCAAGGTGACGGCGGCCGATCCGGGGAGGCAGCTGGAAATGATCGCGCGCGGCTGGCCGATCGGCGAGGCCAAAGTGATCATCACCCTTGAGGACCTGGGCGGGCAGTGCCGGGTCACGATGACCGAGGACGCGGTCCGCGGTCCCGGCCTCGCGGTGCCCAAGGCCCTCCGCGATCCGATCATCACGGTGCGGAACCGGGAAACCCTGCAGCGCCTCGAGCTCATGGCCGCCGGCGGCGCTGGAGCTTAAAGCAACGCGGGGTCACTTAGCGCCCAATTTTCCATCAGGAATGGGCGCTAAGTGACCCCGCGTTGCTGTTTAGACTCGCGTTGGTGTCAGAGCTAGACGCTTGCGGCAATCCCGTCGCGGGAGATGGAGACCATGTCCTCGCGCGGCACCACCTTGATGCGCTCACGCACAACCTCAACGCCGTGCGAGCCGCCGGCAGCGGTGGCCTCGGCGCCCAGGGCGAGTTCGTGCGCGTCCAGTGCCAGCCAGCCTTCCCACGTGGTGAATTCCACGCCGCGACTTTCGAGCAGGTCGACGACGGCGCTGGCAGCGGGTGCCTCGGCAACCGGCAGGTTTTCGCGGTCTTCCAGCAGGAAGGTCACGGTCTCGAGGGCATCGCCCTTCGTGTGGCCGATCAGGCCGACCGGTCCGCGCTTGATCCAGCCGGTGGCGTAGATGCCCGGGACGTGCTCGCCAGAGGCGTCCAGGACGCGGCCGCCGGCGTTCGGGACGACGCCCTTCTTGTGGTCGAACTCGATCTCGGGCAGAGCGGAACCGAAGTAGCCGATGGCGCGGTAGACGGCCTGGACCGGGTAATCGATGTACTCGCCGGTGCCACGGGCGTTGCCCGTACCGTCGAGTTCGGTGCGTTCAAACTTCATGCCGCTGACGCGCCCGGGGTTCTCGGCGTCGTCGTAAATTTCCACCGGGCTGTGCAGGAAGTGCAGGTGCAGGCGGCGGGAGGCTTTGAGCTCGGAGACGTCCTCGGGCTGCTCGGCGATCCAGTTGGTAAGCGTTCCGACCATGGTCTTGGTCTGGTTGTTGCTCTGGATCTGGCGGTCAGATTCCTCGTCGAACTCGAAGTCCTCCGGGTACAGGATGATGTCCACGTCCTTGGAGTGGGACAACTCGCGCAGCTCCAGCGGGGTGAACTTGACCTGGGCGGGGCCGCGGCGGCCAAAGACGTGGACGTCGGTGACCGGCGATGCCTTCAGGCCGGCGTAGACGTTGTCCGGGATCTCGGAGACCAGGAGATCGTCGGCGTGCTTGGAGAGGACGCGGGCCACGTCGAGGGCGACGTTGCCGTTGCCGATGACGGCGACCTCCTTGGCATCCAGCGGCCATTCGCGGGCGACGTCCGGGTGTCCGTCGTACCAGGAGACGAAGTCGGCGCCGCCGAAGGAGCCCTCGAGTTCGATGCCCGGGATGTTCAGGTCGGCGTCCTTGATGGCGCCGGTGGCGAAGATGACGGCGTCGTAGTGCGCCTGCAGGTCCTCGATGGAGAGGTCGGTGCCGTAGTCGACGTTGCCGAAGAAGCGGATGTCGCCACGGTCCAGGACCTTGTGCAGGGCGTTGACGATGCCCTTGATGCGCGGGTGGTCCGGGGCCACGCCGTAGCGGATCAAGCCGTAGGGTGCCGGGTAGCGGTCAAAAAGATCGATGCTCACGGTCAGCTCGCCGCTCTTGACGGCCTCGCTCTTGGTGAGGATGTCCGCGGCGTAAACGCCGGCCGGGCCGGATCCGATGACGGCCACGCGCAAGGGGCGGGCAGCGGTTCCTACGGTGGTGCTGGTTGACACGGCTGTGTTCCTTTTCTTCGGTCCCGCCCAGCTGACTCGCAGTTGTTGTCGTTTTGAGGGCTCATAACGACAACAACTGCTAGCCAGTTGGGACTCGGGGGCTAGGGGGTGAGAACGCGGGTTGTGCTTGTGCGGGGTCTGTTGGGGCTGGTGGTGCTGTAGTCAGCGGTTTTGAAGTGCGACGGCGCGAACGGGCTGACGCGGACAACGTCACCGATGACGATCACTGCAGGATTGGCGACGCCGGCGGCCTCGGCCTGGTCGGCAATGGTGCTGAGGGTGCCGATGGTGACGCGCTGGTCCGGCAGGTAGCCGTTTTCCACAATACCAACTGGTGTGTCACCGGGCAGACCGGCCCTGCCGAGGGCGGACGCGGATTCACGCAACTGTCCCACGCCCATGAGGAGCACCACGGTGTGGTCGGCACGGGCCGGAACCTCGGAGAGTTCCTCGTGGCCCGTGACCACGCTGAAGCCTTTCGCCAGGCCGCGGTGCGTGACCGGAATGCCTGCTGCTGCCGGGACGGAGATCGCGGATGTCACGCCGGAAACCACTTCAACCTCGACGCCGTGCCGGCGGCAGAATTCTGCCTCCTCGCCGCCGCGGCCCAGGACGTAGGGGTCCCCGCCCTTGAGTCGGACCACGCGGTGGCCCTGCAGTGCCTCTTCGACGAGGATTCGGTTGATCTCGGCCTGCGGCACGGGGTGGTGGCCGGGGGTCTTGCCGACCTCGATGACCCGGACGTCCGGGGCAAGTTCGTTGAGCAGTTCTCGGGGGCCGAGGCGGTCGGCAACCACGACGTCGGCCTGGCCGAGCAGCCGGCGGCCGCGGACGGTGATGAGGCCGCTGTCGCCCGGTCCGCCGCCCACGAGGGCGACCGATCCGCGGTGGGCACGGCGGCGGCGCAGCGGCAGGTCGCCGGATTCCAGTGCGGTGGCGACGGCGTCGCGCAGGGCCATGGCCCGGCGCGGGTCTCCCCCGGCGTTGACGGCGATCTTGACATCGTCCACTTCCGCGACGGCGGGCGTCCAGGCGGCGGAGGACTCGTGGTCGGAGGCGTTGACGCACCAGACGCGCTGCGCTTCGGCGTCGGAAGCTACGGCCGTGTCCACGGCGGGATCTCCGGTGGCGGTCTGAACGAACCACACGCCGTCGACGTCGTCCGAGCGGTAGGTGCGCGGTTCCCAGGTGAGCAGGCCGGCGTCGGCGAGTTCGCGGAGCGCGGCGGTGGCGTCGGGGGCTACCACGGTGACGCGGGCGCCTGCGTCGAGCAGGCCCTTCGCGCGGCGCGCAGCAACGCGTCCGCCGCCCACCACCAGCACGGGGCGGCCGAGGAGGCGCAGCGCCGTGGGGTAAATGTCCTGAATTGCCATGGATCAACGGTAGGGCTGTGTTACGGGCCCAACCAACGGCGCGGAAACACCAGTTCACGCAAGGTAACGCTGCGTCACATTGCGACAAGTCCCCCGGGGCCGTCTGGCACGGCGCTGACGGAGCGGAATTGTCTGTGGCGAGCCCTACAATAACTCCGATCGGGATTCACCGATCGGTCTCAACATGGGGGAAGGACACTAGTTGTCTCTGCACGAAAAAGTCCGTACGCGGACGCGCCCTGGTCTTCTGACCAGGAGCATTGCCACAGCCGGCAGCATGGCGTTGCTTGCCGGCCTCCTGATGGCCCCGGCAGCACAGGCGCTGCCGATGGAAACGGGCACAATCACGGAGCCCGCACCGGCTCCGGCCGACCCGGCCCCGACTGCCCCGGATCCCGCTCCGACCGACCCGGCTCCTGCGGATCCGGCTCCGTCCGACCCAGCTCCTGCGGATCCGGCTCCGTCAGGCGAGCCGTCGGCGGAGGCTACGCCGACCGAAACGGCACCCGCCGAAGTGACGCCGGCGGAAACATTGCCTGCCGAAGTGACACCAGCCGCTCCCGCAAACGTCGCCCTTCCGCTAATTGAGGGTGACGCCGTCGTCGGCGGCACCCTCACCTCCACCGGCGGAGAGTGGACCGGCGCCGGCTGGCTCCAGTACAGCTGGATCATCGACGGAGCGCCGGTCCAGACCGCCGGTCACGCAGTCGGCGAAGCCGATGTCCTGAACATCGTTCCGTCCATGGCCGGCAAGAGCGTCCAGCTCACCGTCGTGGCGTCGTCGGACGCACAGTCTCCCGGAACCGATGCATCAGCCGCGGCCGTCACCGTTCGCGCAGCCGCCTTCACGGGGGTTGCCTGGAGCAACGCGGTGACCGGCAGGCCTGCCGTCGGGCAGGTGCTGTCTTTGAACGCTCCGCAATGGGACGGCACGGTTGACCAGGCGGCAGTGACCTACCAGTGGTTCCGCGGCACCTTGGCCATCGCGTCGGCCACAACCTCCCGCTACACGGTCACAGCCACCGATGTCGGACAGAAACTGTGGGCCAAGGTGACCCTCTCCGCACCCGGCTTCACTTCGGTGGAACTCTCCTCCGTCCAGGTCACCGGCGTTTCCGCGACCTTCGCCACCGCGCCCGTGCCCACCGTCAGTGGAACCGCCCGTGTGGGCCAGGTGCAGACGGCGAACGCTGGAACGTGGGCTCCCGGCGGTGCTGTGCTGTCCTACCAGTGGTATCGCGGAACAGCGGCGATCACGGGCGCAGTCGGCCGCACCTACACCACGTCCTCGGCCGACTACGGCAAGGCCCTCAAGGTTCGGGTTCGGGCAACCAAGGCCGGCTACGTAACCGTGGACCGCTTCTCCGCAGCACGCACCATTGCGGCCGGGACGATTGTTGCCACCAAGGCCTTGAGCGTCGTGGGAACCCACAGGTACGGCTACACGGTGAAGGTGTCCCAGGGCTGGCCTGCCGGCACCACGATCAGGTACCAGTGGTACAGGAACGGCGTAGCGGTCAGGGGCGGTACCGGATACGCGCTGTACTTCAACCCCAGCTACATCGGCTCACGGGTGTACGTGAAGGTCACGGTCTCCAAACCCGGCTACACAACACGGTCGGTCACCACCGGCGCAGTCACCGTCGGCAGGGCACTCATCACCCTGAAGACGGCGCCGAGGATCACCGGCGGCACGTCGCTGGGCTCGACACTGACCGCCAACGTCGGCACCTACTCCCCCGCGCCGTCGGCCTACGCGTACCAGTGGTACCGCAACGGTGCCGCCATCTCCGGCGCGCGCTACCGCACCTACCGCCTCACCGCCGCGGACAATGGCCGCTCCATCACGGTCCGCGTATCCGCCAGCCTGATCTACTCGGACACCAGGGTGACGATGAGCCTGGCACTGAAGCTGCCGGTCTGGGCCGTGACGGTTCTTCGAGGTGACGGCACGTACCGGGTGGGAACGCAGATCAAGCCGGGGCTGTACAAGTCCACTGGGGGCTCCTTCTGCTACTGGGCGCGGCTCAGCGGGTTCTCGGGAAACGTCAGTGACATCAACGCGAACGACATCGTCTCAGGAGTGACCTACGTGCAGATCCTTCCTGGTGACGTTGGCTTCGAAAGCGATGGCTGTGGAGCTTGGACCACTGTCCCGTCAACTGCGGCAAGGGCCACGAGCATCACCAGGGACGGGACCTACCGGGTAGGGATCGACATCCTGCCGGGAACGTACTACGGATTCGCTTCGGGGGACTTCTGTTACTGGGAAACCTTGAGCGGCTTTTCCGGAACCTTTGACGAAATCTATGACAACGACATCCCCTCTGGGTGGATCGCTGTCACCATCCCGTCTTGGGCAAAGGGCTTCGAAGTCCATGGCTGCGGGACGCTGACCCGCGGCTGACATTGGTTAGCAGAAAGCCCGACGGCGGGAGTCGCCGTCGGGCTTTCAGCTTCAGTACAGAGGTGCTTAGCGGGTGCTGCCTGCCAGGAGGCCGCGGCGCTGGAGCAGGCGCTTCTCGATGGGCGCGAACACCAGCAGCTCGATCAGGATGCCGACGGCCAGAATCAGGAGGATCGCGGACATCACGATGGTCATGTCGGCGAGGTCGCGGCCCTGGTTCAGCATCGAGCCGAGGCCGAAGCCGATGGTGCCGCCCACTGCGATGATTTCCGCGGCCATGAGTGAACGCCAGGAGAAAGCCCAGCCCTGCTTGAGGCCGCTGAGGTAACCCGGGAGTGCCGCGGGCAGGATGATCTGCACGGCCATCTGCAGCCGCGACGCGCCCAGGACAGTGCCCACGCTGCGGTACTGCGGCGGGATCTGGTCCACGCCGGAAATCAGGCCGTTGATGATCGACGGGATAGCGCCCATGAACACCACGAAGTACACCGTGGCGTCGGTGAGGCCGAACCAGATGATGGCGGCCGGCACCCAGGCCACCGACGGCAGAACCTGCAGGCCCGAAATCAGCGGACCGAACGCCCTGCGCAGCGGGGCCACCTGGGCCAGGAGCAGCCCGACCGGCGTGGCAATCGCAACGCTGATGAGGAAGCCCAGGAGCCCGCGCTGCAGCGACGTCCAGATGGCCTCCTGCAGCGAACCCTCGGCCCACAACGTGCCGAACTGCTCCAGCACATCCATGGGGCCGGGTACCTGATCGCGGCGCTTGAGGCCCAGGGAGACGTAGAACTGCCAGATGATGATCAGCACCACGACGGCGGCGACCGGCAGCAGGATCCGGCTCCAGTCGACCCGGGACTTGCGGACAGCGTCCGACTGCAGCGAGTCGAGGCCGGATTCCAGTTCGCGCAGGTCGGCCGAGCCGGTCGAGGACCGGGTCAGCGCGGCGTGGACCTTCTCGGCGGCATTGGTTGAGCGTGGCGAAGCCGGGGCCTCCGCAGGCTCAACCTGGGAGGACTCAGGCTCGAGCAGCGGGGACTCGGTCGTCTCAGGCGACTCCGCCACGGGAGATGAGTTACTTGGCATGGCGGCGGATCTCCTCTCGCAGCCGGGCGGTGATGACCCCGGTCAGCTGTCCGGCAAGACCGGCGTCGGTACGGTGTTCTTCGGTGACTTCCCATTCCTGCACCACGCGGCCGGGCCGGGAGGACAGCAGCAGGACACGCTGGCCCAGTCGGACCGCCTCGCGGACGTTGTGGGTCACAAAGACGATGGTGCGCCCGGTTTCCTTCCAGATGCGCTCAAGTTCGTCGTGCAGCAGGTCGCGGGTGATGGCGTCCAGCGCCGCGAACGGCTCGTCCATGAGGAGCAGCTGGCGGTCCTGCGCGAGCGAGCGTGCCAGGGCCACGCGCTGGCGCATGCCGCCGGACAGCTCGTGCGGGCGCCGGTCTGCGGCCTCGGCCAGGTGGACCAGGTCCAGCAGTTCAGCGGCCTTGACGCGCCGCTCTGCTTTGCCGACGCCGCGCAGCTTCAGAGCCAGCTCCACGTTTTCGCGCGCGGTGAGCCACGGGAACAGGGCAGAGTCCTGGAACATGAAGGCGGCACCGTCGCTGGGCACCTCGAGAGCGCCCGACGTCGGGAGCTCCAGTCCCGCCATGATGTTCAGCAGGGTGGATTTGCCGCAGCCGGACGCACCGAGGAGGGCGACGAACTCGCCCTTGCCGATGACGGCGTTGACGTCGTCCAGCACCGGGGCGCCTTCGCCGAAGCGCTTGCCCAGGTTCTCCAGTACGACTGGCATGGTCCCGTCCTTTGTTCGTGGTGCGTTAAATGCGGCGGTGCAGATGCGGGGCAGCGCTAGTCCTGGCCCAGCCCTGCAGCGGTGGTTTTTTCCGTGGCCACTGAATTCAGCGCGCGGAGGTCGAAGAGGCCGTTAAGGTCGGCCTGCTTGGTTGTGCCGGCGTCCACGCCGTCCTGCAGCAGCTTTTTATACGTTCCCGCCAGCGGGTCCACCGTGAACACGATGTTCTTCAGCGAACGGTCGATGACGTTCCGCGCCAGTGCCTTGCCAGCGTCCTGTTTGAGGGCCGCATTGACGACGACGGCCTTCTCGGCGGACGGGGTGTCGTTGAGCCACTTCACGGCCTCGACGTGGCCCTTGAGCAGGGCTTCCACGGTCTGCGGATGCTCCGCGGCGAACTTCTTGTTCACGATCAGGATGGTGGTGGGGAACTCCCCTGGCTTGCCGGTCAGCGACCCGTCCCACAGGTCCTTCTCATCCACCAGGACCTTCGCGCCGGCCTGGAGCACCAAACGGGAGGCCCACGGCTCGGGCAACCATGC